>JAQVKF010000162.1 GCA_028694795.1 Thermoguttaceae bacterium | reverse complement strand
CGAGTTCGTTCAAGAATTACAGGGGGCGGGAATCAATCGGATTCTCTGGAGCGGTGGTGGTTCCGCGGAAGAACTTACCGCGATGAACGCATTACCAGGTGTGCTGACGAGCCGATACGACATTTATCAAGATATTATGGACCCTGCTCAATTTTCTAAACTGCCCGGTGCTCATGGCGATTGGGTGACCGCGGCATGGCCCAACGATATCGTGCTCAATGCCGATGGAAGCTGGCGTAAAGGATGGGAAGTGACCCCAAAAGATACTACGCAACCGCGGATTCCGTGCGCAGTCATCTGTGACAGTCGTGCGTTGCCATACGCCGAAAAGCGGATTGCCGAAGAACTCAAAACGAAACCGTACCACGCGCGATTTCTCGATACGACCGTGGCCGCACCTTGGCAAGATTGCTATCATCCCGACCATCCGATGACTCGATCTGACAGCAAAATGTGGAAAATGCGGCTGCTCGGTATGATGGGCGAGAAGTTCCAGCTCGTCTGTGGAAGTGAAACCGGTCACGAAGCATCGGTGCCGTTCTGCGATTTTTACGAAGGTATGATGAGTCTCGGACCGTATCGTGTTCCGGAATCCGGTCGGGATATGATGCGAAAATGGGACGACGTGCCTCCGCTGGTCGAAAAATATCAGTTGGGCGAAAAATATCGACTGCCTCTGTGGGAGCTCGTCTACCACGATTGTACGGTTTCGTACTGGTATTGGGGCGATTATAACAATAAATTACCATCGTTATGGGGCAAACGCGATCTGTTCAATGCGCTGTACGGAGTGCCGCCGATGTACATGTTTACCCGTGAGGAATGGCGAAAAAATCGTGAGCGATTTGTGGAAAGTTATCGGATTGCCGAACCGGTTTCGCGTTTGACAGGCGATGTGGAGATGACCGACCATTGTGTGTTGACGGCGGATCGCACGGTGCAACAGACTACTTTTGCCAATGGGGTGGTGGTCACGGTGAATTTCGGCGAGAAACCGTACTCGTTGGAAAATGGAAAAACGGTCGAACCGTCTAGCGTGAATGTCGAATCGCCGTAAAATATACGGATTCCGGTGGAAAATGCGGCTCTGTGCAATAGACTGATACCATGATTCCTACATAGCGGATTCCGATGGTCGATGGCCATGGTACCGATTGGCCGATTGGAATCTGGTGGAAAGTGGTTGAATTGGAAAATCCCTTCGTCCGTCCGGAATCGCGGGCGAGTGTGGTTTCATTCATACGGAATCGAACGGTAGGTAGCCCGTCAGAAATGCTTGCTAGGCCGTTTTTCCATCGCGGGCATTTTCCAATGTGGACCGTCGGTTTCGGTTCCGTGAATTATCCCAAGGAAGAATCGACGCCCCTAACCCCTGAAGAGAGCCATGAACGAACTCGACGCTTACGATTACGACCTTCCGAAAGATTTGATTGCGCAACATCCATTAACCGATCGCACGGCTGCGCGGTTGCTCGTTTGCGATCGCCAACATCAGACGCTTAGCGATCGGCATATCCGTGATTTACCGGAGATTTTGCAACCAGGCGATTGTCTCGTCCTGAACGACAGCCGTGTGATTCCCGCACGGTTGGTCGGTTTCCGACAACGGACGGGTGGCCATTGGGAAGGCCTGTTTCTCGGTTCTCAACCTGCGGCGGACGGAGTCGGGTTGGTGTGGAAAATTCTGGGAAAAACACGGGGAAAACTCCAACCTGGTGAACGGATTACGCTCGAAGCCCCGTCCGATATTCAGTCGAACCAAGCGGCCAACACAACGGCAGGTCAACCGATTCGAACGCTTTATCGATTGGAGTATCTCGACCGGTTGGAGACGGGTGAAACGCTGATGCGACCATGGGTTGTAGAGCTTGACGCCCGTGACGCGATGGATGAAATTCAGCTTGGCGAACGTCGCGCGACCCATCCGAACGCTCCACCGCATCTGACGCCGCAGCAGCGAGTCGATTTGCAACGGCAGCAACAGGCCGCGGCACGGCGACGCCCCGAAGCGAATGGTGGCGCCTGTCCGGAGGAAAATGTTCTCAGGCAGATGGCGATTACCGAACCATTCGCGTTTCTTGAACAGATTGGACGTGTGCCGCTTCCACCTTACATTCGGCACGGCGAGGCTGAGACGGAAGATCGAAACACTTATCAGACGGTTTTCGCGAAGGAACCCGGCTCGGTCGCCGCACCGACTGCGGGATTGCATTTCACCGAGCCGCTGTTGGAACAGATTCGGCAACGCGGCGTCGAAATCGCGTACGTGACACTGCATGTCGGCATGGGAACATTTAAGCCGATCACCTCCGAACGGCTCGCCGATCACCCGATGCACACGGAATGGATTCGGATGACGCCGGAAACGGCGAAGCAGTTGCAAGCCTGTAAGGCTCGCGGGGGACGTATCATTCCGATTGGTACGACGGCTATGCGTGTTCTCGAAACGGCGTCGCGGGGTGGCGAGATCGCCCCGTTTATTGGCGAAACAGACCTGTTTATCCGTCCATTATTTGAGTTTCATGCGGCGGACGCCCTGCTCACGAATTTTCATTTTCCAAAAACGACACTGCTCGTTCTCGTGAGGACGTTCGGCGGCAACGAGCTGCTAAAGCGGGCATACGCACACGCAGTTGCCGAACGATATCGATTTTTCAGCTACGGCGATGCCATGCTCATTCTCTAGGTGGCAGTTTCTCTGGACGGCAACTCCTCTAGGCAGCGGCAACGTGTTCTGCGAGTTCATGTTGCCGCGCGAGCCTACCGTCCATTACGGTCGCGGAGCCGCACCACGCGGCCCCGTTTTCCAGTGTCGGACAATTTTCACGCATTCCATCGCACAACACCCTATGCACGTTACGGTCCGAGCGGGGGCATCTTGCTCATATCGCCAAGGTAGTCACGTGGGCCGCGGAATATGTACGGTCCGTCGGTGAGTCCCGGAGCCGGTTGAGCAGATGGAATTTGACTAAACGGTCCAGCCAGCGGTCCATAGAACGGGTCCATCATCGGTGCACCAGGGGTGCCCGCAACCGGACCACTGTAGACGTTATACACCGGGCTGAACGGGGTGTAACCACGGTGTTCAAGCATCCACGCATCGGGATTCATTGCTTTTTGGTCCAGCTGTGGACCGGCATAGACCGGCATTGGCAACCCGACGACACCAGGAGCTACCACCTCGCCATCGGTCATCACGCCGTCATCGACGACGACTTCACTTGCAGCACCCGCCGCTTCTTGTTCACACTTAGGACAGGTCGTAGCTTTCGCGGTGGTTCCCGTGGAGGGCATCATCACACTCGATTCGCTCACGTAATGGGCACCGCAACCACTTAACATCGCACACATACAGGCAATTCCCAGCATTGCCGACAGGTTCTTTTTCATGCTTTGGATCCTTACCGCAGAAAGAAAATACGAGGGGTTGACCGAAAGCTCAATCCCCGCCTTATTACACACTCTCCATTTCTATCGTCTAGCCTTCTCGGAAATCACTGAAAAAAGTCTCTTCCCCAAAGAATAGACAAAAACCATCTTATCCTTGAATTCGTTGTATTCCGGCTTCGCGTTAAAAAACGGGTTGAAGCAATAATTGTGAGATGTTGCAAGTTGCGGATATCCGTCAAAATCGAATCCATCCGGCGTCTTGTATCTTTCTCCTAGCCCGCTACGCGGACGGTCGGGCGGTTTATGTCGGTTGATATTTGAAGTTTGTGCGTCTAGGGCGTGTTCACACAAGTTACTACCTTAATCGGAGCGACCGGCTGTACCAGCGTCGGGTAAAAAGTTCAAAAAAGTTTGCGCATTTTCTGCGAAAATGCTTTTTCGTAGAACTTTTTGAGGTAAAGAACCAGTGAGAGGAAACTTTTTGCAAAAAGTTTCCCCTCAAACTCCCCTTCCAAAACATTTTACTGGACACACAAACTTCCATATCAACCGACATAAACCACTCCAATTGCTGTTATTTCATTCATGGCCATCGGTTTTTACCATGCGATTATACGTGAACACGCCCTAGTAAAAAGTTTTACGAAAAAAACATTTCCTACGGAAATTCGCAAACCTCTTACCTGACATCGGCAGCGTCAACGTCTAATAAAAAACTCCAGCCCCCCCAAGTGGTCGGGTTGTGTTGGTGCATTTAACGGCAGATTCGACCAGTGGGTCCCGGGACGCTTGCCCGATTTCATAAAAATCGTCCTTACCCTCTTTCGAAAAAGAACCATCATGATTACAATGGATGCACGGAACGGGGGGGATACTCTTGGTTCTTGGGGTACCAAAGGGAAATATTGATTTCTGAATTTGCCAGTGAAGAACGCGGAAACCGATTTCTTCCGATCAAATGAAACGAAAAATCGGGTTCTCAAGAAAATGGTACGCGAGGGGATAACATGTCACTCAAAATTCTTCCATATGCCGCGATGCCCGCTGATCGTGTGACGACGTCCGGTGTGAGCGGTGCGACGATTCGCATTTTGATCGGACCGAATGACGGTGCCGGCAATTTTACCATGCGGTTGTTCGAACTCGAACCGGGCGGCTGTACGGCGAAACATACCCATCCGTTCGAACATGAGGTTTTCTTTCTTGAGGGAACTGGCGTGGCTCTCGATGGAACTATCGAACGACCGATCGGGGCCAATGTGTCCGTGTTCGTTCCGCCGAACGAACTGCATCAATTCCGCAATACGGGTAAAACGGTCATGAAATTTCTCTGCTTAATTCCCAATTCGGCACAGGTCGTTCCCAGCAAATTACCCGTGGGTGCGACGTGTCCCTGTTCAGGGTGATCAATACTTTTATGGTGGCGAGCTCACTTTTCCCGCATGAGGAAACAAATCCGTTTTTCGAGAAGAGTTTTCATGAAATACCGTTTCATGAAGCAGTGGCTTTGTGGAATGGCGAAACATGTGGTTCAGAGGCCCATAGAATAAGGATAGATTCATGCATACAACGCTTGAGGCACTTTTGGATGATGGTCATCAACCCGTAGTTTTGGATGGAGCATGGGGTACGCAGCTTCAAGCTCTGGGGTTAGAACCTGGTGAGTCGCCCGATCTCTGGAATCTGAATCATCCGGAGAAGGTGAAACATGTGGCTCGCAGCTATGTGGAGGCTGGAAGTCAGATCATTTTGACCAACACATTTGGCGCGAATCGGCTCATGTTGGAGAAACATGGATTAGCTGATCGTTGCGAGGCGATCAACCACGCGGGTGTGGAAATTTCTCGGTGTGCGGTCGCCGGAACCGCCGCGAAAGTCTTTGCTTCCGTCGGTCCGAGTGGTAAATTATTGCTCATGAAACAAACGACGCCCGAAGAATTAGCCGATGTGTTTGGTCAACAATGTGCAGCAATCGCGGCAGCCGGAGCGGAAGGTATCGTTTTGGAAACGTTTTGCGATTTGCAGGAAATTCTCTGTGCGGTCACGGCGGCTAAACAGACGGGATTGCCCGTGGTGGGATCGCTGGTGTTTGACTCCGGAAAGAAAAAAGACCGTACCATGATGGGAAATACACCAGAACAGGTGGCCGAGGCGTTGACCGCGGCGGGCGTTGATGTCATCGGTTCGAACTGCGGACAGGGTATCGACGGTTTTGCGGAAATCGCAAGGCGTTATCGCGCGGCCTGTGAGCTGCCGATCTGGATCAAAGGAAACGCGGGGCTACCTGTCATGGATGGAGATTCGGTGACTTATCCCTTTGGACCGCAAGAGTTTGGCGATTGTGTTCAAGCGATTATCGCTGCGGGTGCGAATTTTGTCGGTGGATGCTGTGGTACGAGTCCGGCACACATCGCGGAAGTGGTACGCCGCCTTCGATGATTCTGTTGCGTTTCTTTTTTTCGTGAATTTTGGTAAATCGAGACGATTTTTTGCCACAAAATCGTCTTTGCGAGTCCAATCTGAGCGGATTCCCCGTAAGGGATGGCTGGTTGCCTTTGGGGTAAAAAATGACGCAAACAGGTGCAATGGGACCGGTTGACGAGTGAACCAAACGTAGCGAGACACTTTAACGACTGGAAATTCTTCTCCGTGCGTTCCTTTTTTCTTTCTGGTAGGCCCTTTTGAGGGCGTGTTGACGCCATGACGGCGGCAGCGGTTAGGAACGCCCGGCCGCCCACCGCCTAGAGACGCGACCGCCGCCCAATTTGCGCGGCAGGACGCTTCGATTGGCGTGGCAACTTGTGCGTACACACCCTAGATAGTGGTAATTCAAACCCATAAGCAGGTGTGAATAGTCTGCCGATGCAGTCGCTGCGCTCCCGGCAATCGGCTTTTTATCATACAATAATTATGGGATGTGCCCTAGTTCGATTGTTCGACCGCCGTACAGAATCGACTTTACCGGCAAAATTGTTCGAAATAGGTTATGTCCGGAAGATTTGGCAGAAGGTGCCGCCATCCCAAGGACATCACATTGCTCGACGATTCCGAATGAAATGCGCCCGGGAACCCGCGAATCAGAGGCGAATCGGTGAAACGGACGATAAGAAGATTGAAACCATATCCACTCACATGAAGGAATATTCGAATGGAATGTGTGATACCCCAGACACGATGCGTGAAACGCTTGACGACCGTGCTGCTTGTGGCCATGGCGTTGAGCACGACGGCGATTGATGCGCGAGAGAAACCGGCTTCACGTACACCGGAATCAAACGCGGGAGTGCCGTGGACGGCGACCGACACGCTCGGTCGTACGACACGTACACCTGGTAAATCGCAGCCAAATCGCACGGTCGGTATGTTTTATTTCCTGTGGCACGATGCGGGGCCAGAGGTCAAAGCACCATGGAATGACGGGCCGTATGATATTATGAAAATTTTGGCAAACGATCCAGATGCTCTTTCCAAGCCCGATTCTCCGTATTGGGGCAAAACGACCGGTACGATGCACTATTGGGGCGAACCGATGTACGGCTATTATCGAACGGATGACCCGTGGGTTTTGCGACGACATGCGATGCTCTTGTCAGACGCCGGAATCGACATGGTGATTTTTGATACGACCAACGCAGTGATCTATACGCCAATGTATCGCGCGCTGTGTAAAACGTGGAACGAAATGCGAGAACAATGTGAAACGGTACCGAAAATCGCGTTTATGGTGAATACTTCCGCTGGTGACACAGCCAGGCGTATTTATGACGATTTGTATAAAAACGGCGAATTCAAGGATTTGTGGTTCATTTGGGATGGTAAACCACTGATGATTTGCGATCCATCGGTAGCGGATGCCGAATTGACGGAGTTCTTTACGCTTCGCAAAGCGCATTGGCCGTTCAAAATGGTCAACACCGACCGAGCGTGGCACTGGGAAGCCGCTTATCCGCAACCTTACGGTTATGTCGATGATCCGAAAAATATCGAACAAGTCAACGTGTCGGTCGCTCAAAATTTACGGACCGATGCCGATGCCCAAGTAACGAATATGAGTGCGGGCAACGCGCGGGGACGTAGTTTCTGTCGTGGTCAACTCCAGCCTAAATTGGCGACCGACGAGGGGCTGAATTTTGCCGAACAGTGGAAACGTGTCTACGAATTGGAGCCGCCATTCGTTATGGTAACCGGTTGGAATGAGTGGATTGCGGGCAATTGGGGCGAACCGGATAAAACACTTGCGTTCGTGGATCAATTTGATCGTGAGTACAGCCGTGACATCGAACCGATGAAGGACGGCCATGGTGATAACTATTATTTACAACTGATCGGCGGTATTCGCAAATACAAAGGCGGAGCGGCGATGCCGACGGTGAACGCGACCGATATACGCCATACCATGGATGTATCGAATGATTTTTCGCAATGGAAAGACGTGACGCCCGAATTCAGAGACCATCGCGGCGAAACGATTCCACGTGACTGGCCGGGTGTTGGTGGAACTCACTATACCAATCACACCGGACGGAACGATCTGGTCGTGAGCAAAGTTGCGGAAGATGATACCTATTGGTATTTTTATTTGGAAGCGGCTGAGTCGTTCCAGTTTGGCAACGATGCGGGTACCCCTGACCATCTGCGACTGTTGTTGGATCTGGCAAATGTCAAAAGTCCGATGGATACGTGGTTGGGAGCCGATTTTTGTGTGACCGCTTCCGCGGACGGAGCCGGCCTAGTGCTGATGGAACGCGATGGTGCACAGTGGAAAGCAACCGACGCGTCGGTTGCGTATCGTGTGGACGGCAACCAGTTGCAGATAGCGGTTCCGAAACAGGCCGGTTGCGGCTTGGACGCCCTGCGATTCAAATGGCTCGACAACTGTTGCAGCATGGAATGGAATATGGAGAAACTGTACACGGATGGCGACATCGCTCCGGAAAGTCGATTCTTCTACCAACTCTGTGGGAAAAATCGTTAGTATTTCGCTCGGATGACACTCATGCATGTTCGCTGAGTGTCATCCACCGCATGGTCGATTGCCGCGACGATAAAGTCATGTGTATCACCGGCAAACGAGAAACAAATTTTAACCAAAAATGCTGTCCGCATACTCTACCGAAGCCACACCAATTTTGACTCAATGTGGTTTCGATATGGATTTATCCATCTATTAGCGAGCGGCATCAATCTCGATTGCGTACCAAAGCGTCTGATATTGAGGACCAACAGAGATGATCGTTTGAACCCCATCACCGTGAAGCTTCACCGCGGTATCGACCGGATTTCCGCGACCATCAAGTGGACGTACTGTCACACGTTCAGAAGCTACGGGCAAAGAAATTTCCGCGGCCACACCTTCGCAAAGGATCGGCGATGTGCCCCATTGATCGCTGCATGTTACATGAGTTCCATCTTGTCGAAGATGCATTCCAGTGTTCTGTTGTTCACCTGTAATCGCTAGTAACAAAACCGTTTTTTCTGAACTGTTCCCAAGTACGCTCGTGTCCATTGATTCACCCTGTATGGTCGTAAGCGTAATGGTCGCCCAGTCACTGCGTGTTTTGCCAACGGTGATTCCGATATTGCCAAAATCAATGCTGCGACCTCGAATAAAACCGGTGAATATTTTGGTCTTTGGCGATGAGGCCGTGAAGAATCCCGCGTTTTTCTGCGAAATATCCCATTTTATTTCAGCTGTATCCGACTGATATGTTTGAGTATTTTCCGCAATGGTGATCGGATTTTCAGGACTCGCGGAAGTCCACGATGTTCGGTCTTTTACCACACCTGTATCAAGTCCAATCCCGTGCAACAGGGCGGCTTCCGAGGCGATTCCCGTTTTGCGTGTGTCCAGCGAGTAGGGTTGCATTTCC
>JAQVKF010000161.1 GCA_028694795.1 Thermoguttaceae bacterium | reverse complement strand
CTCATACCGTGAAATGAGTATAATAGGGGTGTCCACTTGATTCCATGAGTCCGTTGAGCGAGAAAAATATGAATCCACAGGCATTGTTTAACATCCCGTATGGATTATTTTTGCTCTCCGCGAAAGAGGGTGATTGTGATAACGCTTGCATTATCAACACGGTGATGCAAGTGACTGACACGCCTTTTCAGTTGGTAATCACGGTGAACAAAGCCAATCTCACTCACGATATGATCCAACGAACGGGCAAATTCAACCTTTCCATTTTGACACAAAGTACACCATTTGAAATTTTCCAACATTTTGGGTTCCAAAGTGGACATACGGCCCCAAAATGCCTAGATCGCGTGTATCCACGTTCCGAAAATGGGTTGATTTATCTTGATACGACGGCGAATACCCTGCTTAGTTCCGAGGTAATTTCCACCATGGACATGGGTACACATACGTTATTTCTGGCGTCGTTACCAGTGGCGGAAATTTTATCCACTGATGAAACGCTCACCTACGCTTATTACCAACAAGCGATCCGAAAGAAAACACCCAAGCCACGAAAGAAAGGATATCGTTGCCGTGTGTGTGGTTATATTTATGAGGGGGAAACGCTGCCAGACGACTTTATCTGTCCGGTCTGTAAACATGGTGTAGTAGATTTCGAAGAAATCGTTTGACGATTGAGAGACCATTCCACGAATTCCACGGATAAGAACATCCAAATCATCAAAAAGTTCCGACAGGAATCGGAGATTGCTTCCAATGATAGAATAGGGTATCCGTTTCGGTTGAAGAGGTGCGGATTGGTATCCCAATCTAAAGCGGTTTTGTAACGGCAAATCGCGAACGAAAACACAACATCAAATGGAACAAGTGTAGAGCAGAACTCAAAATTGGTCGAATCAGAAAAAAGGAGTTTCTCATGCAGGAAAAATTTGAAATTTGGCGATGTCCGATTTGCGGCAATATCGTCGAGGGCATTCACGCGGGTGGCGGAACACTCGTCTGCTGTGGTGAACCAATGGTTCAATTGGTCGAAAACACCACAGATGCGGCTCAGGAAAAACACCTGCCTGTGTTCCATAAAGATGGGAACACGATCAAAATTACAGTGGGTTCGGTTCCACATCCTATGACGCCGGAACATTTTATCGAGTGGATCGAAATTTGTACGGCCACACGCAGCCAGCGTAAATATCTCAAACCGGGCGATGCGCCGGAAGCCGAGTTTTGCTGTCTTCCGTGCTGTGCGGCTGGTGGCGTACCTCGCGTGCGAGCCTACTGCAATCTGCATGGTCTATGGGAAAGTCGTCCGGATGTCTAAAATGCTAGGCAAATAGACGATTTCATGGTCAGCCATATTCACCGGTCTGGAATGTCCCGTTGCGGTAGCGTGAGCACGTTGTGTCTCGGTTTTCACTAACGCGACGGCGGCACAAAACCGTTCGGGCGGTCACGTGGTTCCCGACCCTTACCGATCGATAAGTGATTCACATTCCTGAACAGTGGACAAGCTAACGAGCGAGTGTTCACACAAATTGCCACCCCAATCGGAGCGACGGCTGTACCAGTGCCAGGTAAAAAGTACCAACGTCAGATAAAAAATTCAAAAAAGTTTGCGCATTTTCTGCGAAAATGCGTAAACTTTTTTGAGGTGAAATAAAACCAATGAGAGGAAACTTTTTGCAAAAAATTTCCCCTCAAACTCCCCTTCCAAAACTTTTTACTAGACGCACAAACTTCAATATCAACTGATATAAACTGCCCCGATTGCTATTATTTATTTCATTCTTGGTCATGTTTTTGTGAACACGCCCTAGGAATTTTGCGGCACCAATGACCGGTAAAAAGGCCGGAAGAGTTTCTTGTTGGACATTGGTGCAGCCAACGTCGGGTAAAAGCACTATAAGACCGCTCTGATCAACGGAACGGTATTTTCTCACTCGTTTGGCGTAATTAGCGAATTTTATTAACACCACTTTGCGCGAACACGTTCTAAACAGGATCTCTGATCTTACACGGCATTACGGTGGACATCGTCGGCGTTTTTCCTTTAGAATCTTGCAAAGTTCAGTGTTTTTTTGTCCCACCCAAAGGAATGATTTACCTTTTTTGGGAAATACTACTGTTTTTCTGTTGAAAAATAGGTAATATAGATGATATACTTAAGATTGTCATTGGGCTGGTTTGCTCCCGGTCACGGATGACTGCGCTGTCTCACATAGAACCAAACCGAGAATGATTCAGCCCCCAGAGACACGAGTATGAGTCTGCCCTATCCTGTTCAAAATGGCAATGCACGGTTAATCGACTTTTTTTCCATCACCCAAGATGAAAAAGCCGTTTGGAATCGGTTCGTATGCATGAGGTAATTTATGTTGACGCCCCCTATTTTCAAAAAATTACGTTCGTCTATCCGGTTACCTAGGGTCGGTTTTGCGGGAAAAAAGCCGTCGAAAAATCTGAAAACCGGCGTTTCTTTGGGTGGACTGTTGATATTCGTTTGGCTATTTGTGAGTTCGAATGGCTATGCAGCCGAACGCGAGAATCTTCGTCTCTATTTGAACTGGATTCCACAATCGCAATTCGCGGGCTACATCATGGCCAAAGAAAAAGGCTTCTACCGAGAAGAAGGTTTACCTCCCGTCGTGTTCCAATGGATGGATGATGACCGATCGCCCTTTGAGGACGTTGCTAACGGTGAAGTCGATTTTTGTACCGCATGGCTTGCGGATGGGATTCGCAATCGCGTAAATGGCAAGCCTATCGTGGAAATCGCTCAAATTTTTGCGAAATCCTCACAGATGCTCGTCGTTCGCAGCGATTCGGGAATCACCAAACCATCGGACATGAACGGACGTAAAATCGGCATTTGGAGTGGTGAACATCGTGTTTTATTAGAGAAATTTCTCAAATCGCAACACATCGAAGCGATCGAAATTCCCCAAAGCGACAGTCTCATTCCATTTTTGCGCGGCCTAATCGATATCTGTTCGGTCATGTGGTACAACGAATACAATCGGCTGATCGAATCGGGCCTCACCCCCGAAGACTTACGACTGTTTCGACTGGAAGATTACGAGCTAGGTTTTCCCGAAGACGCGATCTTTTGTTCGGAAAAGATGTGGCGTGAGCATCCCGAAATATGCCAAAAATTCGTCCGAGCATCGCTGCGAGGTTGGCAATACGCTTTTGCACACGAGGAAGAGACCGTGGAAACAGTTCTGCGATACAGTCGAGGTTGGTCCCACTCGAATGCGAATCATCAAACCTGGATGCTCCGAGCGATTCACAGTCAATTTCCAGAGCGTTTAACCGATTGGGGAACGCTTCCGCAGACGACCTATGAGCGGCTAGGGGCGTGTTTGCAGGAGACCGACATCATTACCGAGATTCCCGCTTTTCAAGATTTTTGTGTAGGAGCCTGTATCGCAGCCCCTAAAGATTCGAATTGGAAGCCATCCGACAATGCGCAGACCGTCCATTCGACACAACATCCCAATCAAGGGGACCAACCATGAAATACTCACTTCGATTAAAGTTAATTTTAGCCATTGGTATTCCGCTCATATTGGTATATATGACAGTCCTAGCGGTGGATTATGTGATGAGCCGTCATGACGCCATCGCAAAAATGGAAGCATATATGGTCGAAGTGGCGTCGAGCCAGGCGAAAGAGATTGATGGTCGCTTGAAGACGGTGGCTCAGATTTCGAAAAGCAGTGCTGATTTTTTGACCTGTTTTCCACAACAGGAGCCGGACAAATTGGATCAAATTTTGACCCATACCATTTTGCAGAGTGACGACGTCTATGGCAGTACAATTTCGTTTGAGTCGCATATGAGAGATGGTCAACCGGTGGATTTTTCGCCATATGCCTTCCGAAACAGCCCCAATACCGTTTCCAACTCGCATCAGGATCCGACTCCCCACGAACCTCCCAAGCCAGCTAACACATTAAAAGCGGAGTCCGCGGCAGGGGCAGCATCCACCACACCGCCGGGTACCCCGTTTGCAACGGATGCGCATTCTGAAGAACTTACGAAAAATCAGGTTCATAGTTCGAAGCTGACCTATTTGGATATTGCAAAGGCATATCGCTATAAGGAATTCGACTGGTATCTTCTTCCGAAGTTGCAAAATCATCCCGCTTGGACCGATCCATACTACGACAGCGGGGCGGGTAATGCGTTGATGTGTACCTATGGTTCACCGTTTTATGAGAATGACCAATTTGCCGGTGTCGTCACGGTGGACCTTTCATTGGATGGATTGAAGGAACAACTTGCCAAGCAGGCCCCCGAAGGTGGATATTTATTCCTAATCAGTTCAACGGGCACCTGCATTTCGCATCCGAATGATGCATATATCATGTCGGAATCCGTGTTTAGTCTGGCCTCCTGGAGGAAAAGCGAGGAGCTTCGTGAGTTAGGTCAGAAAATGATCCACGGTCAGCAAGGTGTCGTGCGTATGGATTGTGGCACGCGAGGCATCTGCTGGTACGCGTATGTTCCCGTGCAATCGGTGGGTTGGTCCTTAGCGGTGGTGATGGACGAACGAACCGTACTGGCGGGCGTTTATCATCGATTAAATCAGCAATTTTTCGTCTTATTGGCCGGTTTAGCCATCATTTTCGTGATCATTGTGGCGATCTCCGCTTGGACGACCTCTCCAATCCATCGCTTGGCAATTGCCGCGGATAAAGTAGCTAATGGCGATCTCAACGCACAGGTTGAGAATATCCATAGCCACGATGAAATTGGACAATTTGCGCAAACATTTAATCGCATGGTAACGGACCTTCGGGAGACGGTGAATCAGCGTATCGCGGAATCGGTGGCGAGAAAATCGGTGGAACGAGAGTTACATGTCGCGCGTCAAATTCAACTTTCGTTGCTTCCCATGTTACGTCCACCGTTCCCGGATCGTATGGAATTCGAGCTTTACGCGGACAACATGGCAGCCAAATTTATTGCGGGCGACTTTTTCGATTTTTGGCTTTTAGATGAAGATCGACTGGCGATTGTGATGGCGGACGTATCGGGCAAAGGCGTTCCCGCGGCAATGTTCATGGCCGTGACACGCACGCTTTTGCGAACATTGGCCACGGCGGAAGAAACGCCAGGTGAGACACTCAATAAAGTCAATGACGCATTAGCCTCCGAAGACCACGAGGGGATGTTTGTCACGCTTTTCTTCGCGCACTATTATGTCAAAACAGGACGCATCGTCTACGCCAATGCCGCCCACAATCGTCCCTATATCATTCGTCAGGGAACCCAGGCAACCTTGGAAGGCGATTCGACCGGTACCATGTGCGGCCTATTCAGCGGCATGGAATATGAGGTTTTGGAGACGCATCTCGATCCAGGCGATCAATTCGTGTTGTATACCGATGGGGTGACAGAGGCCAATCATCCGACCACCATTACAGACGAAAATGGCGAGGAGAAGGAGATTTGCTGTATGTTCGGAGACGAACGCTTGGGCAGTTTGCTCAGCCGTATCGGTAAACTGTCTGTGGGGCAGATTGCGGACGCCGTGATCCGAACGGCGGACGAATTCCGAAACCACGAAGCTCAAGATGACGTCACCGTGTTGGTTTTGCGCCGAAAACTATAAGCTCGGAAAGATCACTGGCGAAATTCGCGGCGGTATCGCGTCTCAGCAAACCATGTTGACCATGATGATAACGCAGCAAGCGTGGGTATCAGACGATCGGAATCTGACCATGCTCGGTCCAGTTCGCAAAAAAGCTAGGACGCGTTCACCTCATTATCATTCAAAACCGTTCTGCTCAAGCAGATGGAGCCAATGATGGAATTATTCTTTTTTTCGCCGTTATTTTGGTTGTTGAAAACCTTTGCCAATCATGAGGCTGAACGATCTATTTTCCAAATTCTGTTCATCTTATCCTTAGGCATCATGGCAATCGTGTGGGCGATTTTTCGCAAAAGCGGCCCCTCCCAAAAACAACCGAACGCGACGAACGTCCAACCGAACGCCGTCCATCCGGCAGGACAAGTATCCACGTGGAATATTCCACCCACCGTTTTCACACACACGTGGACGCCGCCACCCATTCCGGATCCAGCTCAACCGATTTCCAATCAAACACTGCCGCAAATGCTGGCCGCTCACCTGCGAGCCAATCCATCTCAGGCTCAAATGTTGGTCGAACAACTCGCAAAAGAAATTCGACGATATGAACAAGAGACGCATGTTCACTTATCATTAAATACAGTAGAACACACCTTCAACGAGATTTCACAACCTCTGGAAAGTCCGGACGCCTCGTCCAACACTTCGACCTCAGATACTGCCTCTTCGGATGAGGATTTCGACACGGTCGATTCACCATTAGGTACGATGGTCTCAGAAGCCGTGTCGGCATGTGAACCTTCGTTTCAAACATCAACCCCAACGGTGGTGGAAATACCCGCACCATTTTTTTCCACCTCCAAGTCATCCGCCACAATCCATACATCTACACCAGGGGCCCCGCCGGAATCAATGGTATATCCGTCCACCGCTGATCATTCCACACCTCGCGGCAACGTATCCACCCCCAGTTCACGTCGAACGTGGAGCGAGCTTTTCAGTGAATTTTTAGAAGTGCGTAATATTCGTTGGGGCGAAATCATTGGTGGATTACTAATCGTGGGATGTTCCATCGCATTAATTGTGAGCCTTCACGAACAGTTGGATCGCATACCGCATTCCGAGTTTTGGATGTTCTCCGGACTGGTTTTACTTCTGTATACGATAGGAATGTACAGCAATACCCGATGGAAATTACCTCACGCGAGCATCGGTTTTTTAAGTACGGCCACCCTCCTTGTTTCGCTCTGTTTTACGGGTATTATCCAGCGCGACGCGCTGACCGTACCTCAAACGTTAGCTGAATTCGGAACGCTTTCGATTTTTAGTATCTTTTTATACACCTCATCTAAGCGACTCTTTGCGAAAGCACCCAATCGCTGGCTAGTTTCCATGGGACTTTTATGGGGATTTTTGTTCATCAATCAATACTTTCGATTTGGAACATCGGAAGGTGAAAATCCATTCGTAGCGATGGGGATTCACACCATCATCTATTTTATCTTGATTCCAGGTCTGATCACATGGTTTGGAATTGTGTCGATTCTTCGCAAAGATTGCCACTGTGTACCCCGGCAACGCATGTTAAAACACCATGTTGATTTGTACTCTGAAGCGTTTTTATATCGTCTATTTCCATCACTCAGATGGAACGATATGGAAGAATTCGTTTCTTTTCTGCGAGGCGCGGCGTTGCTGTTATTTAGCGGCGCTGTTGCGTGTACCGCTTTCGCGTTGCCGATCTATCGGAAAGCACACATCACATTTTCCGAATTTCCGCAAACATTGCCACCCGTTTTTTGGATGCTACTGATTTTGCTGCTAAGTTATCTAGGCATGCAGATACTGAACATGCGAGCAGTACGTGTCTTTGCGAAAAACACACGAGAAAAAGCCGGCGGAAATTCTACCATTTCCCTAGATTCGTGTGAATCCGTTCGCACCTCTGATGAAACCGAAACAGCCTTGCCGAATGTTTTTTATCCATTGACCCAATTAATCGGCCATTTTTTATTGGTCATCGCCTGTGCGGCCGCGTTGTTTTTTATGGTCATCAGTCGGGACACACCGGCGTGGTTTGCTTTTTTCGGAATCACCCAAACAGCGTTGTTATGCGTTGCGGCGAACCGCTGGAAAAGGTGTATATCCGTACATTGGACAGCAATATTCTTTTCCGTGTTGAGCAGTTTTGCTATCATCGCGGTGTCACGGGGCGAACCGTTGAGTGTCGATATTTTGCTCAATCAGCGGATTGGGATGGAACTTTTGGGACTTTTCGCTTTTTATTTACTGATGAGCCGCTGGTTTAGTCGTAAGGCGATACTCATCCATTCAGCCCGATTGAAACCGTCCCGCTTTTGGCTCATTGCGGCGTTAAGTACGGCAATCGTGAGCCTCGCTCAGGTCGCGATATTGGATGGTTACTACCTTTATCGCGGAAAAGAGGATTTTGTTCAGTATACACTTATCACCTTATCAGTATACGCATTATCATCATTCTTTGTCGCAATCAAAAACAAACGTCCAATCTTCGCATTGATCGGATTCAGTTTAATTGTTTTTCTACCAATGCGATGTCTATTGCATGAAGGGACCAATTATTTTCTCGTCAATCTGCCAAGTATGCTTGCAGGAATGGCTTTCGCGGGCATTCTCAGCGATATATTCATACGTTCTTATATAAGTAAAAAGCCATCGATTCGTGATCATCAAACCATAGATCGAGAACAAATCTCGAGGACAGATGCCCATTTAGATACATGGATAAACGTATTTAACCCATCGCTCATGAGATTGATTTACACCTTGCTGGGCTGTGCGATACCCGCGATGTTGGTATGCATAGGCGGTGGATTTTTCCATACCAAATTCGAGGCAACGTGGATCGAATTTTTGAAAATGTACATTCTTTTTGGGTTTTGCGGCATATCGCTTCAAAACCGTTTGTTCAAAATGTTGGGCCAATGGTGCGCTATTGGAGCCGTAATCTACCTTGTGAACGTCTATGCCAATCGCATGCTTGGCTTGTCCATTGAGTGCTATTACGTCGTGCAAGACCCTCGCGTCGGTTCCTACTTGGTCTTGGCACTCACCCTATTAATGCTATATTGGGCCACATTACGAATCTGTGTGAAATATTTACCCGCACTCATCAATGGTCAAAGTCCACGTTTGGCAACATGCTTAGTTCAATTTCGGCATTTCAGTCGGATTCCGGAATTGGGGGCGATCCCCTGGCACCATCGCTTAACCCTATCGAGTGTCTCGAAATGGCCGATCTTTGGAGCGTTTGATCGTTATTTCAGTTGGTTGGTCATGGGTTTGTTTTTTATTTTCGTGGCAAGTGATGTGAGTCGGTTTTTCCTCACACATTCGTTCGGGTTTCCGGTAAGCGATTCATTTCCATCACCTCTTGCGTTACGCGATTTTGGCGGCGTCACCGCTCATGCCGCAGGTCTCCTACCATGGACATGGGGATGGCTCGGCATGATGTCTATTTGTATACTATGGATGTGGGACCACTGGAGAACCACCGAAAAAATCGTACTCTTGCTTGTAGTTGCGATAGGCGGAATCCTCGGACTTTGCTGGCTGGATAGGATATCGCTACTCCACAATCATCTGCTACTATTACAGTTGAGCGCCTGCTGGATAGCTGCCTTTTTATAT
>JAQVKF010000012.1 GCA_028694795.1 Thermoguttaceae bacterium | reverse complement strand
TGATGAAGAGCTGCTGTTCAGCATACCTGAAAAGAGACCCATTTAACCTATGGCAAAGGCAGCCTTGATCTTTTCTCACGTGCAAAATTTTGATAGGCTGATATTTTGAATCGTATTTGGTGTGTGTTAAGATGAAAAAAGAATGTCTCCCATTCCAATTTTCATAAACACAGTGTTCTGACAAAGGGGGAGATAAGTGCCAACGGTTCGCGATCCAAGATTTGAATTGATACGGGTCACAATGGCCTTTTTGGTAATACTTGACCACACCGCATCGGGAGCCTTTTCTCTCTACGCTCCGGGGACCGTGCTTTGGGGTATCACCTATACCTCGTATACGTATGCACATTGGGCAGTTCCATTGTTTGTTATGATCAGTGGAAAATTTTTATTGTCATTAAGGCCCAACATTCCTTTGGTTGAATTTTATTGTATACGCACGCGAAAAATACCGATCCCTCTTGTTTTTTGGACTGTGGTGTATGCGATTTGGAAAGGATATTTTTTATCAAATTCCCATAACACGTTCGAACTACTCAAAAAAGCTTATATCGAACCGACATGTGGGTCTTTGTGGTATCTTTATATGATTATTCCTCTTTATTTTTTCGCCCCTTTTTTTAGTAAATTAATGAGTGTTTGTACATTACGTGAACGATATATCTTTATGATCGGTTGTTTTGTGATGTCTCTGTTTTTGCCCACAGTGATCCCATATTTTCCACTAGGTTTTCTAGGCTACTGGGGCTTTTTTTTCGCTGGCTATATTTTTTCTGAGGATAATCGCACTAAAACGATTACATTAATAACAATCATTTTAGTTTGTGGAACGATCCTCACCTATGGCACTACTTGTATCAGTTTGAGATACTTTAAAATCGCTAGAAATCCATTTACTATCGTAGGTTCAATCGCTTTTTTTATGTTGATGTTGCGAATAAAAATTCCGGAGAAGGTATTCTTATCCCGGAGATTTTTCAAGGGATTTAGTATATCGCAGATTATTAATCGACTAGCTCCGCTGTCGTTTGGCATCTATCTTGTACACGAAATATGGTTGCGATGGGTGTATCAATATTCGTTTTTACTACCCGATTCCATTAAAGTGATATCGTTAGCGTGTGTTACATTTGCGTTGTCCGCTATGACAACCTATTTGATTTTGAAGATTCCTTACTTAAGACAAACGGTTTAGAACGATTCTCACGCCTGTGTGCATTAGAGCGAATTTTCCACAATCGTCGCCCATGGTGAGGCTCACGAACCTGAAAACCGCTCTAGCCAAGTTTGGATCGGTCCCATTTCTAAACAACGTCAGTATAAAGTTTTTATGGCAATTAAAAATTAGAACGATCGAAAGAACTATGCGAATATATCCCGTGAATGGAACCGTTTTTACCGAAAAATTACGCATTTGTGATCAATGGCTGATTATGACGCATGGTTCTCCGGACGCCGATGCAATTGGTACGGCAACGGCGGTGGCGATGCTCATCGAAAAACTGGGAAAAAAGACGCGGCTGCTGGGCGATTTTGTGATCCCTCCGAATCTTCGATTCCTAGACCCAACGGGGCGTTTTGAACGGCTCGAAACTCCAGCGGCACGGGAAGCCGCCGCGTCAGCCGCAGCATCCAACACGGTCGTTTCTTCCGACACGGTGGCGTTTCAACCACCACTGGTCAGCGCGGAGTCGCTGATAGCGTTGGGGCAGGACGGGAAAACTGGAATACTGGTTGTCGATACGAGTGCGTGGAAACAGCTTGGCGGATTAGCGGCGGTTTTTCGCGCGTTCAGCGGTCCGAAGATGGTGATGGACCACCATATCGCATCAGACGATCTCGGTGAAGAGGTATCAATTTTTCGAGATGAGCATTCGGCGGCAGCCGGTTGTGTGTTACTCAAATTGATCGAATCCTCGGCGGAACTGCTCCCTCTGCTTGATGCGGTGATGGCGACCTCGCTTTTCGCGGCGATGGCGACCGATACGGGGTGGTTTCGGTTTTCGTCTGTTACATCGGCAACGTATCGCGCGGCTGCGCGGCTCATCGACACCGGAGTGGTACCAGCGGAACTTTATCAAGAGATTTACGAACAATACACGGTGGCTCGGCAGAAGCTGTTTGGACGTGTGATGGACCATTTGTCGGTCGAACCGAACGCTCTTTTGGCCTCGACCTTTCTCACCCAGCAAGACTTTCAGGAAACGGGGGCTATTCGCAGCGACAGTGAAGATATGGTCAATGAATTGCTGCGTATCAAGGGCATTCAAGTCGCGGTAATTTTTATCGAACGGGACCTCCGCGAAATTCGGATGAGCTTTCGGAGCCGCGGTACGTTTGATTGTGCGGCATTTGCGCGGCAAATGTACGGAGGCGGGGGGCATCAACAAGCGGCGGGGGCGACGAACTACGAAACGCTTGAGGAAACTCGTGTTCGGACGCTTGACGCGCTACGGTCTGTCGTGTCATAATGGAAGGTAAGTTGCGTAAATTTGGCGATATCTGGAGAATACGATATGTCGGACACAAAACAGGAGGCGTGTAGTCGTTGTGCGGCGGCGCGTCGAGAATTTTTAGCACAATCAGCGGTCGGCGGGATTGCGGGTGTCGCAGCGATTGGCTTACCCGCGTTAGTCGGATTGACCACGATGATGGACCCACTCGTTGGTACGGGCAGCGGCAGCTCGGAGGTACGTCTCGCGTCGCTTTCCGGTCTCGCGGAAGACGGAACCCCGTTGCGTGTAGTGGTCTATTTAGACAAAGTAGACGGTTGGAATACCACGCCGAATCAACCAGTTGGTGGTGTCTGGCTTCGACGCAAAGGCGACACGGTTCAAGCCTTCCATCAGTCATGTCCGCATGCGGGTTGCGGTATCCAATACAACTCAAGCGAGGGAATATTTTCCTGTCCGTGTCACGGAGCGACATTTGATCTGGACGGCGTGCGTCGTGAGGCATCGAGTGAAAGTCCGCGTGATCTGGATGCGCTGGAAGTGCGAGTCGAGAGTGACGACGTGTTTGTGACGTTCCAGAATTTCAGCTTTGGTACGGCGAAGAAGGAGGCGATCTAATGTGGAAAACCTGTGTGAAGTGGGCGGCGGGTCGTCTCGGTTGGAATGAACTTTTTGGCGAAACTCAGCGGATTCCGTTTGGTGTCAAACCTGGCTTAGGTGTCATGCCAAGCCTGATCGTGTTTACGTTTATTCTCCAGGTGATATTTGGCTTTTTCATTTGGATGGGTTACGGAGCGAGTGCGAACTCGGCGTGGGAGAGCATTTACTTTCTGAAATACGAGGTGTGCGGCGGTTGGCTACTGCACGGACTGCATTTCTGGACGGCCCAACTGCTTTTAGCGGAAATCTGGGCCTATTTGCTCTATTTGATACTCATGGGCAAATATCGAGCACCGCGAGAGTTGGTTTTTTGGTCGGCGGTTGGCATGTCGCTGGCTGTTTTGGCGTCGCATATCACGGGCGATCTGCTCACCTGGACGCAAAATGGTTATTGGAGTACCGATGTACGCACGAAATTTTTGCAGATGATTCCCTGGGTGGGCGGTTATCTGTACAAATTGGCCGTAGGTGGTCCACAGATGACGCAGATGACGCTGGCACGTTTGCAAGCGTTCCATGTTGGTCTGTTTGTGGTCGGTTTTATCGGTTGTGCGGTCGCCCATTGGTGGTTCTGTCGGATTGCGGCGATCCGCGAGGCGGAGATGTTGCACCGTGAACCGGAGAAAAGCACGGGGTGGAATATCCATGGTCTGGTATGGCTGTGTGTGGCGATTCTTTTGGTGCTGTTTGTTTGGTACCAAGGAGGGACGCATCTCGGTTCACCACGTGATCCGTCTGAACCGTTTGCCGCGGCGCGTCCGCATTGGTATTTAGCCGGTGTGTATGAGTTCGCTCACTTCTTCGGTGGTGATTACAAGATTTTCCCGATCTTCGTGATTCCCGGTTGTGTGATTGGATTTTATCTACTTGCACCGTGGATTGCTCGTTGGTTGATTGGTCACTTTGTGGTGGTGGGCGCGACGGCGGTCATGCTCGTTGGCATCACATTTTTGACGTTCCAACTGTGGGAAAAGGACAAAATCAACGCCGATTTCCAAGCATCGCTGGCGGTTGAGAAGGCGGCCTCCGAACGAGTGGTCGAGTTAGCGCAGGTAGCGGGAATCCCGTCTGATGGGGCGCTCGAACTGCTTTGGAACGATCCACAAACAATGGGACCGCGACTATTCAAACAACACTGTGTATCGTGTCACGAATATACGGATCTCGATGGCAAGGGGCTGACAACACCGAAACCGTCCGCACCGAATTTGCACGGTTTTGCGTCGCAAGAATGGTTGACTGGCTTGAACGATCCAAAACAGCTTGTGTCGCCCCGTTACTTCGGTGGTACCAAATATGCGGAAGATGGCAGCATGGTCCAATTCATGAAAACGCTCGAATCGCAGTTTTTAACGGTCAGCGATCCGGACAGCGACGATTATGATGAGGAACTCGCGATCACGGCGGAGGATGTCGCACAGAACAAGGCGGACTTTGCGAAGTTTATGAAACTTCTTTCGGACGAACGATTTGCGGCTCCCGGTGGTCCGATTCCGGACGAAACCGTTGCGTTGGCCAAACAGTTCACCTGTACGAATAGTTGCCATCCGTTCTATGATACTCAAATTGCGGAGCGTGACGCGGCGGCTGGCAAGCGTGTGCGTAAAACCTCGACGGTCAAAACGCAGGACCTCACCGGTTACGGTTCGAAGGCGTGGCTCAAGGCGTTCATCGCGAATCCGGATGAACCGCGTTTTTACAACGGTCATAACGATCGGATGCCAGCGTATTTTGTTGACGCGACGAATCCTGAAAAGAATCTGATCACGGAAAAACAGCTTGATCTGTTAGTCGAGTGGCTTTGGACGGAATCGGTCGGTAAAGAGGTAGCGGCCCAACTTGCGGCAAATCCCGTCAAACCGGTAGAAACACCGGCCGCTCCGGCGGAGGCCGCCGCAGTGGACACAAAACCGGCAGAGGCAACCTCCGAGGCAGCACCGCGTCAAGATCCGAAAGATACGCTCAAAACGAACCAGGAGAAATTTCCGCCAGCCCGTGTGACCGAGGCGGCTGCCGCAAGTACGAAACCCGCATCGGACGATTTCGATTTTGATGCCGACGATTCGGCTCCAACGGCGACACCACCGGCGGCAGCCCCCGCACCAACGGCACCAACTCCAGAAGCCCCGGCAACAGAGCCTGTACCAGCTCCGGCACCTACCACTCCGGTCCCTGCGGCGGCGGACGATTTCGATTTTGATGCTGACGATTCGGCTCCAACGGCGACGCCACCGGCAGCAGCCCCTGCACCGGCGGTACCAGCTCCGGAAGCTCCAGTAACAGAGCCTGCCCCAGCTCCGGCGGCACCGGCTCCGACACCTACCGCTCCAGCTGTACCGGCCCCGGCGGACGGCGGGGACTTCGAGTTTTAGTCATCCTGGGGCATTCGGCCTATAGCGAGAAGATTTCAAACAGTAAACGACACAGCCAACGGTGTTGATCGAACAATGACCGCCATGGTATTGAATGCGAAAAGAGTCCTTTGACGGTTGTTTCCGAAAAAACAGAATAGTAGGCCGCTTGACAAAAAGAGTAGACGACGGTATCATTCTTCGAGTGTATGAACTCGTTAATCCGATGGACAAGGTTTTTCGATGAGAACTTTTGCTATATTCACGAGCCTCCTGCTTACCGGCTCCGCACAAAGCGGAGCGAGGGTGTGAGGGTGTGTGGATAGGGTAGAAGGTGGGGCAAAACCCTCTCTAGGGCTTGGAACTTTTTTAGGGATGGTTGTTGGTTGACCAACCCGACAGAAGTTCGGAGACGATCTACCAGAAATTAAAGAAATCCAACAAACTCACGCCCCATTTTGGGGATGTGAGTTTTTTTGTTATACCAATTTGATCTCTCGTTAGCAGTCCGAATTTTACAGCGGAAGCAAGAACAGTCAGGAGTACCGATGATGAGTGAGACGAGTGAAGCACCACGTAAGATTACGATTTTTGATACAACGTTGCGTGATGGCGAGCAATGCCCGGGCGCAAGTATGAACCTTTCTGAGAAGTTGGATGTGGCGCGGGCACTCGTCATGTTGGGCGTTGATGTGATTGAGGCGGGTTTTCCGATTGCCTCGCCCGGCGATTTCGAGTCTGTGCGTCAAATAGCGCGTGAGGTGGAAGGTGCGACGATCTGCGGTTTGGCACGATGTGTGAACGTCGATATTGATCGCGCGGGAGAGGCGGTCGCACCGGCCAAACAGCGACGTATCCATGTTTTTCTGGCTACCTCTCCCATCCATCGCGAGTTTAAGTTGCGAATGACGAAGGAAGAGGTGATTCAAAACGCGGTCGCCGGTGTCAAACGCGCCAAGGGATACTGCGAAGATATCGAATTTTCCCCGGAAGATGCAAGTCGTACGGAACCAGATTTCCTGTGCGAGGTGGTCGGAGCGGTGATCGCGGCGGGAGCCACGACGGTCAATATCCCCGACACGGTCGGATATGCCACGCCGGATACTTTTGCCGCCCAGATCCGCATGCTCAAGCAACAGGTGCAGAATATTGAACAGGCGGTCATTAGCGTCCATTGCCACAACGATTTGGGCATGGCAGTGGCAAATAGTTTGGCCGCCGTTTCGGCGGGTGCTGGCCAAATCGAATGCGCGATCAACGGTTTGGGCGAACGTGCGGGTAACTGTGCGTTGGAAGAAGCCGTTATGGCCATTCGCACGCGACAAGATTTTTACCATGCTTTTACCGGAATTGTGACCCCACGAATCGTTCCGACTAGCCGTCTTGTCAGTGGGATCACCGGTATGCAGGTGCAGCGGAACAAGGCGATTGTCGGTCAGAACGCATTTGCTCATGAGTCGGGGATTCACCAAGCGGGTATGCTGCGAAATGCGACGACGTATGAAATCATGCGTCCGGAAGATGTTGGTTTAACGAAAAGCGATCTCGTATTGGGCAAACATAGTGGACGCGCAGCGATTGGTGATCGAGCAAAAGACCTCGGTTATCAACTCACTTCTGAACAACTCGACGATGTCGTGAGTAAGTTCAAATCACTCGCGGACCGTAAAAAAACGATGTATGACGCCGACTTGGTGGCGATTATCGAGAAACAGGTGCGCAATACCGACGCGAAAACTTGGACGCTCGAGCGGTATGCGTTGGAGTGTGGTTCAGATCGACATCCACACACCATATTGTGGGTTCGCTGTGGAGAAACGCTGCACAAAGTCGAGACAGAAGAGGGCGATGGTCCCATTGATTCGGTTTTTCTGGCGCTCGAAAAGCTGACCGGATTAACCGGTCAATGCAAAGAATTTCGTGTGCATAGCGTGACGGTCGGAAAAGACGCTCAAGGTGAGGTCAACGTCGAAATTGATTACCATGGCAGTACCTACCGCGGCCGTGGCGTTTCGACCGACACCATCCAAGCGAGTGCCGAAGCCTTCTTGATGGCGATGAATCGAATCGCCGCCGCTGCAAGTCTTGCCTAACCTTCGTCTTTTGCCCGGCTTCTTCCCCCACGGCCGGGCGTTTCTTAATATCGGGTCTGTATTAAATTTTCCTCGTTGCATTGTTCGCTTGCGACGCTTTGGTGGTGACAACCGACCGGCTCAGTCATTCGAGGGAATTCGAACCGCACTGATACCATTTCCGCGAGGTTCAACACAGATGCGAACCGGAATTCGCTCTTGAAAAGCGTCTACATGGGAAATAATTCCGATCAATCGTCCGGAGTTTTGGAGACGATCCAGTACCTGCAGCACCATTTCGAGTGTATGGATATCCAACGTTCCAAAACCCTCGTCTAAAAAGAGTGACTCCGGACGCGAGGTACTCCCAGCCATCTCTGAGAGCGCAAGAGCGAGTGATAGGCTGATCAAAAAGGTTTCGCCTCCCGACAGCGTGGAGGTCGGACGCCGTGTATCGGCTTGATAATGATCAATCACCTCAAAATCCAGCTCTTTCTCCGTGCTGTATCCAAGCGTATAGCGTGAACTTAATTCTACTAACCGCTGATTGGCCTTGCTGATTAAATGGCGGAATGTCAACCCCTGAGCAAAACGCTGGAATGTTGCTCCATCCGCCGCGCCAATTAGTTTTGACAGGAGATTCCATCGCTCTCGTTCCTTTTGGCATTCCGATAGAGATTCGTTCATTTGGCAACTTTTTGCTCGCAGATCCAATGCCTGAGTGTATTGCTGCGAGATTTCGCCAAGCCTTGTTAAGTGTTCGTTTTTACATTGGATATATTTTTGAACAGAACTATTTATTTGTTCATACTGTTTTTTTGTCTCGTTTTCATCCGACGAGCAAGTAATATTCAGCGTGTGGAGAGCCTCTTGCGACTTCTTCAAAATCTGTTCGCGTGCTTGAAAATAGGCTCGTTGTGTAGTGAGATCGGATTCCAAATCGGCGCATTTTTTATCCAGTATCTCACGTTCTTCGGAAGTTAAGATCGAGGCTTCAAAAGCATCACGATTTTGGAACCCCGAAGCGATAATTTGTTCGTTCAAGCGGAGTTGATCCTGTCGAATCTTTTCCTCAGCTTTTTGAATTTCATCTTTGATATTTCGGAACGTTTTTTCCTGGGTCATCCGAACCGAGTTTACCGATTCATACTGTTTTTCTAAGTTGATCAACGTTTGCCGTATGGCCTGATCTTGGATTTCCAAAGCGTGCCTTGCATGCGATACCGATGGAGAATCACCAATCTGGCTCCGTAACTCCACTTGTAACTTAGACAGCGTTTCGATTTCCTCGTGTTCCTTTTGGTGGAGGGCCTCTCGCCGTGTGGTCAACTCCTGGATCAACCGTTCCACACCCTCCAATCGAATCGTTAATTCGACTATTTTTTTCTGAACCTCATCTTGAGACTTCACCTTTGCTTGATAGTCCAATATCTCCGACTCCAGCTGTGACAAAAAGGGTTTTTCCTTTCCCAACGGAGGAATCGCTGTGTGCGATTCGGTTAATAAATAAACCCATGCTTGATAGACATCTTTTCGTTCACTAATGCTTTTTTGAACACTTTCATGAAGATAATCACAACCTTTTTTTTCAATATCATATTGATGTCTTAATTCAGTCAAAACTTTCTCAAATTCGTTCAATTGATTGACCGAAGATTGCCAAATTTTTTCCGCTTCGTGTATTTGACGCTGAAGAATGTTCAATTGTTCATTATTTTCAAGATTAGTTTGATATTCCACCAGTAATATTTGAAGTAATGATCGTAGTTCATCCGCCTGATCCTCCGTCATCGGCAGCTCATGAAATTCATTTTTCCAATGATTTGAGCATTCTGCAAGTCGCTCATGAATCGTGTTCAATTGCGACATTTTGCCTCGAATTATTCCTTCACGCATCGCAATCGACTGATCCAACGAGCGTAAATCGTTTTGCATCAATACCCATTTTTCGTCTTCTAAATGGAATTCTGAACAGTCCTCTAAATCCGTTTTTTGATAAATTTGATTATCGATATATGGATGTATATCTGATCCGCACAGTGGACACGGTTTTCCATAGATTAAATCCTTGCGAAAAGAGCTTAGATCTTGTACCAAACGCAATAATTCCACCACTTTCTTTTGTTGCGACACTAACTCTGACAAACGCTGAGATTCCTTACATTGAGTTTGTTGCTCCTCGGACTCACGCTGAATATCAGTTTCGATAGAGGTCTGTTCTTTTTGAAGTTGAAATATCTTTTCCAAATGTTCCAATTGCCTTGTCGCTGTTTCACGTCTTTTCTGAATCTGTTTAATTTGTGTGTTTATTTGTTCACTTATCATCTCATAACCATCGGGATAGCACTTTTTCATTTTTTGAAAAAGAATCTCGTATCCCTGGTGTTTTTCCCCAACATCACTTGTAGCTTGATCGACCTCGAAGGCAGACTTTTTGATGGATTCCGCAAGTTGATCACAAGTTTGCCGGGAAAAATTCAATTTTTCCTGTAACTCCATCACTTGGACATCGAACTGTTCAAATTGTCGTTGTTTGTCCATTAAAAGCGACATGGATTGGCTTAAAAGATGAAGCGAAGTGTGCGATGCCAAATATTCTCGCAGGCGCAGGTTTTCCGCTTGAAACGCTTGAAGCGTTTGGTTCCCTTGTGACTGCAGAGCTATTTGGCAACTAAAATTTTGTTCAATATGGTCTAAATCATCACGTGTCGCATGACTTTGCTCCTGAAGATTGGTTATTTGCAGTTCATTTTTCGAGGCCTCTTCAAGAATCAATTTTTGATCACGATATTCTTCTGTCCACCGGATCAGTTCTTTTTGAGCATTTTCCCTTTGTGTGGCAATCGTGTTACATTGCGATACAATCGCGTTAATTTCCGATCGCAGCAACTCCTGCGATTCCAGCCGTTTTTTCTGCGAGGTCATTTCCTCTCGCAATTCCGTGCATTGCGGCAAAAAGTCGGATGCCTTCGAGGCAAGTCGTCTTTTTTCAAAAAGTTCTACGGCGGCCTCTTTCGCTTTTTCCGAAGTGGATAAATGAACAGATGCTATGCGGTACTGCTCTTCCGCATCCATCCATTTTTCCATAGCATCGCGTTTTATTTCCGCTTGTTGACAGTCCATTTCCAACTGTTTTAATTCGTTTTCCATCTCCGACTTTTGCTGAGCAAGCCCTTGCAACGCTTCCTCCGATGGAGCCTCAATTTGTGCTAAAACAGCCGATTTTTTTTCATACTCTTGTTGTATTTCCTTGCTTTTTTCAAATACATAAATAGAAATTCGACGGTATATTTCTGTTCCCGTAATGCGTTCCAAAAGTTCAGCGCGTTTATTTTTATCCGCTTTCAAAAACGACGCAAACTCACCCTGAGCCAAAATAACCGACTGACGAAATCGACTAAAATCCAGTCCCGTTAAACGCACTATTTGTTCGAGCACCTCTTTTTTAGACTTGCAATCCAATGGTTCCTCGGACTCTTTTCCGCCCAACGGATCCGGATTCGTGTTTAATCGACGCAGTTCCATTTTCGATGGTTGTATTTTTCCATGGACTTGTTTTCTCGCACGTTTCAATTCGAATCGAGAACAATACTGTTGATCCGCGACCTCAAATTCCACCTCAGACCAACATTCACATGTGTGTTTAGTCATCAGTTGCGCAATCGAACTGCTATCCAAGCGTGGTGTACATCCGTACATTGCCACGCTAATCGCGTCCAGAATAGTCGATTTGCCAGAACCTGTGGGACCGGTGATCGCGAAGAGACCATATTGAGCGAGCGACCCTCGGTCAAATCGAATTTCCGTACGACCACGCAGTGAATTCAAATTGAAAAAACGTACAGCTAAAATTTTCATGGCAAATTTGTCTCAAAGGAGGATGGATGATTATCGGCGAGACACCACACCAACCCAACGGCTCAAAGGACCGGGAGTTTCTCATTAGACGTTGGCGGCTCCACCGTCAGGTAAAAAATTTTTGGGGGTTGTTTGGAAGGGAACTTTTGAAAAAGTTCCACCTCCATATCCCATACTCTTTTTCCTCTTTCATATTCCCTGTTTCTCCAATACCCCATGACATCCGTTAAATTTTCAACCATTTTTCCATGGGATAAGGCTTTAGCATTGCCCGGTGGAAAAATGAATAAGGATGTCCACTAGGGTGTGTCCACCGCCGGATGTTCCACTCCAAACGAGAGCTTGCCGCACAAGTTGGGTGGCGATCACCCCTCTAGGCGGTGGACAGGCAGCACAATGACGCCCCGCATCCCAGTTCGTGCTTTTTACTAGACGATACTGTTGTAAACCTGGTAAACGGACATGGATCGTCCGCTGACGCGGTCGCGGAGTTTATAGCATCGACTATCCAAATTTCACTTCCAGTAAATAGTATATATTTTTCCCATATCCACTTGCTTTCGTTGCTCCGACTCGCGTTTTTCGCCGCAAAACTGCTGTTGGCTAAGCTTTCAATCGTCATATTTTCAATGGAATGAATATAGAATCCACTCCATGGGCACGAACCTCGGTTGACCTAATCGCATAATATACTGTCCCCCTTTGGAAAGAGGAACAACGGATATGTTTTCGGTCGAATAAAATTCCAACGACGATCTCGAAGCAATGGGAATTCGAACTTTTTTGACCTAGCGAAGGAGTTTGATGATGAGGGTGTTTTTAGTATTGAGCACGGCAGTCACATTACTGTCGATCGCAGGATGCAGTTTTTTTGGCGGCTAATGGACATCAGCAAAAGGAGTGTGCCGATGATACGCAAAATTTGGGTGCCCGCGATCTTACTGACCGCTTTATGGGGAACTTCCGTATCCGCTCAAGATTGGTGGGTAGGTGGTTTCGATACGGCGTTCCCGGCCGCTCCGGGACCAACGGATTATACAACGGCATATCCGGAATACGTTTCTGGAATGTCACCCGAATACGGATATAGCTCCGGATATCTTTCGGACTATGGCTGGTATGGTGGCTGCCGACGCGGTTGGTGTGGCCGCTACCGCGCGTACTGCGATGGCTGCGCACCGACCGTTTATGTACGACGCCATTGTTGGCGAGCTTGTGGACGTTGGGGAAGAGCCTATCTGCCATACACCTATCATTCCACAGTACCATATGCCACAGGCAACTGTGGATGTCGCTAACGGAAACGCCTATTTTCCGGAAAGTCGAATGGATCACACGGAACTCATAAAAGTCCGCGTGTGATACGTCTAGACTCTGCAAGGTAAAAAAAGGCTTTTGATCTCGCGTCTCTAAGGATGGATGAGATGGCAGGTTTCCATCGGGAGCCTGTCATCTTTCATCGGTCATCCGCCATGGGGAACAGATCACACGATTGGCTGGTTTGAAATCCATACGCGTCATGGCCCGGCATTACTGTTGTTTTTGACCGGGATAACGAATTCGCCCGTGATAATGAGCAATCAACGCGCGGATCATGGTCTGTTCGATGGTATGCAATTCGCGGAGAGTTAAACCGCTTTCGTCGAACTGTCCGTCATCCAGCCGTTGTTCCGCGATGCTTCGGACCAGATCTTCAATCGCCGCAGGTCCGGGTTCTTGGAGCGAGCGACACGCGCTTTCGGCACAGTCCGCTAACATCAAAACCCCCGCCTCTTTCGTCTGGGGTTTGGGGCCAGGATACCGATAAAGCGACTCATCAATCAGCGTCTCGTCCACTTTTTCACGTAAATCGTAGATCACCGATTTACTCTCTTCCACCTTTTCGTGCATCTTTTCGGATTTCACATTTTCGGAACGATCCACTTTCTCGATAGGATTCGTATTCTCTTTTGTGGAATTTTCCGCCAAAACATTTTGTGTGTCGGACGTATCGGTAACCAACCTGTTCCCTGTCGCGGGGACTGTCGGAAGCGAGACGGCAGAAGCGTTCGGCTCGGGCAGATGGAGTACGTTAATCGCACGTTCCGCCTCCTGCCGACGCTTCATTTCAAACACCTGATGTTCGTCCGGAGCTGGTATTTTTTCTTCTCGAATCAAAATGCCGGGATTCGAAAGTGGTCCACGACGCGGATCGACCATCATTTTCGATGGTACGGTGCGTGCCGGGGCCGAATTGGATGGAGCAGCATCCGCGACAGCATGTTCTTTCGAGGAATCGGAAGAAATAGGCGAATCGGACAATGTAGAAGATACCACTGCCGGTTGGGAGACGGTACTCAAATCGTTCGACACAGACGATAAATTGCCCGTACCGGTCGTTTTTACTTGATCGACGATATCTTCCGCTTGGAGTTTTTTCTGTTCCTTTTGGTGCTGCTCTTCGACCATTCGTACCGCTTTTCGATAAAAATATTCAATCCGCGACGTACCATGGTGTTGAAGCACAAGATCGACAATCGGCTGAGGAAGTCCGCGTGTTTCAGCCAGATCAGCACCATCTTTAACGTGGGCGACGATCACCAGCGCACTCATCGCCGGATTGAGCGAATCGTGTCGATTCACGCCACCGCCCAAATTTTCGACAAAATACCCCGGTTTTAGCATTTTGCCAATATCGTGATAATAGGCACCAATCCGCACCAACAGCCCACGAGCACCGATCGCGTCCGCCGCTGCCTCGCCAATTGCCCCAACCGTAATCGAGTGGTTGTACGTACTGGGAGCGCGACGCACGAGTTCCTGAAGTAGCGGATGGGTAATATCGCCCAATTCCAACAGACTAATGTCGGTCAACACGCCGAACCATTTTTCGATATACGGCAGCAACCCGGTCAACGCGAAACAGCTTAGGAACGTCGCGAAAGCGGTACGACAGGACAACGAAATGAGCGAGGTAAATGGCTGGTCCCCCAAAATACCGGCGAGCATCACGAGTAAAAACGCGACCACGGCGCCCAAAAAGCCAACATGGATTAACTTGCGTCGCGACCGTACTGAGGCAAGCGGCATGACCACCGTAATCGCAACTCCGAGTACTGCGAGCGAATCGGGCATCGTCCGTCCGATACCAAAAGCCAAAATGGCGGTCAATAATCCCGCGATCAACATAGCCGTTTCACGTCGATAGGCCAACGCCGTAATCTGCGCAAGAAGTAGAATCGGCACAATTTCTGCACGAAATAGATTCCCTGACGCCCATTGCATTAAAACGACAGCGGTCAAAATCAAACCATGCATACTTAGGAACGCTTTCCATTCCAATAGTAAACGCGGTTCGAACCGCCGGAGGTATCCACCGAACGCGCCGAAAAGCATACAGAGGACCAGAACCATGGCGGTCGCACGCAACACACACTGGTCCGGAGGACGTCGCAACATAAACACCTCGTACTCTTGCCGCAATACGTTAAGTTCATATTCGCCCAATGGATGATCGGCTTCGACGAGAATTTCACCATCCAAAAACGTGTTTTCAATTTCCGGCACCTTAGCTGCAGCCTCTTCACGCGCTTGCTTTGTCTTTTCTTCATCCAGCGACAACGTCGAAAATCGATTCGAAAGTCGGCGATACCACCACGCCGAGAGCGGTTCCGCGATCTCGATGGGCAACCTCGCCGCAAACGCATCACGCAAACGACTACCATCACCCAAACGCACCTCGCTGCGCAGCACCGTTTTCAAACGATCTGGAGCATCGGTCGTATAAACCGTAATTTCAGGATTTTCGTCCACCTGGACTGAATAAATACGGACGGAATCTCGCAACAGTCCATATTCTCGGATTGGGGCGAGCGCGTCACGTACATTTTGACGTACATTCGTCAAATCGGTATCGCGTAAAAGCCATAATCGAAGCCGTTCGAGCCGTAATTCTGGAGAAATCGTCTCAGGATAATGGAGCAAATCGCGTGAACGTGGAATCAAGAACATCGAAAAAGACTGATTTTCATCCGCTGAGATTCCTTTCGTGCTGGGGTCTGTATCGGAGATTCCCTGGTCCGTTCCCTGGTCCACGGTCGCTGGTCCATCTGCACTCCCGGCATCCACCGCTAGGGTTCCGTTTTCCACACCAGGCGTTTCCTGCTTAGCGGCTGGACCCGCCACAATGCCCGGCTCCGCCGTCGTGGAACCACTCACAGCCGAATCTTTGACCGTCAAATCGCCCGTATTAGAAGTGTCCGTTACACCCTGGTTTGCCGCAGAATCAGAATTCCCCGAGGCGTCATCGACGGCCGAATCGTTCGTGGCCGCAGTGGTTGGAATGGAGGAAGGAACGGCTCGAATGCCATGAATCCAGCCGACGTTATCGGTGGTCGCGAAGGAAGGTAAATGGGGGGAAATCGCATCCAACCGATGTGACGGCGTATTGACAGACGGAGTCAGTAAACTATCTGGAAATTCAGGCATATCTTCCGAAATGACTACTTCCGGTCGGAATGCGTCCATTATTCCTTCCGGAATATCGTTGATCGAACTGAGGCTGCGGATCGCTTGCAACTGTTCAAAACATTCGGTCATGAGCAGGTCAAACTGCACAGGATCGTTACAATAGACCGGTCGCACATGAGCACGCGCCTCGTTTCGAAGCTGGGCGGTCCGTTGCGAATCAATCGCCTTAAATGGTACACGTGAAACGATCATTTCGCCTGGAACGTAGCCATAACGCCATGAAAACGGAGGTTCCCAACCGCGAAGAATGACGCAAATCAACACGGCGGTCAGAAATGTGACCGCGATGCGCATCCAAACATCAAATCGACGCAATTGCCGCCAGAGATGATCCGCTTTCTCCGCGCTCGCCGTCAACGCCGCAAGTCGTTCTGTACGTGTACGAAAACCACCACTACCGGGAAGCTTCATAAAATATTCCTGTTTGCGGAATGGTCCGAGTCGGTGTCCGAACGCGAACGTAGTTCGTCCTCCGGTGCATCGTAAGCCCGAACAATCTCTTGGACCAATGAATGCCTCACAATATCGGAAGCGTCTAACGTATGCAGGGCGATTCCGTGGATTCCGCGTAAACGTCGTAACGCATCGGGTAAACCACCCACCGTGTTACGTGGAAGATCGTTTTGCGTCACATCGCCACACACCACCACATTTGACCCAGAGCCCATTCGGGTCAAAAACATTTTCATCTGAGCGACGGTCGTATTCTGAGCCTCGTCGAGAATCATAAACGCCTCATTAAGCGTTCGACCACGCATATACGCCAACGGAACCATTTCGATCACTTCCTGTTCCGTAAGCCGTTGAAGCGTATCGTAGTCGATCATTTCGCGAATCGCATCCAACAATGGACGCAAATAGGGATTGATTTTCGCCTGCAAATCGCCCGGTAAAAAACCGAGATTCTCGCCCGCCTCGACCGCGGGCCGTACCAACGCGATTTTGCGAATCCGCTCCTCCTTCAAATAAGTCACTGCCATCGCCACCGCGAGATACGTTTTACCCGTACCCGCCGGCCCGACACAAAACGTGATGTCATGTTTCGACACCGCATCGAGATATGCCGCTTGACCACGTGTCTTCGGGCGAATCGGACGGCGTGTAAAAACGTCAATCATCGAGGAACGCATTGGCGGCAATCGGTCCTTGCGTTCACGATTCCCAGCCAGCCATCGCGGCGAATTTTCACCCATCGGAGCGGTCGGGTTGGTCAAAACGCGCGAGACCATCGGTACCGAAGTAGCCGATACAGCTAAAACGTCCAATGAATTATTGTGCTGACCAGGCAATGCGGGTCGAGTATGCGCTGGTGATGGCAATGACGGGGATGACGGAGACTGAGGCGACGATGTGGATAATAGTGTGGGTGTGGACGACGGTGACGCGGACAAAGGAGAGACTGTAAAAGAGGACGAATCCAATGGTGTATGGCCAGTAGTGTGGCTGGACGTGTGCGAAGTGGAAATCGACGCAGCTTCCTCGGTTGGCGTGTCATCGCCAATGCTGAGAAACCCGTCAGCGTGCGGCGGAACATCGAGACACACACTTTCGATAACACGAGCCACATCTTCCGGCGTTAAATGCTGGTGATGCATGGCACTATGTCGAAATTGTTCGAGAATGCGAGTCGCCTGACGCACGTCATTGGCTTGCCCGCGAATATGAATCGTTGCGTCTTGGGCGAATATCTGCACAGGCAACACACGACAGACCTCACGCAACCATCGGTCTTGAATACCGAAGATGGCTTGAAGTTCACGGGTACTATGTGTTGCTATCGTGGACTCAGTCATACGAAGACTCGAATGAATTTTTCTATAGGAATCCGTGGAAAACGAAATTTCTCCGTGATCTTGGGACTATTCTGCATCATAGGCCGACGAACGGGAAGGACCTTTGGACAAACACCGTCCATCGGATAATTCCAACGCCCTCCTAAAAGGGAAAATCGTAAAAAATCCAAATGGTGTAGTTTAGGAAAAATGACCCTACCGAATCTATTTTAACGCATTTGCCGCAAAACAGAAGGTGGATAACCCATACGGGGGGCACCTGCATCTACTAAGTTAAAAAGTCCAAGAGAGCGGCCGTCCACCGACGAGATGAAAATGGAGGTGGGCAACAGTCTGTCCGGCGTCCGGTCCACAGTTGGTGACGATGCGGTATCCCTTAGCGAGTCCCTGTTGGGCGGCGATTTTTCGGATCACGAGGAACAAGCGACCGACCAGAGCGGCGTCTTCTGGTTGAAGATCGTCCACCGAGACGATTTCCTTACGTGGAATGACGAGAATATGGACCGGAGCCATCGGATTCACATCTCGAAACGCGACACAATCGGCGTCCTGATAGACAATATCGGCTGGAATTTCACCATCGAGAATCCGTTTGAAAATCGTTTTTTCACTCATTGTAAGAAACCTTTCGTTCCAAGAAAACATTCCGCCCGATCGACGGAGAGAGAACACCAACAGGCACCACTCCATTTTAACGAAATCGCTCAATAAGACAAACCGCCCCAAACTTTTTACCTGACGGTGGCAGCGTCAATGTCCCACAAGAAACTTTCACGGCCCTTCGGGCGGTCGGGCCGCGTGGAGGGGGCAATCGTGATTTTGCCGGATGAAATAGGTTCCGTATTTCTCGTTTTTCTTGTGTTTTCTGAAAAAACGGTTAGAATTTCCTCGTATATATAATTCCCCTCCATGAGGATAGGGCATTATACCGGGCCGATTGTAGAAAACGATGTTTTAGACTGGATCGAGGGGTTCTCACCATGTGTGCTAAACAAAACAAACTGAAAGAACTCGATATCGGGAATCTCCGAAATCTAGGCATTATCGCTCATATTGACGCCGGTAAAACGACCGTGACGGAACGAATGCTTTTTTATTCTGGTTTCGTCCATCGTGTCGGAATGGTCGATAAAGGAACGACGACAACCGACTTCGATCCGGAAGAGCAGCAGCGTGGTATCACGATTCAATCGGCGTGTGTGACTTTTCCGTGGAATCGCACATTGTCAGACGGCAGTACCCGCGCGGTTGAGATCAACCTCATCGACACGCCGGGTCACGTCGATTTTACGGCGGAAGTGGAACGCAGTCTGCGTGTATTAGACGGCGCAGTGGTCGTTTTTAGTGCGCGGGAAGGCGTGGAAGCACAATCGGAAACCGTGTGGCGACAAGCGAATCGATACCAAGTGCCGCGTATCGCGTTCATCAACAAGATGGACCGAGAGGGAGCTGATTTTTACGCAGTCTTCGAGGAAATCGGTAAACGTCTGGAATGTACGCCTGTCGCGTTGGAGATTCCGGTCGGTGCTGGCCCTCCCCATACGGCAGACGCTTTTCGTGCGGTAATCGACCTCATTCGGATGAAAATGGTCCGTTTTGCCGCCGACACGCAGGATAACGCGATTTTTGTCGAGGAAATCCCGGAAGAAATGCGGGAAGACGCCGAAATGTGGCGTATCACCATGCTCGACAAGTTGTCACTGTACGATGGTGAGTTGACCGAAAAAATTCTGGAAGAGGAAGGGATTCCGGAAGATTTGATCCATCGAGTCTTACGAACGGCGACGATTCATGGCGATCTAATTCCGGTGTTGTGTGGTGCCGCGCTCGATGGTATCGGCGTCCAACCGGTGCTCGACGCTGTGGCCGCATATCTGCCCAGCCCACTTGATCGCCCCCCGGTCGAAGGACTTGATCCCAAAAAGCTGGAAAAATTGGAACGACATGCTAAAACGGAAGACGAGACCGAAGAGAAAAAAGAGGCGACCATCAAACGCGAACCTTCGCCCGACGAGCCGTTCTGTGGTCTGCTGTTCAAAATCGAAGCGGCAAAACATGGAGATTTGGGCTTTTTGCGCATTTATTCCGGACGATTAAAAGCGGGCTCACGTGTCTTTAACCCCGTTCGGAATACGAAAGAAAATGTGCCGCAACTGTGGCGAATCCAAGCGGATCGTAAGGAACAGATCGAGGAGGCTGTGGCGGGCGACATCGTGGGGGTCATCGGATTGCGAACGACGATTACGGGGGATACGCTGTGCGAAACACAGCATCCGATTATCCTCGAATCCATCCAATTTCCTGAGACCGTCATCTCCGTGGCGATTGAGCCGGAAAATACGGTCGAACGTAAGAAATTGGCCGAAGTGCTTGATCTGCTCAAACGCCAAGATCCAACCTTACGCGCGAGTGAAAATGAGGAGACAGGGCAAACATTGCTAAGCGGGATGGGCGAGTTGCATTTGGAAGTGATTGCGAACCGGCTGGTACGTGATTATAAGCTGAATGTGCGTGTTCACAAACCACGTGTGAGTTATCGCGAATCCATTCAGAAGATGGTGGAAGTGACGGGCGTTTGCAGACGCAATCTCGGCGGTCAAAATCTTTACGCGGAGATCCGTATGCGGTTGGAACCGATTGCGGTACCTGTAGGCGGTTCAACGTTGCCAGTACTATCGGCATTGGATGCGTCGGCTCTCGAAACACTGCCGCCAGACTACGTGAATATCGCGCTCGACGCGCTGAAAGATATGAGTGATGGCGGTGGTTCGTTTGGCTTCCCGCTAATGAATGTTCAAACGACTCTGTTGGGCATCATAACCAGCGAAACGGAAACGAACGAGACGGCGTTGCGAATCGCGGCTTCTGAAGGTTTCAATCAAGCCCTTCAGAACGCGGGAACGGTATTGTTGGAACCGGTGATGAAGTTGGAAATTACCACGCCAGATGAGTTTATGGGTGATTTTGTCGCCGATTTACAAAAGCGACGTGGACTGGTGACGCATACGTCGCAGCGTGGTAAATTGACGGTGATTGACGCCAAAGCACCGCTTGCGGAATTATTTGGGTATTCCAACGTGATGCGGGGGCTTTCGCAGGGACGTGCGTCCGCGTCCATGGAGCCTTGCGATTACGGGCCCGCTCCGAATGAGGTGCTCCAAAGTTACCTCGGCTGATGATCCATCGCATCCGCGGGTGGATTGATCGGTCCGCACGGGCGGACCAATCGGTGTTCGAGTTGGATAGCCGATTCCACTTGTGTTCCGTATCCCCAAGTGTCCCCCATTCGCTTTGCGCCCGTTGACTGCTTGCAACTCAATGCTGGAGGGCCATGGCGGCTTAGCCAAAGGAACATCCATGCTGCCATTGATGAATTCAGAAATCGTATTACCAAGTCGTATTTTATTCGGCTCGGGTGTACGAAAGCGTCTGGCCGAAGTCGCTCAACCGCTCGGAAAACGTGCGTGGTTCGTTTTGGGTTCACGTCAATTCCGTGCGAGCCATTCCCATACGCCTGCACTTTTGGACGAACTTGTCCAAATGCTGCGAAAGGTGGGCATCGAAGCGAAATATCTCACGACAATCTCGCGTGAACCGACCATCGAAGACGTCGATCAGGCCGTAACGATGTTACGCCGCGGTCTGCGTCCGTCCGATTTTCTGATTGCGGTCGGCGGTGGATCGGCGATGGATTTGGCCAAAGCGACCGCCGCTCTGGTCGTCCAATCGGAATCGGCTGGCGAAGAAATGGCCTCCGTTCGCGATTTTTTGGAAGGTCTTGGCACGGGTCGAAAATTAATCCAAACGCCACTCCCCGTGATCGCGATGCCGACCACGGCTGGAACCGGTGCCGAGGCGACCAAAAATGCTGTGATTACAAGCCATAATCCACCATGTAAGAAAAGTTTACGACATCCATCCATGTTACCGCAAACGGTGATCGTGGACCCTGATTTGCTAGCGACTTTACCTCCAAAAGTTTTGGCCGCCAGTGGAATGGACGCGATTACGCAGCTCATCGAAAGCGCGATCAGCTGCCGTACGAACCGATTTTGCCGCTCATTGGCGACCGCAGCACTCGCCCCAGCGATTCATGCGCTGCCGATTCTTTTCCATGCCGCCACGATTTCATCCAGCCGAGACGAATTTTCGACGCATGATTCCCATGGTTTATCTTCGGTGGATGCGGCCCATTCGTCCGATTTCAATTCGCTCGGTGAGGAAGAGGCGACACGACTGCGTGAAGCGCGTGAGACAATGGCTTACGCGGCGTTGGTGTCAGGTATCTCGCTGGCAAACTCCGGTCTGGGATTGGCCCATGGCATCGCGGCGGCACTCGGTGTTCACGCCGGCATCTCACATGGTGTGGCGTGTGCCATGTTATTGCCCGTGGCGTTACGTGTCAACGCGATCGTGGCGGCAGAGGCCATACGCTCCCTCGAACAGTCGTTGACCATGACAGACCATACCAACACGGAATCCCATTTGAATACGCAATCGAATTCTGGTTCATTAGAACAGCGGATCGTCGCGATGAACCAAACTTTTGGCATTCCCTCAATGCTCAGCAGGCTGGGCGTCCAGGCCTCCCAAATTCCGGCCATTGCTCACGATTCCAAAGGTAATAGCCTCTCCGGAAACCCACGACCGCTCAGCGAATCGGAGTTGATCGAAATCTTAAACCAGATTTTGTAAAAATCGGTACCAAATCCCTATTTCCTCCATCTCAACAGTTTTTTTGAACGACAAGTACAGTTCGGACTTTCGCATATCAAAAACCATCAGGCATAAAAAAACACAGTAAACCGATTGGTTTACTGTGACAGGTTCGCGTCTTATTCGATGGCCCACATCGCGTGAAAACGATGGCCCGCCGCATTGGCTCGACACTACCATTTTGGCGGGACCTCCACCACACCTCGGCATCACGGAATCCGCGACGCTTTCGCTCACTCCGCGCCAACTTTGGCGGCGACGAAGCGGCACAAATCGCCAACCGTCAGTACATTGGCAAAATCCGAGACGAGTGGATTCTCCGCAAACTGATCTAAATTCACAAACGGAAGACGTTTTTTCAGTTCTTCCACACCAGCCGGCGTCAATTTGCCTTCGGACACATATTCCGCACTCGTCAAAATATCCTGCGGCAGCAACTCGTCACGCGGAATCTTGATATCGAATGATTTTTCCAAACGGAAAACGATATCCAAATAGTCAATTGACTCCGCGCCCAAATCGCCCGCGAGCGTCGCGCCTTCTGTGACCTCGTCGTCATCCACACCCAGAGCTTCAACGAGTGCTTCTTGTACCTTCGCAAAAACTTCATCCATCGTCGGCATGATTATTCTCCGTATTTTTCGTACGTTCTGTAGATTTTATTTTCTGATGTCGAAGCCCATACCACCATCCATTGTGTATGAACTACCACTTATCGTAACTGTTATGATCGAAATAATCAATAACAAATCCTCAAATTTACCCGATTATCCCACTTACCCCGTATGATATCGCGGTAAAAAATGGCCCCCTGAAATTTTGTACCTGCAGCAGCGTTTCTAGTAACCACCGAGGCTCAATCCGCCATCAACGTAGAAGATCTGACCGGTAACATAGGAGGCTTGATCGCTCGCGAGGAACGCAATGACCGACGCCACTTCTTCCGGTTTTCCCACACGTGAAAGCGGAATCACCTCTTTGATCTTATCACCGGCCAATCCACGCACCGCCTGGCTCATATCGGTTTCGATCATCCCCGGAGCGACGGCGTTCACGCGCACTTTGCGTTTGGCTAGCTCTTTCGCTAGTGAACGTGTCATTCCATTGATCGCACCTTTACTGGTAGCATAGTTGACCTGGCCACGCGACGGCACGGTCGAAGCCGTACTCGAAAGATTGATGATACTGCCGCTACGCTGCATCATCATCCATTGTGCCACCGCGCGACAACAGTTCGCTGTACCAGTTAAATTCGTTTGAATCACATCATTCCACTGGTCATCCGTCATCGCGCCAAACAGCCCGTCCCGCACGATGCCCGCTGAATTGACCAAAATATCAATGCGATTGCCATTCTTTTCGACAATCTCGTCCACCACAGCCTTAACCCGTTCTAAATCACGAACGTCCGCCTGAATTGCGGTTGCACTACCCGTTTGCCCATCACCCGCCGCCGCGAGCTTCTTCGCAACCGCTGCCTCGACACTCTTCGCCGCATCCGCATGACTCTGATAAAGAAAATAAACCGTCGCACCCTCTTGTGCAAGACGCTCGACCGTCGCTCGTCCAATACCACGACTGCCACCCGTCACGAGCGCGATTTTTTTACTCAATTGCATCTGTCGCCCTCTCGGAATCATTCCGAATATTCGAAAAAAGACATACCGATCTACGAAATTTTTGCTTCCACCCAGGCCCATTTTCTATCATAGAATCACTCTCGGCAATTCCTACCATAGAACTCGGTATGAGGAATGTCTCTAATTTTAGATTGTATCGATCATAACGAATCAAACAATGAGACATTTTCTTATTTTTATACCGAATTTACAAGAATTAAAACAAAAAAAGATAGCTTAAAATCACCCTTTTAACGCATATCCCCTAAATTCACAACTGTACCCGTCCACCAACCACGTCCCGCCCTTCTCCCAACCACCAACGACGGCCGAGCGTGTCAAGACTCACAAAAAATCAATACGTCGATTTGGGGATGGATACGTTTATCAGGAAATTTAGGTGTTCGGTTTGGATTCACGATTTGCGGTTTGCGGACAGAGTTTAGCGAGCTCTTTCCGAAAATGAGTCTGGATCCACGGACAAGTCTGATCATTCGGAATCGCGGTCGTCTCCAACGGCACACGCGACAGTCCATGAAGATTTTGCGAAAAAGCGCATTCACGCACGACCACTTTGCCGGAAACGGCAGAACGCCCACGAATGGTGCCTTGGAACTTCAGCTCATAATCGGCATCTGTCTTTTCGAGAATTTTAGCAAAAATCTCTAACGTATCTCCCGGCGTTAGAAATTGTCCATACTTAAGAGCACGAATACTTCTGATCTGCACGTGATTAAATTGGAAATCGTTCGTCGATCGAACAAGCCAACCGATCGCCTGTAAACAGGCTTCCAAAGTCAACACGCCAGGCATGACGGGAAATTGAGGAAAATGGTCCGCCAAATACTCCTCCGCGAGCGAAAGTGATTTGGTCGCCGTGACACAATCGCCTGGCTTTAGTTCTAAAATTCGATCAATCAAAACAAAACGCATCGCTAAATTCCCCGTGTCTACATCTCTCCATTCATTTAGAGCAAGTATAGCGTCTTACCACCGACCGGACAAGTCTCTCCCGCCATTGTCAGCCACCATTTTAATTACACATGTTCTCCTCTCGTTAAGTCGTTCTTAGGCTCCGTTCATCGTTGCTCATCGGCATCGGCGTCCAGTCAGTGATGCAGTTATTCCCCGACCATCCGGTCCGAATTCAGTAACGATCCGGACCAATTTGAGCCTAAGCAGAACAAAATTCATACTAAAAGGAACCGATTGAAAAAAATTTCAGATGTGTGAAGAGAAAGGGCAACAAATTTTATTTTTCATAACTATCCATCATTAAATGGGTTATAACAATATTTAAGAAATGACATTCAATCGTTTTTCACATTTTCATGGAAAAAGAGAAAATTTTTCAGAATCCATATTGACCCCAAAACGGTTAAAAGGTATTTTTCCGCCCTGAATGGAATGCGACGGATTGCGGAATCCGGATTTTTCCGAGTACCGTCCAAGCAGGAAACGATACACGTTTTCCAGACGTACGCATTTCACGCGTGTTCCATGAATCGAATGGATTCGTCGTTCGTGGTCATGTTTCATCTCGTGCCATCGTGGCTCATGGAGGAGCGGCGATGCGTCATGTGAAGGGGCAGTGACTCGGACGGACCAACGAAGAGATTCGATTTTCATACCGATTGTAGTTGGAATTGCAAGGCAAGCTCTTCATGAGAGTACGATCTTCGACATATTCATATGTTCGATGGATCGCCTCACATTTTCACAGGTCGGTATTTTATACTTCTTCCGAGGGGATGGTGACGTGGAGGAACGCCGAGGTACAGACTCCCGTATGGAGCTACCGAAGGGCATCCTCCCAAACGTCATCCTCTGATGGAGGAGTGTATAAACCATATCGAATCCGATGAGGCAGGTGGAGAACGATGAGACTTTCAAGGTATTCATCATGAACTCGCATCGTGATTCGAGCATAGAAAGATCCGGTTCATCATTCAAACGTTGTGTGTCATGCAGGTTTCACACGATGTTCGACTCACACCAATTACGGATGATTGAGGTGGGAAAAATCCGGAAGACGCAAGGGAATCCTGCGAGTCTCAAAAAAGGAGAAGCTGTGTTGAGAACGACCGCAAGAATCCTCTCCGGCCTAACGGCTGCGACGTTGTTGTGGGGGGCATCGGCCCCCGCACAGAATATGTATCCCTCGACTGCTTTGACAGGAGGGGCTGCGGAAATGCGCACGGAGGATGGTGCGCTTCTGGTACAAGCCCGTCAAGCACTTTTAGAAGGGAATGTGGACCTTGCCCGACAGTTGGTCGCGCGTGCAGAAGCGGCGGGTGTTGGGACCAGCGTGGACGGAGATTCTCCGGCACGGCTGAAACAGGACATTGAGCGTTTGGCCCAATTGACCGGAAACGGTGCATCGGTGGGAGCATCGAATTCGGCGGATGGCAAGCGTGGCGCGATTCTCGCACTGCGAGAAGCACGAAAAGCGCTGGCATTTGGTGACGTGCGAACCGCTTCGGCGAAGTCGCATGAGGCACGAAGTTTGTACACTGGTTGGACCAAGACGTCCGACTCGCCGGATCTTGTGGATCGTGCTGTTCAGAATTATGCGAAAATTATCTCCGAACGTGAATCCCGTGGTGATACGGACGTTTGGAAAAAACAATTTGCTCAGTCGATGATGGAACAGGCGGAAGCCCTGATCGCGTGGAAAGAGTATAATGAAGCGGAACGCCTCCTCGGAGTGGCAGTCCAGTATCAGCCACTCTTTACCACGTACGATGGTAGCAGTCCCGCTCGCGTGATGCAGAAGTTATCTGCGGCTCGCAGTGGTTCTACCGTGAGTGGTTCAGCGGTCAGTAGCATTGCGACCGAGACCAAAACGGATGCATCGGTTGCTTCCTATGCGTCGAGCGGCTCGAGTGAGAATAAAAGTGCGATTGTACCGACCAGTGGTGAAATGACCACCGGTATGATGGCGTTGCCGTCACCAGCGGGCACGGCCTCGCTCAGCAGCGAGTCGGTTAGTTCGCCATTGGACGCGACGGCGGCACATCAGAGTGCGATCGCGGACCGGATGCGGCAAACCGTGGCTTCGCGCGTGTCGGAGGCTTCGCGTCTGCTCGACACGAATTCGGCGGAAGCGGAAAAGATTCTGCAGCAGACGCTCGCGGAAGTTTCCAGCTCGACGACCATCGATACGGCAACACGTACGGCGCTAGTACGTCAGCTTGAAAAATCATTAGACACAGTACGCATGACCAAGAGCGTTTCGACGCCGAAGGCAACGCAGGACGAGATGAATCGTCAGGTATTGGCGGACGTCAGTGCGGAACGTAAAGACAAAGCGGAGACTGAGGCGGAATTGAAGCGACTGGTCGATCTGTTCAACGAACAGGTCAAGCAGAACGATTTCGACAAGGCGGAAGTGACGGCAAAACGCGCGATTGAACTCTATCCGAATAGCGTCCTCGCGGCACAGTTGCGGATTATGTCCAGTACGCTTGCGAATAACAACTTGATCCAGCAGACAAGATACGCAAAAGATCACGCTATTCCAAAGGCATTGGCGGAAGTAGACGCTGCATCAATTCCATTCACGGGTGAGAAGAACATCCAGTTCCCGAATATAGGCGATTGGAACGATTTGACGCAGCGTCGTGCCAAGAAGGGTGAAAACGCTCGTAATTTGACCGAAGCGGAGACCGAGATCACCCAGAAGCTCAAAGCACCGGTACAAGTGCGATTCAATGGCGAACCACTCTCCAGTGTGATGACGACGCTCAGCTCGATGGCCGGCGTGCCGATCCATATTGATCAGCGCGGCATCCAAGCGGAAGATGTCGATGTCAGCGAACCGGTGACGCTCGATACGATCAACGGTATCCGTCTTGAGGCAGCGTTGAACCTGATTCTCGATCCGTTGCGATTGGGATACATTGTCAAGAATGATGTGTTGATCATCACGTCGAAACAGGCGTGTCAGTCGGAAATGTACAACAAAACGTACTATGTGGCCGACTTGGTGGTACCGATTCCCAACTTTGCCCCGATCAACATCGGTCTGCAAGACGCGTTGATGCAAGCTCAAGCCGTGGCCAACATGGGCATGGGATCGGGCAATGGCATGAATGGCGCGGGGGCCAGCACTTATGGTGGTATGGGCAATGGTCCGACCTCGAATGCGAAGATGAACTCCTCGACGATGGCACAGCTTGCCAACGCGGTGGGGGGTGCGACACAGCCAAGCAACTCGCTCACGGGCAGTGGTTTAAGCGGTGGTATGGGTCAGGGAGCTTCGGGCGGTAACTCGATGGCCGACTTCAGCAGCCTGATTGATCTGATCACGGCGACCGTGGCCCCGGAATCGTGGAGTGACAATGGTGGTAGTGGCGAGATCATGGAACACTCGATGAACCTCTCGCTCGTCATCAATAACACGGACGAAGTACACCAGAAAGTAGAAGAGCTGCTCGATCAGCTTCGTAAGCCCCAAGACCTCCAGGTGACGATTGAAGTGCGATTCATCACATTGAACGACTCGTTCTTTGAACGAATTGGTGTAGACTTCGACTTCTACCTCAATGACGGTACGACAGCGGTCGGTGTTCCGGGATCCAGTGGCTTCGGTCAAATGGTTACGGGGGATAGTGGTAGTAGCAGTAGTAGTAGTAGTAGTTCCTCCAGTGGTACTCAGCCGTACGGGCCGGGGCGTGACAACAACATCGCGTTGTACCGTGAGTATGGTCACGACCGCTCGGCGATTGTCGGTAAATCTTCCGACGGTGTAGAAGCGTTTACGAACGACTTGGACATTCCGTTTACACAGGGTAGCTACGGTCTGGCGATTCCATCGTTCGGTGGTTATGATCCGTCCGCTGGAGCTCAGATGGGTTTTGCGATCCTCAGTGAGATTGAAGCGCACATTTTCGTCACCGCCGCTCAGGGCGATACGAAGAGCAACGTATTGCAAGCGCCGAAAGTCACGTTGTTCAACGGCCAGATGGCGACAGTTTATGACCAGAGTCAGTCACCGTTCGTGACGAGTGTTCAGCCAGTAGTGGGTGACTTTGCGGCCGCTCAGATGCCGATCATCGTGGTCCTTTCCGAAGGTACCTTCCTGACCGTGCAAGCGGTGGTTTCACCGGACCGTCGATTTGTCCGACTGACCGTGGTTCCGATGTTCAGCCAGATCGACAAAGTCGAGACATTCACCTTTGATGGCACGACTGACGTTTTGGCGGAAGATTCGTCCACGGGTGACACGCTCAAACCGACCGACACGACCTCGAAGAAATCGACCACTCAAGTCAAGAGCAGCGGTACCACGGTGCAACAGCCGACGTACTCCTCGGTTTCGGTTCAAACGACCGTGAGTGTACCTGACGGCGGTACCATCCTCCTTGGTGGTATTAAGCGACTCCGTGAAGGTCGTAAGGAATCGGGTGTACCACTCCTGAGCAACATTCCGTACATCAACCGTCTGTTCAAGAACGTCGGTGTGGGTCGTGAAACGGAAAGCCTCATGATGATGGTGACCCCGCGAATTATCATCCCACAGGAAGAGGAAGAAGCACTCCTCGGAACTGCCGAGACAACGAACTGACCCGCTCAATCCCTTGCGGAGTGAGGTCTGCAGTGAGTGAATGATGAATGAAAAGGACCTGCTTGATGAGGCAGGTCTTTTTTTATGGAATGAGGTGAAAAAAGGATCTCCACCAAGAATACTATATTTCTATTGGACAATGGTTCTCATGCATATAAAATAGAACAAAAGGCGTTTCCACGTCGTCACCGCAAGGATGATTGACCATCGACACAAGGTGGAACCGCCAGAGCCATTTTATCATTGGTATCCAACACGAAAAGCACCACGCATGATGGACGACCAGAAGCGATCAGAGCCAGAAACTCTATCGAAAGCCAACGAATCGAAAGCGGCAAACATAGCTGAACCAGAATCCGTCGAACCAGAATCCGAGAGCGAATCCGTATCGGAGGCCGAACCAGTGGTTGAATCGAAAGTGGAAGCCGAATCAAAAGCGGAGTCCGAATCAACGGGGCCGCGAGTGATTGCGCCGGGGGACGAATTGTATGTGCTGCTTGGCAGTGCGGTGTATGCGGCGGAGAAAGTGCGCAAATTTCCGATGAGTTCGGGCGTTTATCTGATGAAGGACGCCGCTGGTCGTGTGATTTATGTAGGTAAAGCGAAACATTTACGGAATCGAGCCGGTTCCTATTTTACGAAAGCGGCACTCGAAGACCCGCGAACCTGCCGTTTGGTGCCGGAAATTCGTGACATTGATTATCTGGAAACGGACAGTGAGGTAGACGCGCTGCTTTTGGAATCGCGGCTCATCAAAGATATCCAACCGCAATTCAATCGTGGGCAGAAAGATGACAAAACTTTTCCCTATCTGGAAATTATGATGGGAGAAGATTTTCCACGTGTCCGGATAACACATCAGTTGGACGACAGACATTCGAAGATTTTTGGACCATTTACGAGTTCTGGTTCGCTTCGCGGCGCAATTCAGGTACTTCAGAAAATTTTCCGTTTCCGTACCTGCACACTCGACATCACGGAGGCCGCGGCGCAGTGGCAGTGGTTTCGACCGTGTATTCTCCACTCGATTCGCCAATGTTCCGCCCCCTGTGGACGTCGGATCACGCGTGAGGATTATCGCAAGGACATTCGACGTCTGATTCGGTTCCTCGATGGAGGTAAACGTGAGTTACTCAAAGAGTTACAGCGAGAAATGCAAGCGGCGGCCACCGGTTTGAATTTTGAGGAGGCGGCTCGATTGCGTGATGAAATTCGACTGCTCGAAACGCTCGATCAACGTGGCGAACTCGAAACAAATGTCCAACCGGAAGTTTTTGCGATCAATCCGAAAGAAGGCGTGGAGAGTCTGCAAAAATTGCTCAAAATGTCCAATCCTCCACGTGTAATCGAAGGCGTCGATATCGCGCATTTAGCAGGGGATCAGACGGTAGCGTCGCTTGTGCAATTTCTCGATGGCATTCCTTTTAAGCCGCATTATCTGCATTATCGAATCCGCGAGGTGGAGGGAATTAACGATCCGGCCTGTATTTACGAGGTGGTTTCGCGGCGATTTGCGCGATTGATTGACGGAGACGATCCCTTTCCCGATTTGATGTTGATTGATGGCGGCAAAGCGCAATTGGGAGCGGCGATTTCGGCGGTGCAAAATCTCCGAATTACACCACTTCCCCGGATGATCTCGCTTGCCAAACGTGAGGAAGAGATTTACACACCGGAAGTGGAGACGCCGATTCGTCTTCCGCGAAATCGATTCGCGTTACGATTGTTACAATCAGTACGTGATGAGGCGCACCGTTTTGCTCAGCATTACCATCATATTTTGCGTAAGAAGTCACAATTCGACGAATAGCCAGTTTTCGTAATGGGAGGAATATTAAAAAAAAAGAGAAAAAGGGGGTCAAAAGGAGGAGGCCCCCTTGTAATTCCCGCCAAATATTTGCAAACTGTGAGGTGTGGGAATGTGTGGTCGTGTCGGTGGATGCGGATTCTGTAGACTGGAGAAGTTGGTGTGATTCCAACGTTGGCAATTGTTCTCAGGACGTATTTTTCGTAACGGGACCCAAAGATTCGGGGCAACATCGCGTCATATTCGATTTTTACCGGACATATCGTACAAAGAGGTGAACAGGTGAGCGAGCAGGAAGAAGTCAAGCGCCCATGGTACGCAACGCTCCGCCATAAGGATTGGGATGCGATTTATCGAGAAGGAACCCCTCCATGGGAGGCCAATCATCCGAATCCCGATTTGCTCCGCGTGGTGACGGAACGTCGTCAGGAGTTGCGGCGTTGTGCCTTTTTGGAGATCGGCTGTGGTACGGGAGCAGACGCGATTGATTTGGCGAAACAGGGTTTCCAAGTTACGGCGGTCGATTCATCAGCGACTGCAATCGAGCGCGCACGCACACGAGCGGAACAAGTCGATGCGTTACTGCGGATCGTTTTGGGGGATGTGTTTAGTTTTGCGAGACATCGCGAGACGTTTGACTTTGTGTTTGATATCGGTTTTTACCAATTTATTCGTCGTACAGACCTCAAGAGCTATCTCGATTTACTCTGGAGTGTGACGCACCCTGGCTCGTACTACTTTACGGTTTGCGGCGCGTCGGAAACCGCGTTAGGGCACCCAAAGGAGCCGCCGCTCGTTTCAGAACGAGAACTGCGTTGGGAAGTGGGCCGTCTTTTCGAGATCATCGAGATCAAACCGGGGGTGTTGGGTAGTCCGTTCCGAGAGGAGGGGTTCCCCGCGCACGCCTGTCTCATGCGACGCCCCGTCGTTGGTAAGAAGTAACCATTACTGGCCGTTGTTTATTTTGTTCAGCCTGATTGCCCTGATTACATAGCCAAAAATTACACAATTAAAAAAATGTCAACATTCATTGATCAATTACGTCAACGTTGTCACACCTGTGGAAATCCCGTGCTTGTGGGATTGGATCCACGGCTTGAATCATTACCGCCGTCAATTCGTCCGTCGGCCCCGAAACCGTCATCCGAGTCGATCGCGGCGGCGTATAACACCTTTTGTCGGGGAGTCATCGACGTGGTTGCGCCGCTTGTTCCGGCGATCAAGCCGCAAGCGGCGTTTTTTGAAGAGATTGGTCCCGCGGGGATGGCGGTTTTAGCCGGTCTCATTCCTTACGCCCAATCGAAAGGTTTGCTTGTGATTTTGGACGGCAAGCGGAATGATATCGGTTCGACAGCGGCGGCCTATGCGGCGGGGTTGCTCGGTCGCAACAGTCCATGGCACGCTGACGCACTCACCGTGAGCCCTTACCTCGGCGAAGATAGCGTTCAGCCGTTCGTCGATGTCGCGGTGGAACGAGAGGCGGGCATTTTTGTTTTGGTTAAAACGTCGAACCCTGGTGGTGCAATGCTGCAAGATTTGACGATTGGAGTGTCCGCGTCGAATCGTGATGCCGATACGGTTAAGCGGGAGAACCTGGCGAGTTTTGCAGGGCGTCCGGTTTATGAGCGTGTCGCGGCGTTTGTGAATAGTCTTGCGGAATCGACACGTATGGAACAACAGGCGGGGATCCGATCGCCATACGGAGCGGTTGGCGCGGTAGTCGGAGCGACGTGGCCTGCGCAACTTGCGGAACTTCGGCAACAAATGCCGGCAACTTGGTTCCTAGTGCCCGGTTTTGGGGCGCAAGGTGGTACGGTGGCGGATATCGCCGCGGCGTTTGACGCCCGTGGTGAGGGAGCGGTGATCAACAATTCGCGAGGCATCTTATTCGCGTACAAAAAATCGGAATACGCGGAATTTGGAGCGGCTCGTTGGGAACGTGCGGTCGAAGCGGCGACGCGCAAGATGATTGATCAGCTGCGAACCGATACCACAGCTGGGCGTCTTGGCCAATCGTGATTTTTAGAAACGCGGTCCAGTTGTCCCTTGCGGCTCCTGCGGCCATCCATTTCGCTGGTCCGTGCGTCCCGTCGTGGAATCCATTCCGTGGGATGTTTCACTGGTGTGGAGGTTCCATGGTGATGGAACGTTTGGCCGTTTGTAAGTCCCGTTTTTTCACCCTTGGGCTTTCCCACTTCCGTAATCTATGGCTTATTCGAGATCGAAAACATTGACAGCATAAGGAGATCCGTCGATGCGACATGGCATGGTATACGTCCTATGTGTTGGCATCATCAGTGCGTGCGTGGTCGGTTGTGAGCAAAAAAAAGAGGGCATGCCGACATCCATGCGCGGTAAAGCTCCAGCGATGCTCGATACGAACGAAATCACGGAAATTCCCACGATCAGTCAAACCGATCTCACCCATTCCGCATCTCCAGAAGCGGAAACAGTGACGATGCCTGAAGTTGAATTACCGCAAAATGACCTAGAAAAATGCCTCGTGCGCGTGAACGACACGCTGCCCACGTTCGAGTTGCCAATGCCCGGCGACACCGTTTCGCATTCGTTCGATTCTCTCAAAGGCGCAAAGGCAACGGTACTGCTCGTTTGGAATCCGGACGATCTTTATTCCATCCAAGCGTTGGAAACGTTGCAAACCGATTTGCTTCCGAAGATCCAGCAGGCGGTCGATTCCAAGGAGGTGGCGATTTTGGCGGTTGCGTCGGCGACGACCTCCGAGGCGGCAGGAGCGGCGGTGGCCAACAGCCAAATCACCTACCCCGTCCTGCTCGATACGGATGGAAGTTGGTGTGCCAAAGTGACCACCGACAAACCGTTCCGGGTTTTCTTGCTCGACGCAACCGGAAAAATCCTCTGGTTCGATATCGAATGCAGCGATTCCACGCTCCGTGATTTAACCAATGGCTTGCATCTATTGCTTAAATAGTCTATTCTCTCATCAATGATCATGTGGGGCACGGAAGAGATTTTCATGAAATGGTCTATTGTGCAAGAGGCTTAAAGGGTTGTGGAAGCCCACGCCCTAGATGGGAAAGTCAACCATGTCAGATCGATGGGATCGACAATTACGCTTTTCAGGTTGGGGGGCATCCTCGCAGCGGGCATTTGCGGCCTCACGGGTATTGATTTGCGGGACTGGCGCGTTGGGTTCAATGGTGGCGACACTTCTCGTGCGAGCGGGTGTAGGAGCGATCCGATTGGTCGATTGCGATCAAGTAGAAGAAGTGAATCTCCATCGTCAGGTGCTTTTTTCGCAGCATGACGCGGACGTTCACGAGCGTAAAGTGGTCGCGGCCGCGCGGGCATTGCGTCAGATTGGTTCGGACACCCAGATCGAATCGGTGGATACGACGATTAACACGGAGTCGATCGACTCGCTTTGCAATGGTGTTTCGTTGATCGTCGATACACTCGACAATTATCCGACGCGGTTTGTGGTGAATGCGGCGGCTGTTCGGCATCGGCTCGATTGGGTACATGGGGCGGTGCTGGGTGGCACGGGGCAGTTGGCTGTTTTTCGACCTGGACATACCCCCTGTCTCCAATGTCTGTTCCAACCGGATGATTTTGCGCCGCCGACGTTGGCAGAAGCGGGTATCATGCCGCCCGTCGTGACAACGATTGCCTCGCTTCAAGCGTTGGAGGCGATGAAACTACTCGGTGGACAGGGTGCTTCGGTATTGACCGAATTTTTATCGTTCGATTTCTGGAACCATCGTCGCCATGCCATACCGCTCGGTACACCCGATCCGGATTGTCTCATCTGCGGCAGACGCAGCCCATGAGCAAAAGCGTTCACGGGTTGGCCATTGCGGTTCGTCATGCCTCGCTTCGGAAATTTTTCGTAACAAATCGTTTCGAATGGTTGATATGCCCAGTTCCTTTCGTCTAAAATCAGGAAATGGGAGAAAAGGCAAAAGATGTTCTGATGGTGGAAACACGCCAAACTCGTCGGGCCACAGCGGTCTCGTTTTCGATTCAGCAAGAGGCGAGAAGCATGGAGCCTCGAGTGATAGATGTGAAATTTCACCAGCGACATGAATTTTGGTATAGATTTTTGGTACGAAGTCGTCGTAACCGACAGCTTGCAACAGGAAAGGGACGAAGATGCATTTCGGAATGAACGTATTGATGTGGACCGATACGCTAGATGACGCGAGGCTTCCGCTGCTCGATATGGTGAAGGATTACGGTTTTGATACTGTGGAACTTCCGATTTTCGATGTGGATCGCGTTTCAGACTGTGCCAAATGGGGACGTCGTTGCGATGAGCTGGGTCTGCTTCGGACGGCGACGAGTGTCCGCGGCAATCCGGATGCGAATCCCGCGAGTCTCGATGCGGCAATCCGACGTCGTGGCGTGGAAGAGAATCTCCGAACGATTGACTGTGCTGCGGCAGCGGGTGCCAAGACGATTGCTGGCCCGTTTCATTCCGGCTTAGGTTCGTTCTCAGGAGCGGGCCCAACGGCGGACGAATGGAAGTATGCGGTCGAATCCATGCGGGAAGTAGCGGAATACGCGGGTAAAGCAAATGTAATGCTCGGGTTGGAATATCTCAATCGATTTGAGTGTTATATGCTCAATACGGCAGCGGACGGCGCGCGTTTTGTGCGTGATGTAAACCATCCCCATTGCCAAATGATGTTCGACACATTCCACTCGCATATTGAGGAAAAGAACATTCCGAACGCGATTCGCTCGCTTAAAGATTGTTTGTGTCACGTTCATATCTCGGAAAATGATCGAAGTACGCCTGGAGCGGGTAATGTGCGTTGGAACGAGGTTTTCGACACGCTGCATGAGATTGGTTACGACGGTTTCATGGTCATTGAAGCGTTTGGGCTGTCACTGCCAAAGCTGATTCCCGCGACGAAAATTTGGCGTAAAATGTACGATACGGAAGAACAGCTCGCTCGTGACGGTCTTGCGTTCATGAAGTCGGAGGTTGCAAAACGTTGGTAATCCACGACTGGATGCTTGTCCATACGAGGTTGCGTTGACGGCGGCGAGTTTTTCGTTGCAAGATCGCCGTGCGTCAAGTTTCGATGAGTTCCGTTTTCAAGGAGAACGAGTTTCATCGAAAACAAGAAAAATTGAGCAAGATTTTCTGTCTGGAAGTAACAGTAGGGCATGGGGGTGGAGCAGACCGGTGGATCCCCTGTGTTTTTTCTTTTGTTGGCAATCGCCCTAATAACCGTTACTTTTTTGTTTGCGCAATTGTTTTATTAAGGATAATTTTCAAAAAGCTCATAGTTCTTTTTCGTAGGTTCGTTCGACCCTAGAGAGGAATCCACCGATAGATTTCGATGGGGTATGTTTCGGACGATTCACGGTATCCAAATTCATTCCAATCCTTGGAAGAACGAGGTGAACTTGGTGCGAAGTAGTACGATGACGATAGACTGTGAGATAAACCTCGTTGAGACAATCCCGTTCATCCGACCGAGATATCACCATTCCAGTGGGATGTGGCAAAGCTCAACGAGCGAAAGCTCCAGAGGTGACGAAACATCGCGAATGTGCATACCAATCCAGTGGGACCCGTATCAAAATAAGTGGTTTATAGAAATGAAACAGTTTTCTTGTCCATGGCGTATCGCTAAGCGAATTCAGAAAGAGGGTTCTTTTTCTGAGGATTTCGTGTTGTCAAAAGCTCTTTTGTCGGAAACGATGGGGACACAATCGGTTCGATCCGCAAAGGTTCCATCTCTTTCTATTCTATCGGCGGCAGTTCTACCGACGGCAATGCGATGTGACAATGAGAGAGGGTTCCAATCGCGTCGTACGTTTGCGGTCTGGCACAAGCGGTGGCGGCGATCGGCTTTTCGTACGGCGTTAGGGATCAGTTTTTCGGTTTGGCTATCGATGTGGGGGGGCATTCAAGCGCAAGAACAGAGCGGTCCAATGCCAGACTCGGTGTTTCAGGCCATGACGGATAACGCGTCCGGCAATCGTGAGTCACGAACGGGTAACGGTACACGTTTTGGGGGAGACGCGGGTACCGGGATAGGACGTGGTACCGGAATGCCATCCGGTATGGGCAGTGGTTCGGAGGGCATGAGCGGGTCGCGGGGTGGTTCCGGCTATCGGCGTCAAACGAGCGATCTGAATACCACAGGCAATCGAGGGTTTAGCAGCACACGTGGCCGCAACGGTAGTGAGAGCGGTTTGGGACGCGACTATCGAGCAACCACGGGAGTAGGAGCCGGTGGAACTGGCGATTTCGGTCAAAACCGCGGAGGGTTCGGACGCAGTGGAGGGTTTGACCGTAGTGGAGGGTTTGACCGTAGTGGAGGGTTTGACCGTAGTGGAGGGTTTGACCGTAGTGGAAGGTTTGACCGTAGTGGAGGGTTTGACCGTAGTGGAGGGTTTGACCGTAGCGAAGGTTTCGGACGTAGCTCGCGAACCGAAGGTTTTGGCGATCTGAACCAAGGATTCGGTAGCCATAACCGCAGTGGTATGTCCGGCGGCATGGACGGCAGTTTCAGCAGTTTTGGAAATCTGAATGGGGGGTTTGGTAGCCGTAATCGAAGTTTTAGTGGCAGAATGTCCGGCGGCATGGATGGACCGATGATGGGCGGTATGGGCAGAATGTCCGGCGGCATGGATGGCCCGATGATGGGCGGCATGGGCAGAATGTCCGGCGGCATGGACGGACCGATGATGGGCGGGATGGGCAGAATGTCCGGCGGCATGGACGGACCGATGATGGGTGGTATGGGCAGAATGTCCGGCGGCATGGACGGACCGATGAA
>JAQVKF010000160.1 GCA_028694795.1 Thermoguttaceae bacterium | reverse complement strand
GTACACTTCCACGAGACTTAGGGAAAACGTGTTTGATTTTTTCAAATTGTTGTTTTGTAATCTCCATACCGATATCATCGGCTAGTTGGCTGTTTTTCTATAATTATTATGTGAACACGCCCTAAAAGACAAGAAAACAGACGGCGCGGTGGTCATTCCGTACCGAATATGGGGAATGCCGATCACGACCGTAGAAAATTGGGCTTTTTTGGATTGTACCGATCTAACGTCCGTCACGATTCCGCAACACGTTACGAAGATTGGAGTCGGTGCGTTTGCCTGGTGTCGCGGTTTGACGTCGTTCACAATTCCGCCCGGCGTCACAAGCATCGAAGCTGGAACGTTTCAGGGGTGTGAGAATCTGACGTCGCTCACGATTCCAAACGGTGTCACAAGCATCGGGGACTCGGCGTTTTGTCTATGTTCTCGTTTGAAATCCATCAGGATTCCCAAAAGCGTCACGAACATCGGATATGATGCGTTTCAGAACTGCGAGCATCTGACGATTCTGACGCCAACGGGGTCTGCCGCCGAGGCGTATGCCAAGAAAAATAATATCCGATACACCAGCACCGATTGACCAAGCCACGGAATACGAACTCGCCGCCAGGCATTCCGACCTTTTTACCTGACATTGGTAATGCCAACGTCTAGTAAGAAACCTTCCCGGTCCTCTGCGAGGACAGTCGGGTTGGAGTGGAATATTTAGTGAATATTCGGCAAGTGAGGACCGGGAACGAAGTGACCGTCCGAACGAACCACCATGCCTGCTCACTGAAGTGGCAGCAACACCATCTAGGGCGTATTCACGTATAATCACGTAGTAAAAACCGATAACCAAGAATGAAATGACCGTAATCGGGGCGGTTTATGTCGGTTGATATTGAGGTTTGTGCGTCCAGTAAAAAGTTTTACGAAAAAAGCATTTTCGCCGAAAATACGCAAACTTTTTTGAACTTTTTACCTGGCACAGGTACAACCGATCGCTCCGATTGAGGTGGCCACTTGTGTGAACACGCCCTAGTAAAAAGCAGCACGTTATGCCGCGCGTATCGCGGTAATTTTCTTAAGAAATGTGTTCAAATCTGGGCAACGTCGCTCACGTTCCGGGGCGATGCACCATTCGACCGCCGTGGCTAGCCGTGGATCAAGCAACGGCGTACGTTCTAAAATAGGTACAGGCAGTGTCGAACAACGCTGCATGGCGGCCTGTTGCGACGTCGCCGCTTCCCATGGTAAAACACCATCGCTGAGCAATTCGTAACAGGTCACCCCAAACGCGAAAACATCCACACGCTGATCGGTCACACTGCGTCGGATTAATTCTGGAGCCATGTAATTCAGCGTTCCCGTGCGATTGCCCGGTTGCATAAATGGCGGCGTCATCGGAACTGCCAATCCAAAATCAATCAGCTTCGTTGCCAGACCGTCTGACGACACGAGCAGATTCCGCGCGCAGATATCTCGGTGCAAAAAACCGCATTCATGAATATAAGCAATCGCCGATGCCATCTGGCGAATGATCGATATTTGTACATCGAACCGACGCAACACCTCGTCATGCCGCAGCAACATCTGATTCAAGCCGAGTCCATTGAAAAATTCCATCAATGCAAAGGGCGAATCTTCACTGGTGACGCCATATTCCAACGTTTGGATAATGTGCGGATGATTCATTTGGCTGGCGATTTGGCCCTCTGACGGCTTGTCCAGACCGATGAATTTGGCTTCAAACGCCGCCGTCTTTGCCGCATCCATCACTTTTAATCCGTACAACGTCCCTGTTTTCCGCTCACGCACTTTATAAAATCGTGACATCGTGCCGGAACCCAGCTCACGCACGAGTTCAAAACGTTCGGTCACCTGTAATTTCTTTGACGATAGGAGCGATCGTACCACGCTCAGCAACCTCATACGTAACCCCGCTTCCATACCTGTATTGATGATCCATCGACAATGATTTGTCGAACGCTCAACCATGACGATTCCGCCATCCGAAATCTATTGTATCCATGTCCAAGGCGAAACACTTTTCGTCAATCGCCCAAGCCTGACGGTTCACGTGCTTCGTGACACTGCGTACACAGGATATCTTTCGGATATTGCAGCAATTTCTCACGTCGTGCCGAGTGGATTCGATGGCAAAGCGTACAATTGGTCAGCGAATCGGCGGGATGTTGGTGCGTGGTCTCAATCGCCTCGGTCGTGTGACACTCGACGCATTTACTCGGTATCTCCGGTGATTCCAACAATTGCGTAGGTGTCGCGTCAGTTTGCGGTTCCCCCTCCGCAGTGGTGCTCGCATGGCATTCCTCGCACCCATTGTCGAGATTCCGAATCGTATGAGAGCGGCAGATGGGCCAATTTTTAGGAGCCTCATTTTCCACGTCATTGAGCGCGACGCAAAATTTCTGCGTAGTCGTGCCAACCGTCAATTCGTGGATACCGGGATTCAAGCCGATCCACGCCACTTGCAACGGCTCGTGCCATCGTGACACACGTTCCACCGGCTTGCCGTCCACCTGGATTTCGGACGCCTTGTTCGTGGCGATGACCGGAAATGTGCCTTTGAGTACGACCACGTTTTTGGGCGGCCATAGAATCTGCGACGCGCGTCCCGATAACCACTCTCCGCTGTTCGTGGGTTTGCCGCTTGTGGTTTCGCCGGACGGAAGTGTGGTCGAAGATTCCGCCGCCACCGATTTTGCAAGCCGCTCTGTCACACACCAGATCCCGGTACCTAGAAAAAATATCGCCAAACATATCACCAAAACCGAACGCATCCGAATATCCCCGCACCTGTTTAATATGAGTATTTCCACACTATACCGCCGCCCCCGATGCTCCGCCGTCCGAGTTCCATCAGGTTAGAATCCATGTTCATATGTCGTGACGTTGGTGGAACAGCAACATGCGGCAGCGACTTCCGTCGTTTCACGACGGCTAACCAAGCGAGCGGCTTTCGTGTGTCCCAATTGGAACGGTAGCTCCGCTTGAATCGTATCACGGCCACGTACCCCGCCGAACACACGCACACGAACGCACCATCGTATTTTGACGATTAAACCACGATAACTGAGCGGACATTCGGGCAGAATGGTGGAAAATCTTGCCGGACGCAAGCCCGTTGGTACGGCAATTTCGTTCGATTGTAATCGCCAGAAATCATGAATCGCAAAATCCAAATCACCTTTACCCTCTGTGTACCACAGGATCGAGACTTCCAGCGCGTTCCACTCCCAAGCGGGCGAGCCTTCGAGAAAAAACTCACCCGAAAGCGTCTCGCCTGGCTCGCAATTTCGACAATCACGATCAAATCGTATCCGTATTTGCGGCTCTTGAATCGCCATGGTTCGCCTCAAATGCTAGTTCTTGTCAGGTCGGGAATGACCAAAAGCGGAAAAGAACGTTCAAACGTTTCGTGGTCTTTTGGAGAGACCTGAACGACCAACTTCCAAATGACGCGATTGTGTTCCGATTGAAACGAGTGCATCGCGCCCATCGGAATACCAATCTGACATCGAATTTCAACTGGCGTGTCGGACGACGGCGTCACCGATTGCACCGCGAAAACCGATTCTTGGTACACCCTCGCGGTTTCACGACGGGTATTAGTTCCATGTCCGAACACGGCGGATTCCTCACAAACGAGCCAAATATCCAACGTTCGCAAGGTGTGTTGCCCACGTTGCTGAACGTAGACTTCGCACGGTTTGCCGGGATGTAACGGATATTCCGAAATCTCCACCACCGTCAACGAACGGCTCGGTAACCGGCGGTACAACCGCCAAGTATAACCGATCCATCCCATGCCGACCAAAAGGAAAATCGACAAGCCCAAAAAAGTTCCCCAACCCGGCGTCTGTGACGTGATCCAGCTCGAAATCACGGTCACCAACATTCCGACCGAAACGAGATTCCATACCGCACTCAGCGCAAGCAGGACCGTGACCGTCCGTTCCATGCCGCGAATGGTCGGCAATCGATACGCCAAAACCTTGCCGGGACTGTGGATCAAATTTTTATCCCATGGAAAACATTCAGTCGAAACGCCCGGTATGCCATCTTTTGAAAGCCTTCTACTTTGGGACCGGGGCGAACTTTCTTTGCGTTTCCATTCCGAGGCTTGTTCCGCAAGGCTCTTCGAAATAGCGTCTCGCTCATGGGAAACGGCCCCAGCATATGAATCCATTCCATCCGGTACCCGTTCGACACCTTCCGCAGAATCTATCCCCAACGTATTTTCGGGCGTAAGTTCACCATGGTCGACGGGACGATTCGTGGTGGACAATTGTCGGGATAGGGTGGAAGTCGAAACCGCCGCATTGGGACTCGATTCCATTTCGGTGAGCGGTCCGTGGATTCCGCCGTGCTGCATCGGTTCGCTATCTGGCAAGCGTTTTGCGGCCCGCCAATTTTCGATATTCGCTCGTCGTTCAGCGGAGATACGCCAGGTGTATAGGATATAAACGCTTCTCGCGGCACCCAAAAAGACCAGTGAAAAGGGAATCGCCAAGGCCAACCAAAACCAGATGGTGATTCCCTGCACCAAGACCGCACGACGTGGATCCTCACGATCGTACCAGAATCGATAGTCTTTTCCGATGCGAATGGACACAATACGATTTGCCGCCTCGACTTTTTCCTCATACCAATTGCCGCGAATATCATACGTGGTCGTCTGGTAAATCTGGTGGCCGATTTGATATTCGAGGGTTACAAGTGGACGATAGAGTTCTTTTCCGTCTACCGACTTGGATTCGATTTGTTTGGCGGTGACACGGCAAGCGCCCTGAGCGAATCCGAAATTCACTTCCCATTCGGGAAGCAAAAGGGAACACCACAGGCCGATCGTTCCGATAATGCCTAGCACGAACATTGCGCAGGAAAAGGCTAACTCGCCGATTGAGCCGGCACGATGCGAGCCTGTTCGACGCGTTCCTCGTTTCTTCTCGTAAAAACGGAATGAGATTCCCACGCATATTCCTTTCGTGATGAAAATGATCTAAGCGGCGACAGCGGTAACGCAGAGCGGCGGCAAGCGTGCCACTTTTTACTATACGGTGGTAATTCCAACTTGGTGAGCAAGCATGGTGGTTCGTTCGGACGGTCACTTTGTTCCCGGTCCTCACTGGCCGAATATTCACTAAATATTCCACTCCAACCCGACTGTCCGCGCAGAGGATCAGGAGGTTTCTTACCAGACGTTGACGCTACCAATGTCGGGTAAAAAGGTGGATACGGCCCGCAAGTGCGCCGTGTGAAGCGGCTGTCCAATATTCCGCAACATGGTCTACTCCAACCCGACCGCTTGCGTGGCAAGCCGGGAAGGAGGTAAAAAGTACCAATACTGGATAAAAAGGGGTCCGCTAGTTTTCCATCTCCGAGGGCGGCGTTTCAGTGTTGCTGCGAGATTTGCGATAGAAACCATGGGCTTCCAACGCTTTGTAGACCTCTTCCAACGTTTTTTCACCAAAATTAGCAATGCCCAACAACGTCTCCGGACGCGAGCTGAGCAGGTCACGCACAGTCAAAATTCCTCGCTCCTCCAAGCAATTGGTGGTTCGCACCGAAAGTCCAATCTCTGCGGTACTCATATCCAGTTTCGTCTGCAATTCGCGTTGACGGATTTCTTCCCGGCTTAACGGAACACGTGTTCCCATCGTAAAATCCCCCTTGTATCCTCTAGGTTACCCTTTATATTTTCCCGGAACATTCCACATAGGATATACGCGGCACCTCGAACGGAAGCCGACTGACTATATACCGCATACCGCCTGTCGTTTCGCAATCCGCTCGCCTCTAGTATACCACGCCTGGCGATTGGATTCATCGTCCCCCCCCATTTTTACTAGCGGAGAAATCAAAAAAAGAAAGATTCAATCGTCAACAACTCGCCAGAATACCCAAAAGAGGGTAAAATGGAGGAAGTGGTTTGGGTGATTTATCGGAGAGGAATGGGTTTATTCATGGCATGGAATTCGCCGGACAAGCTATTAGAAGGGTTGAACGCCGCTCAGCGAGACGCGGTACAGCATGTGGAAGGTCCGCTTTTGATTCTCGCGGGGCCAGGCAGTGGTAAAACGCGTGTCGTGACGCATCGTATAGCTCATTTACTTTCACGTGGAGTTCGTGGCCGTGAGATTCTCGCACTCACATTCACGAACAAAGCCGCTCAGGAAATGCAAAATCGTGTCCATCGGTTGGTGCCATCCGAACGAGTTTGGACGAGTACGTTCCACAAATTTTGTTCTCGACTCTTGCGGGAATATGGCGAACAGGTTGGTCTGCGTGAAGGATTTACGATCTACGACACGGACGATTCGACACGGTTGCTCAAAGATATTCTGTCACGTGAAAATCTGGACGCAGCGGGAGCGACGCCCGATTCGATAGCCAACGCGATTAGCCGCGCGAAATCCATGCTCATTCAGCCGGAGCAGTACGAAACACGCCCAGGTAATGTGATCACCGAGATTGTCCAAAGAACATATCCGACCTATCAGGATCGTCTACTGCAAGCGAACGCGGTCGATTTTGACGATCTGTTGCTCCATGTGGTGTCGTTGCTGCGGCGTCAGCCGCAGTTGCGGGCGACGCTCGATGCGCGGTGGCGATTTGTCATGGTGGACGAGTATCAGGACACGAATTTAGCGCAGTACGCTATTGCGAGGCTTTTGTCGGTAGATTATCCGAATCTTGCGGTCACGGGTGATCCGGACCAGTCGATTTACGGTTGGCGTGGTGCGAATTTGCAGAATATTCTCGATTTTGAGAAAGATTATCCGAGCGTCAAGGTGGTCCGACTCGAGCAGAACTACCGCAGTACGCCGCAGATTTTGCACGTTGCGCAATCGCTTATTATGCACAACACGCGTCGCAAGCAAAAGGATTTGTACACTGAAAACGACAATGGACACCCAGTTAAGATTGTCACTTACGCGGACCATTGGGACGAAGCGCGTCAAATAGCCGATCACATTGCGCGGGAGGTGAGTGTAGGTCGGCGGCATTTCCGAGATTTTGCGATTTTTTATCGAATGAACGCATTTTCGCGTACGTTCGAGATTACGATGCGAGACCACGGGATTCCTGTTCAGCTGGTGGGTGGCGTCGCGTTTTTCCAACGGGCTGAAATCAAAGACTTGCTGGCCTATGCGCGGGTGTTGCTCAATCCGTGGGATGACGTGTCACTTTTGCGGATGATTAACAAACCGACCCGCGGTATTGGTCAAACGACGCTGCGCCGTGTAGCGGACACCGCTTCGCGACGCGGCCGTACGATGCTCGAAACGCTTCGTGAGATTGACACGATAGGAGTTGCCAAACGGACCGAGACGGCGGTACGCCATTTTGTCGAACTGTACGACCGAATGCACCAGCGTTTCGAAGATTCTGAATCACTCGAATCGCTACTCAACGGAATCCTCGCCGACTCCGGTTACGCAAAGCAATACGTCATGGAAAGCGAAGAAACGATCCAACGCCGCTCGAATATTGAGGAATTGTTGGCCGCCGCTCGTGAGTTCGACTCCCGTTACGACGCTCCGGTTGCCGCCTCGCGATCCACCGCACAATCTACCGTTGTTCAAACGCAGCCCAATGCCGCCCATACCCCGAACCGTTCGTCAAACGAAACAGACAACACGGCGATGTCGGAAACGGGTACCGAGGATATGGCGAAAACGGGCGGCACGGCGGAGGCAAGAACGGCGGCGACACCACTTTTGCCATCCGGAGTGGAGCGTTTGGCCCAGTTTCTGGAAGACACAACTTTGGCAACGCAGCAGGACGATTGGGAAGACGAGACCGATCGGGTGACGCTGATGACACTTCATGCTTCGAAGGGGTTGGAATTTCCGGTCGTGTTTATTTCTGGAGTGGAACAGGGAATATTGCCCCATGAACGTTCACAACATTTGGAGGACCAGCTCGAGGAAGAGCGTCGATTACTTTTCGTCGGGATCACCAGAGCGAGGGAGGAACTGGAGTTGAGTGTGGCGAGATACCGCGACGTGCGTGGTATGCGTCGGATGACCGTTCCGAGTTCTTTTTTGCTCGAATTACCGCGTGAGGAGATGGAACTCGAAGAAACGGAGTCGAATTGGTATGACGGATTTGGCGATGATAGTGGTGGTTATAGGCGTCGCGGGGAGAAACACGGCGGCAAATACGCGATTCACGGAACGCAATTCGGCGAAACAGACGAATATTCCCAACTTCCCAATCCCATCCAGCGACAGCACTGGAAACACAATGAGTTGGATACCGATTGGGGCGAAACGTGGGACGACCATAATGGTGTTCCTAACAGTGGTAATACCTCTGACAATGGCGACGTTCCGAATTTAGAGACATCCATCGAAACGTTTGAAGCGTGTGAAGAGCCTGTTTTCGAGGAGCCTGTGTACGAGGAGTGTCGAGGTGTCGAAGTGTCTGGCGAGGACGCTTCATCGGAAACGATTTCTCCGCGCAAGAGGAGGAAGACGCCGCAAAAAGCGAAACAAACCGCGGCGTCACTTGATCAGGACTCGGCGGTATGCGACCTGGACGACGCTTCCATTACGGAATCGGAGGCCTTTTTCCCATGGGAAATCGAGGAAGTGAAGGCAAAACAAGCAGCGACGCCATCCGTTGCAAAGGTCTCTGATTCGACCGACGCGGTGTCACAACCGACCGATTCGACATCTCAACCGAAGAAAAAACTTTCGCTCAAACAGCAAATGATTCGCCAGCGGAAACAGGAACGGATGACGTGCGATACCGCTCGTGAGTCGGTGATTCGTCAGCTTCCGGCGGCCAGCGACCAATGTTTTGACGTTGGATGCCAAGTGCTCCATCCGACCCGCGGCATTGGCGAGATGATCGCGATCAGCGGCGAGGATGGTGATCCATCGGTGACGGTTCGTTTTTCGAAGCCGCCGTTTGAGGTGGCCTATCGGCTCAACGAGACCCCACTTCGCAAAATTCCTCATCGGTAACCAATCCACCCGCCCCCACCCAAACCGATCCACCGCCGAAATCAACCAGTCAGATGTGGAACGAATGGTTCAAGCGGCTCGTTCTTTCCCCAAGAGAGGGATTGCCGACGGTAAGACGCTCCATGTTGTCTGTCGAGGGACAACCGTCTAGGGTGTGTTCACATAATAATTATAGAAAAACGGTCTGCCAGCCGATGATATCGGTATGAAAATGGCAAAACAACCATTTGAAAAAATCAAACACGTTTTCCCTAAGTCTCGTGGAAGTGTATAGATTGATCACTTTGCGATGATCAACATCCTGCTCTACGTGGTGGAAAACGGCTG
>JAQVKF010000159.1 GCA_028694795.1 Thermoguttaceae bacterium | reverse complement strand
TTTTTGCCACACCGTTCTTTTTTGCTTTGCCGTACCCGCCTTAGAAACAGCTTTGCCTAAACATTTTGCGCTGCATCAGGTCAATAATGTGAACCATCGCAAGGAATTTTTCCGTGCGATGGTAAGCGAAGTCAGAAGTGCCATCGAGTCTATTGGTTTAACCCATGTGCATTGGACGATGAAATCGGAGGCTGAAGAAGATCGTGAGACGCAGCAGATTGAGCATGAAATCAAGGTGAACCCAAGTGTTCGTGACGAATGGCTCGCTCGTCAAGTACGACTGGATGAAGAAGATGCCCATTTTGACGAAGATGCAGTGTTGGACGTGGTGAACTAAAAGCCATACCGTAATAGGTGTGGCTTTTTAGATGATCGAATCGTTAAATTAGTTCACCCCCTTTCGCCGCTTGCATTACCTCGACGCATCTGGTTATACTGGACATATATCGGTGGGGTGCGGAACTTTTGCGTGGATCGTGCGAGACCCGCGATGGTTTTCCAAGTTGTGGTTTTCCGTAGGTCCCATTTTTGAAAAACAATGCTTCCGGGATAATATCTTGTTCGGTTGAATGGAAATTTACATTCGCCGGGTTGATTCCCAAATGGTGGTTGTTCCGATTCCATCGGTCGCGATGTGCATTTGAACCGTAATATCCATTTGAACCGTATATTTTGAAATTCGAGGGGCTTGCATGTCTAAACACATTTCAATCAATCGTCGTACTTTTTTAGGAGCGACGACGTTCCTTTTGTCCAGTTTTCCGGGTGGTGGTTACCTTTTTGCCGATTCGCCGAACGATGTTATTTTGCGTTTCGCCGTCATGAGCGATATCCATTTTCCGGCGGATCCTAACGCCAAAGAGGTCCAGCGTTTTGATCGTGCCTTGCAATTTATGTATGACTGGTCAAAAAAACAGCCATATTCTCAATTTGACGCCTTACTTGTGGCGGGGGATATTTCGAATCACGGGATTGCGGACGAAATTAATATCTTCAAATCACATCTCGACGCTGGAATTCGCGAAGGAACGCAAAAAATTCTCTGTATGGGGAATCATGAGTTCGGTGGCGGTAATCGTGATTTGTGGCAAAAAACGTTCGATCTTTCTCCAAACGATCACTATAAGATGAACGGTTACCATGTGATTGCGTTGTCTCCAGAGAAAGGCACCTGTCGAGATGGGGATTATTTGTACGCGATGGATTGGCTTAAAACGGAACTCGACGCCGCGGTTGCCGATGCACCGGATCAGCCGATTTTTATGGTACAGCATTATCATATTACGCCCACCGTCTACGGTAGTCGTGACGATGATAATTGGGGTACAAAAGATCTTTTTGAACTTCTACAGCAGTATCCACAGGTGGTTAATTTTTCAGGCCATTCGCATTATCCGATCAATGATCCTCGCTCGGCGTGGCAGGGGCAATTTTCGGCGTTTGGTACGGGGACGCTGAGCTATTTTGAGATGTCTGGCGGACGTTACGAAAAATTCCCGGCTGGTTTCCATAACGCGGCTCAGTTTTATGTGGTTGAGGTCCATCGCGATCAATCGGTGGTTCTGAAACCTTACGATTTAATCACGGATTCGTTTTTCGAACAAGTGTACACGATTACTAAGCCTTGTAATGTTAGTAAGTACACGTATACAGACGCTCGTTATCAGACCGCGAAGAAACCAGCTTGGAACTCTGATGTGAAGCTGAAATGTGTGGAAGAAAGCTATGGCGGCGGCACTTTTTTGATTCCGCAAGCCGTGTGTGATCCGATTGTTCACAGCTATCGTTTGGATTTTGAAAAACGAGGTGGAAAAGACGGTAAGCAAACGGAGTGGCTTCCGGAAGGCGATCAATATCTTTGGTCGCAATATTTCTTCCGAAATACACCTAATCCGTTGGAAGCCGTGGTGAGTTATCTCGACGAATTGACGGACTACCGTATGACGGTCACGGCGTTAAACGCATTCGGTGGCGAGAGTGTACAGAAACAGTCTATCGCGTTTCGAACGAAGAAAGATCCCAATGAAACGGTCGATCGAAAAGCGGAAAAGCCGGACGCGAATTTGTTGAATATTATTTTCGCGGATGGAAAACCGCTCAACACGGCAGTGAACGCTTATCCATCGCAAAAGCCGGTGGAAATTCACGGCGAACCGAAGATTGAGATGGACGCGACGCTTGGAGCGGAAGTGGCGATTTTTGATGGGGCGGACGATTTCCTCAAAATCAATTTTACCGCGGAGGAATATCAACGGATGACGCGGCAGATCACGATGGCCGTTCAATTCCAGCTCGAAAAATTTGAAGAAGCTGGCAGTTCGGACGTTTTTGCCAATACGGAAAGTGGTGGGTATGCGTTTGAAATTAATCACGGTAAAAAAACGTTAGATTTTTGGATTTGTATTGATGGTCAGTATACAATTCTTTCCGCACCGTTTACCGCTGGAAAATATCATACCGCGTATGGGGTATACGACGGGATGAAAGTGCTTTTGTATATCGATGGACAAAAAGTCGATGGAAAAGCGATCATGGGTGGTATTACGTATACGTCGAACGAGAAGTCGCGGGCGTTTTGCATCGGTTCCGATATTCACAGTGATGGCGGTGGCAACGGATTTTTCAAGGGGCGTGTCGCGGCCGCTCGATTATATCGTTGGGCCTTAACGGATACACAGATTGCGAATCTATCGTGATCGTAGCGGGCGTTCCCGCCTTCCGGTCCTCTTTGGCCAATTAACGTCGGATGTACCACTCCAACCTGACTGCCCGCATGGCGGGCCGGCGGGAGGTTAAAGGGTTACCAAGCGGCGATAAATGCGGCAATAATCGGAATCGTATAGTATTTTACCATACGCAATCCTTGCCGGAATCCGCCGATAGAGGTCACAATGCAGATTTTGAATAGGATCGCGCCGATGGCGGCGGAGACAACCATCATTCGACCATCGGCCAGTGATAGAGCTGCGGATGGATCGGTCGCGCCGACGAGCCTCGCGGTCGAAAGCACGATCGCGTCCATATCGGTTAGTCCGGAGATTGCCGCGACCACCATCATGATCGGACCGCTGAACGAAAGATTCGCTTTCACTGCAGCAATTCCCAACACAATGACGCCGTACAACGCCGCAAACCACAACGCTGCCTTCAATTGCGTCGGGTTTTTCACCATCGAATCGGGCATTTGCGACGGCGCGGATGAAGCCGAATCCTCCGATGGGGCGACTAAAGCACGCCCTCGTGTTTGACGCAGAATTTTTTCTTTCGAACGTTTGAGCGACCACGCGAGCCATAGCGATTCCGCAAGACAAATACAGCCGAGTAATCCGAGCGGTACCGCCACTTCCCATGCTAGTTTAATTGATACCGCGCCGATCAAAATGAGGACTCGAAAGAACGAAATCGCCGTCGCCACGAGAATGACCACTTCAGACGCCGGAATGAGCGAAGCGTCGTCTTTCGCGCAGCGTGACCAGCTCACGGCCGTCGCCGTACTCGAAACGATACCGCCCATGATACCGCCAAGCCAAATGCCCGCGCGTTCACCAAAAAAACGATACGCTAGGTAACCGGACAGATTCAGCCCCACAATCAGCACTACAAATAACCAAATTTCACGCGGATTGAGCACGCTGTAAGGGCCATAATTTTGATCCGGTAAAATCGGCAAAACGATGCAGGCGACGAGAATGAACGTCATGATCGCCCGTACATCTTCCTCGCCAAGCCGCCGAGCGATGGTATGCAGCTGTGGTTTCGCCTGAAGCAGTAGGGCGACCAATCCGCCAACCACGATGGCAAATTCCCGATAACCGAGCGCGAGAAGGACTCCAACCGAAAACATCAATACCGCCGCCACCTCCGTCGTCATACCACGGCGACGTGTCGCTGTCGGCGCCGACGTGGTTCCCGATTGCCCCAAACGCGACTGGTCAGTGGGGTTCGTGCCAGCATAGGATTGCCCCACAATATTCGGAAGCCAACGCGAAAGATAGCCGAGAATCACTAGACCAAGCGTTACGAAAAACCCCATCCCTACGATCCAGTATCCCATCGGTTTACCTAAAAAACCGCAAACCGCGCCGAAAAGCGTCAACATCGTAAATGTGCGTGCCCCCATACGATCCGCTTCGTTCCGCTCTCGCTGAATACCGACAAGTAGTCCGAAAAGAATCGAAAGCGTGATCGTGGTGAGTAATTCTTGTGTCATGAAGTGTCCTTCGGCGTATGGATATTCCTCGGTTTGGATATATTCGCGATTTTTCGCCGCAAAACCGTTTGGGGAAGTTCGACGCGTCACAGGCGACCGTCCGTGGCCCGTGTTGCCAGTGATCAACAGTTACCAGAAATCAACATATCACAAACCGGTTTTTTGTGGAAGAGGTTTCGACGAAATGGCCGAACGAATCACCGAGTGGATTCCGATTTGGTGGTATGGGGGAAACCCCTCAATCGAATCGCTCCTATTGAATGTGGCTGTACCGCGTGGTATATTGCGTGATGGAGCGTAAAGGCGTATGTTCACGTTATTCCAACATAGATTTGATGAAAATTTTCCACGTGTACGAGGGTCCATCCATGATAAAACGACTCGCCAGTTCGGCAAGTTTCATAATCATGTTTTTTTGTACATTTTATATGACCGATTGCCTAGCGGCAGATACGGCGACGCCATACGACGCGGCGGCGGATTCGATTGCGGGTTTTTTGCCCGAAAAACCGCAGGGGTTGGGATATCCGATCACAGATCGCGATGCTTGGAACGCCGTCCGATCGCAATATCCAAAAGATGTTGAACGAATCGTCAAAGACGCCGAAAAACTGATTACGACACCGATTCCGGAAGCTCCCGAATCGCTGTACAAAGATTATTATCAAACCGGCAATCGGACGCGATATCAGGCGGTGAATTCGGCTCGCTCGGGGCGTCTGAGTACGCTTGTGATTGCCGAATGTTTGATGAATGAGGGGAAATTTTTGCCCGCCATTGAAGCGTCTCTCGCCGATCATCTGGCCTATCCGTCGTGGGTTTTGCCAGCTCACGATCAAAACGCTGAAATCTACGACGGCAAAGCGGTTTACGCCGATCTTGCGTCCACGGCGTTTTCGTGGCAATTGGCGACGACTGATTACTGGTTGGGCGAGCGGCTCCAACCAGCCACTCGCGCGAAAATCCGGAGCGAAATTGAACGTCGAACTTTTGCGCCATATCGAAAATCGCTCATGGGTGGCGATAAGTACAATTGGTGGATCAATACGGAGAATAATTGGAACGCCGTTTGCCACGCGGGCGTTGTCGGCGCGGCCCTAGCTCTAATTGATTTGCCGAAAGAACGAGCGTTTTATGTGGCCGCCGCCGCCCAAAAATCGGAACCGTTTTTGAACGGATTTACGTCGGATGGCTATTGCAGCGAGGGGCTCGGTTATTGGAACTATGGATTTGGCAATTTTGTCGATATGGCCGAGACGGTACGACGCGCAACGCGGGGAAATGTCGATTGGATTCGAGAAATGCCCAAAGTGCGCACGGTCGCTCTTTTCGGACCAAAAATGGAAATTTCCAGTGGAATTTATGGTACGTTCGCCGACTGCGCGATCAGTGCGAAACCGGATTCGCTGCTGTTGTCTCGCCTCAACGAACAGTTACACCTCGGGCTTCCGGGGTACTCTTTGCGATTGGCTCCGTCATTGCCATGGAATCCAGTCGGGCTTGGGCTGTTCGGATTCCCGGTTCCAGAACGGTCGAATGCCACCGACGCGAACGCTGAGCATTCGACCGATTCCGTCGAAAAGGTGGTGGACTCAGCCTCTACGACAGATTTAGCGGCGGATGCGTCTTCGGTGGGGGGAATTCGAGAGACGTTTCCGGATGCGGGCGTGTACGTGTTTCGACCGGAGATGGATTCGGAACATGGTAAAACGTGTACGCAGCGGACTGATCAGTTGGCGATGATTGTGAAAGGCGGGCATAACGCGGAGATGCACAATCATAACGACGTCGGTTCGTACACGATTACATTGGGTGGAAAATCGCCTATTTCAGATCCCGGTGGAGAAATTTACACCTCTCGGACGTTCAGTGGAAAGCGGTACGAAAGTAACGTGCTCAATTCGTTCGGACATGGCGTGCCGCGCATTGCGGGGAAGCTGCAAAAAACAGGTGCGGCAGCAAAAGGAATCATGCAAAGGAATCTGTTTACCGATGTGGAAGACGTGATTTATTTCGATCTGACCTCGGCATATGACGTACCGACGCTGAAACAGGCTTCTCGTGTTTTTACGTTTGATCGCCGATTGGGCCAAACGAAGGAAGCTCAGCGAAAGAGCGATATGATGCAGACGCCGGATGGTGGGCTGATTCGGATTGTCGATATCGTGGAATTTACCGAACCGAACACCTTTGAAACGGCGTTTTTGTCGTATGAAAAGTGGGAAAAGCTGACCGAAGGCGACGAGGCCAAGGAACTGGAATTTCGAATCGGTGAAGGGGCTGCGGCGGTACGCGTGACCGTATCGGCGGCGACGCAAGCGGACGACGCCAATCAACGGCTTCGATTTACAGCGGACACCATCGACGAAGATATGATGAGTTGCCAAAAACCAACACGGTTTGGATTCGCTCTGACCCAGCCCGCGACGCAATTGGGAATCCGTGTTGTTGTGAAAAAGTGGACCGAGTCCACTGACTCGCAACGAATGACCGATTGGCTTTCCGCGAATGGTAGGGGCGTATTTATGCACTTTTTGCCGGGTTCCTCTGAAGATTTGCAGCAAGTCGAGTCGTTCGACGTCGAAGCTCTTGCCGATCAATTGGCCGCGGTTGACGCCCAATATTTCGTCCTAACGATCTATCAAAATTCCGGCTGGTTCAACGCGCCGAATGCCGAGTACGACACCGTAGTCGGTTGGCAGCCGGGTGAACGATGTGCAAAGCGTGACCTGCCGATGGAACTGGCCGACGCGCTGGCCAAACGAAATATTCGGCTGATGCTTTATGTGACCGCTCAAACGCCTAATCGTGATACCCAAGCTCAACGTGCGTATGGTTTGAAGGAAGGTCCGGCGGATCAACCGATAGATGTTGCCTTTGCGAAGAAATGGGCCAAAGTGTTTCAGGAATGGTCCGATCGCTACGGAACGAAAGTGTGCGGCTGGTGGGTAGACGGTTGTTACGAATGGGTGAACTTTAACGACGAAATTGGCCAAATTTACGGTGCCGCGTTGAAGCACGGTAATCCTCAGGCAATCGTTGCATTGAATCCGGGAGTGCTGCGACCGGAGTGGAAACCGTCGGATTACACGGCGGGTGAGATCAACGAGCCGCTCGGTATCGCGATGGATGGACGCTGGAGCCAGGGGCAACAGGTTCAAATTTTGACTTTTTTGGGAGATTCGTGGGGACGTCCAAATTGCCGATATACGGATGCGCAGTGGACGGAATGGATGCGTACGATTCGAGCGAAAGGCGGTGCGGTGACGCTTGATGCCAACTCCAACATGAACCCAGACGCGGGGGCAATCGGACGATTAAATGACGAACAATTTCGGCAGTTGCAGTCGATTTTTCGGGCGGTTCAGGAGGGGGAATGAAAGAGGAAACACGAAATCGATTTGATCGACAGCTGGAACGTGTCATCGACCGATTGCCGGAAAAAATTCGACTATTGATCGGTGAAATACCACTCGTGGTGGAAGATTTTCCATCGCGTAAGATTCTGCGCGAACAAGGTTTGGACGATCCGCTCTTGTTGTGCGGACTTTTCGAGGGAATTCCGTGTATGGGTGACGATTTTGAGGAGTCGCCGTGGTCGAGTGGGGTTCGTTCGCCGGTGATTTATCTCTATCGCATGGGAATGATGGATGCGTCACGGAATCCGGAGACAGGACGAATCAACCCCAAACGGTTGCGTGAGGAGATTCGAATCACGATACTCCATGAAATCGGGCATTACTACGGGATGGACGAGGAGGAACTCGAGGAATATGGTTACGATTAGTCCGGCGTTCTGGTACGGCACGATCGGATCACGAAGTCATTATCGAAGCGAATTTACGTTCCAGAGGCGAAAAGATCGACAAGAATTTTACGATTTTCTGGCTTGCTTTTTTGGAAAAACGTGGTAAGGTATAATCATTCTGGGTGGGATAGGTGTGGTCGATGGTACCGTCGGGTGGCTTTGCGGATGCGAGTCCTAGCGGTTTTGAATCTGATTTTAGGTTGGAATAAGCGTCGGGAAATAATCAAGAGAATGGTACGGCGGCGATTCGTGGGATCGTCGTTCGTGTTTTTTTGTGTCTGTTGAAAGTGAAAGAAGAACTCACGGAATAACCCGAAGAGCTTCGAGTTTTTTTGGGAGGAGTAAGCAAATGGTGATGGATCGCGTTCCGATGACCCGTGAGGGATACGAAAAACTGCGTGGGGAAATTGATCGGCTCGAAAAAGAAGAGAAGCCGAAGATTCTCGCTGGCCTCGCCGCGGCGCGTGAGGAGGGGGATCTTTCCGAGAACGCCGAATACCATGGTGCTCGGGAGAATCTCGGAATGCTCGAAGCGCGGTTGGGTGTAATGCGTGATAAGCTGATGCGATCGACGATTGTCGATCCGTCGTCGATTCCTCGCGATTCGATTGCGTTCGGTGCCACGGTCAAACTGCGGGATCTCGAAGACGATTCCGAAGAAGAATATACGCTCGTTGGTGCGGGCGAAGAAGATTTTGCCCATGGTAAAATTCTGATCACGAGTCCATTTGCTTCAGGGCTGGTGGGGAAGAAAGTCGGTGATATCGTGGATATTTCCGTGCCAAACGGCATTCTCCACATGGAAGTGCTTGAAGTGAATTATGACTCGCTGGGCTGATACGACTCGTTGGGCTGGTACGGAGCGTCTGGTGGTGTGTCTTTTGTTTCAGTGCCTTTTTTCACGGTGGTACCACATCGTTAAGCGGTGGTGCCACGTGGTTTAGCAGTGGTCTACTTGGGCGATTTCGGTTGGCTGTTCGTGTTGGTTTACGTTTTATCCCCAGAGAGACGGGGCGATGAGGCGAATCCGATTTGGGCTGGCTGGTGTGGTGTATAGCTGTGGTGTATAGTGATATGCATCTGTACGGCATATATATTTATGTTATGTATGCCGTATGTATGTGGTGTGGCACCATGTTGTGTGGTGATCGTGCTGTGTGGAAAATGCTAATCGGTGTAGATTCCGCGAAAAAGAGCCTGAATACCGCTTCGGGCGAAACCGTGGGCGGCTGTTTCGCGGTACAGTCGTTCGGCGAGTTCCAGACCGGGTAGCCGCAATTCCATCTGGCGACATTCTTCGAGACAGATGCCCAAATCTTTGATAAAATGTTCGATAAAGAAACCGGGCGACATATCGTTATCGAGGATTTTCCCACCTAGATTCACCATCGCGGTACTTCCGGAGGCGCCGGCCTTGACGAGTTCCCACCAATTAC
>JAQVKF010000158.1 GCA_028694795.1 Thermoguttaceae bacterium | reverse complement strand
ATCGCGTGGTCATTTATGGTGCTGGACCGATTGGGATGATGCACGCCATGCTCTGTCACGCTTCCGGCGCGGCTAAAGTAATCATGGTCGATCTTCAGGAATCACGATTGGCAAAGGCCCTTACGCTCGGCTGTGATCTGGCGGTTAACTCGAAAAATGAGGATGTACGTGAACGTGTACTCTATGAAACGGAACAACAGGGGGCGGATGTGGTCATCACCGCTTGTCCAGTGCCCGCCGTACAGACCGAAGCCGTCCATCTGCTCGCCTCGTATGGTCGGCTCTGTTTGTTTGGTGGACTGCCGAAGCAACTGGGACCGACGCCAATCGATACAAATGCGATTCATTACGGTAATTTCCATCTGACCGGTACGACCGGCGGATCAGCGGATGACTATCGTACCGCATTGCGATTGCTCATAGGCAAACGTGTCGATCTTAAGCCGATTATCTCCGATTGCTGTGAGATTCGTTCCGCCGCCGACTTGGAGCGAGCGTACAAAATCGCCATGGATGGAGCGGAAGGCAAAGTCGTTCTCAAAATGATGGATGGTGAGTGACATACGTTTGATGGAACATGTTGCCATTGGAAAAAGATGGCACGTTTTTATATAAAACTTAATCGTTTTGAACACTAAACATAAATCTGAATATTGAGCGTGATGAGACTTGGGTGAGATGGAGGGTATCGTGACGAGAAAAGGGATGGCGTTGTTAGGAGTCGATATTGGTACGCAGGGAATCAAGGCGGCCCTGTTCGATCTTTCCGGACATCTGTTGGCTTCGACATTTCGCAAATCGTGTCTGGCCCAACCGTCGCCTGGCGTCGTCGAGGAAGATCCGGAGTTTCAATTTCACTCGGTCTGCGAAGTCATTGCGGAGGTCATGCGGCAAGCTGGTGAAGTAGAAGTACTGGCGATGGGGGTCTCTGGCCAAATGGCAGGTGTCATTGGTATTGGTCGGGATGGTCATCATCTGACCCATTACGATTCGTGGTTGGATACGCGATGTGCGCCCTATATTACGCAAATGTTGGAACAGGCGGGCGACGAGATTATCCGGAAAACGGGTGGGGCTCCGAGCTTCAATCACGGCCCCAAAATTCTCTGGTGGAAGTCCGAGCATTCGGAGATTTACGAACAAATCGCCGCCTTTGTCCAGCCGGGGGCCTATGCGGCCATGCGTTTGTGTTCGTTAGATAGTGATCAAGCGTTCATTGATCGTTCATATCTGCATTTTAGCGGATTTGCCGATAATCTCCATGCGTGTTGGGATGCGTCATTGTGCGAACGTTTTGGAGTGGCAATGGACAAATTGCCGCGAATCGTCGAATCGCACAAAATTATTGGCACGGTGAGTGAAGCGAGTGCCGCGTTGTGCGGGCTGCGAGCGGGGGTACCAGTGAACGCGGGATGTGGGGATACGGCGGCCTCTTTTTTGGCTGCGGGTGCGACACGTTCTGGTGTTTGCGTGGATGTCGCTGGTACGGCCTCTGTTTTCGCGTCCACGACAACCCGCTTTTGCGGTGATACGGACCATCGCACCTTAGGTTGGAGTTGCTCCGCGGTGCCGGGACTCTGGCATCCTTACGCATACATCAATGGTGGAGGGATGAATCTCGAATGGTTCGCCAAAGAATTTGGTGATGATTCCTCCCTTCGTGAAGATTCATGCGCCGCGTCAAAGCCGCCAGTCAGCCGAACCGTGACGCTCGAATATTTGAATCAGCTTGCTTCTCGATTAATTCCATCGTCGGACGACCCCATCTTCATTCCCCATTTAAGTGGTCGTGTTTGTCCATCTCAATCGGCGTTGAGAGGTGTGTGGGCGGGATTAACATGGACACATACACGTGCGCATTTGTATCGTTCCATCTTAGAGGCGGTCGCTCTCGAATATGGTATTTATCGTGATCGACTGAAGGAACTGAACCCGGACCTCGTGATCCGAGAGATTCGCATTACGGGTGGGGGTGAAAAAAGTATGCTCTGGAATCAGATCAAAAGCGACGCGTTGGGAATGAAGGCGATGCGTGTCGATCGCAGTGAAGGGGGGCCGTTAGGTGTGGCCATGCTCGCGGGTTTCGGGGTGAAGTATTTCGCGTCGCTGGACGAGGTTGCACAACAGTGGATTATTCCCGTCGATGCGGCGGAACCGAACGATGCGCTGACCTCGCACTACACTGCCAGACGCGCTCGTTATCAGAAATTGATTGACTTAGCGAGTCAGTTTTAGCAGGGTTGGCGTATCTGAATGGTACTTAACATTGGAATCCGGAGTGACTTTGGAATGGACATTCCATGAAAAAGCGAAGTCGGATTCCCAATGGAAATGAAAGACGCGCCATTAAAATGCGGAGAAAAGCCGCAACGAACCATCAACGGAAGTCGAGTGATTCGGCTCACTTGAATGGGAATGCAACATCCCGTTCGAGTTAGACCTATATAAAAATGAGGAAATAGACAAAATGTCAGAGATTGTGATTCGTCCACCATTAACACCCGAGGCGTCTTATCCCGCCGCTGAAAAGCGAACGATGTATTTCATCGGGGTAACCACGCATAAATCTTCCATTATGAAGGTTTTTCCGAAGTGGGCGGAGTATCTTGGGCTGGGCGATGTGGTGATGCAAGGGATGAATTTCGCTTGGCACGACAAACCGGAACATTATCGCAAAGCAGTCGAATTCATTCGGAACGATCCGCTCTCGTTGGGCGCGTTGGTTACGACGCATAAGCTTGATCTACTTCACGCTTGTCGTGATCAGTTCGACCGTTTGGATCCGCTCGCCGAACTGCTCGGTGAAGCGAGTAGTATCTCTAAAGATACAGACGGTGCGCTCGTCGCCCATGCGAAAGATCCAATTACCAGTGGGCTGGCTCTGGAAGCGATGCTGCCGGAACGCTATTGGGAAAAGACCGGAAGCGAGGTGTTGGTACTCGGAGCGGGCGGCTCGTCCATCGCGTTGACATGGTATATACTCCAAAAAAGCCATGGAAAAAATCGCCCATCTCGGATTGTCGTGACGAATCGCAGTCTGCCGCGGTTGGAGGAAATCGAACGTTTTCACCAGCGTATCGGAGCGGATTTGCCGGTCGAATATCATCACACACCGACGCCCGAGGCGACAGATCAGATTCTTCGGTCCATGCGACCCGGTTCGCTGGTGGCCAATGCGACAGGGCTTGGCAAGGATGCCCCAGGCTCACCGCTAAGCGACGCGGCCATTTTCCCCGAACGCGCGATCGTCTGGGATTTTAACTATCGCGGCGAATTGGTCTTTCTCGATCAGGCGCGTGCGCAACAGAGCACACGCCAGCTGCAAGTGGAAGATGGTTGGATTTATTTCATTCACGGCTGGACACGTGTGATTGCGGAAGTCTTTCACATTGAGATTCCAACGAGTGGTCCGCGATTTGATGAAATTTCGCAGATTGCCGCGTCCGTCCGTTAATTTTAACCATCCAACACATAGAGAGAAATAGGTGTATTATGGAACTTCGATCAGGTACGTCATTTCGTTTGCCGGAGTCTTTTATCTTTGATCTCACGGCTGGAACGATGGAAAATTTTTCGCAGCGGATCGCTCGCTGTGCCTCGGATATGCGGGGCGGATATTACGCGGATGAGACCGCGCTAGAGAAACTGATTGCGGAACAGAATAATCCGATCCATTACGAAACGTTCGAATGTGATATTCCTGAAGAGTTGGGACAGGTGAAATTTTGTATCAGTAAATTGTATCCCGGACGTGTTGGCGGTGAGTATTTCATGACCAAAGGCCATTATCACACGCTTATCGAAACGGGTGAACAGTACCTTTGTTTGCGTGGTCGCGGGCTGATGATGATGAAAACGTCCGATGGCGCGTGCCATTGGGAAGAATTTACTCCGGGACGTATGGTCTACGCACCGCCGTATTGGGCTCATCGCTCGATCAATACCGGTGACGAACCATTGATCTCGCTTTGTCTCTATCCGGGAAACGCCGGACACAATTATGGCGATATCCTGACCGAGGGTTTTCCCAAACGTGCTATGCTGCGAGATGGAAAACTGGTGATCGAATCAAGGTGAGGCCGATGTGAAGATGGTCGAACGTGCGCTTGTTCGGTCGGTTGGATCGTTCCAGATGGATCATCGTGGTGGCCGAGCTATCCAAAATCGCGAATTGCCCCATGGGATCAAGTCGAACAAGTGTACATAAAACCATATCATTTGAACGGATAAAGATACAAAGGATCACTCATGTCCAAAAAAATACTGATTACGCCGCGGTCGCTCACACGTTCCGGACACCCGGCGATTGCCAAACTTGAGACTGCTGGATATCAGCCTGTATACTGTACACCTGGTCAAACTCCATCGGAAGACGAGATGATCTCGCTGCTTCCTGGATGTGTTGGCTGGCTTGCGGGCGTCGAACCGATCACATCCCATGTGCTGGAATCGGCGAAAGATTTGCGAGCGATTAGTCGCAATGGTACCGGGGTGAATAATGTTGATTTGGAAGCGGCTAAGCGTTTGAATATCGCGGTGCTGCGAGCGGAAGGGGCTAACGCGCAAGGTGTTGCCGAGCTGGCGATGGGGTTGTTTTTTGCTTTGGTACGCAGTATTCCATTTTCGGACGCTCACCTCAAATCGGCAGAGTGGGAACGGCGTCAGGGAATCGAATTGATTGGGAAAACGTTGGGTTTAGTCGGCTGTGGGGCCATCGGATGCATTGTTGCTAAATCCGCTATCGGTTGCGGCATGAAGGTGGTGGGATATGATCCATTTCCGAATGATTTTTTTGCGCAGACGCCTGGATTCGCCTATGTGAGTCTTGAGGAAGTACGGGCGAAGGCCGATTTGTTGAGCTTGCATTGTCCGCCGTTGGAAGGCAAACCACTGGTCGACGCCGATTGGATTGCGTCCATGAAAAATGGGGCGTATCTGGTCAATACGGCTCGGGGCGAACTACTTGACGAAACCGCGGTGATCGAAGCGTTGGACAGCGGGAAGCTGTCCGGGGTCGCGATGGACGCGTTTCGAAAGGAACCGCCCACGGACGATCCGCTCGTGCGGCATCCAAAAGTGATTGCGACTCCGCATATCGGAGCGTTCACCCAAGAGAGCGTTTCTCGCGCCGTGACCGTCGCCATCGATAATCTGCTCAAGTTTTTAGCCGCATAAGCACGAATATCATGGATTTTTTCAACAATGTGCATCGTGGTGACTTTATCGAAGTCATACAAAAAGATATATTGATATTGGGGTATTTGGAACAGCCGTTTCCCATGGTAAGGGATATCCCGTGGGCATGTGGGCCACGTGGGTGACGGAAGATATCCGGTTATCGATATGGGTATAACGTAGGAGTGTGTGAATTAAATGGATGCTATGTCAGAAATGATTTCTCAGATAGAGGTACTTCGTGTCGTTCCCGTACTGGCCGTCGAATCGGTCGAATCGGCGATTCCGCTCGCGGACGCGCTGATTGCGGGCGGACTTCCCGTGGCGGAAATCACTTTCCGTACCGAGGCCGCCGCAGAAGTCATCGCGACACTGAAGAAAAGTCGACCGCAACTGCTCGTCGGTGCTGGAACGGTCACGACGCCTGAGCAAGCGCGTGCGGCCAAAGAGTGCGGTGCGGCGTTTGCCCTGGCTCCCGGATTCAACCCCAAAGTCGTTCAAACGGCGATGGATATCGACCTGCCTTTTACGCCTGGCGTGATGACCCCTTCGGAAATCGAAGGCGCTTTGGAAATGGGACTTCGACTGTTGAAATTCTTTCCCGCTGGCGCGGCGGGCGGCGTCAAAATGCTAAGCAGCCTCTTCGCTCCTTACGCACATTATGGTGTACGTTTTATTCCGACCGGCGGCGTTTCGCCGGAGAATATGATGGACTACCTTCAGCAAAAAGCCGTCCTTGCGGTGGGTGGTACTTGGCTGGCGACCAAAACCGATATTTCCGAAGGACGTTGGGACGATATCGCCAATAAATGCCGCGCTGTGGCGCAGCTCCTGAAATCGTGCTAGCGTCGTCATACGATGGAATACCCATTCGATTTCGGATCAACCGACGTTGGACGAAGTAATGGGTGGCTTTTTCGGGAGTGCGGCTACGGCTGCTTTCGGATGCTCAGCTCCAAATATACGGGGTATTAAGGGTGTGAAAATGCCATCTTTGGCGGAAAATCCGTCAGGGATGTGAAAAATTGATGCATTAGAGGAATATATCATTTGGTATAGGTAATGACCATGCTTACTGTGATCGAACAAGATGAGACTTTTGAACAGTTTCTGAAACGCGAGGCTTCGGCTTCGAATTTCACGCAAACTGGATTGCGGTTTCGCTGGTTGGGGCAGGCGGGATTTTATGGAAAATTAGGACAAACCTGTTTTGCCATTGATCCCTATCTCTCCGATTCGTTGGCCGAGAAGTATCGAGGTCAACATTTTCCGCATGTTCGCATGTGCCAACCCCCCGTACCACATGAACAATTGAATACATTGGACTTCGTGTTTTGTACTCATGCGCATAGTGATCATCTCGATCCTGGAACGTTACCCGTATTGGCGGCCAAAAATCCATCTGCGCATTTTATTATTCCGCGCAGCGCGATGTCCAAAGCGCGCGAACGCGGCGTGCCAGAGGCTCAGATGATCACGGTCAATGCGGGCGAGGTCGTGTCGTTGACGTCGGAGATTCGGTTGACGGTCATCGCGTCCGCACATGAAACGCTGCAGCAAGATGAGCATGGGAATGAAAAATTCCTCGGATATATTCTTCAATATACGCCGCGTGCCGCTTCGGAATCCCGCAGTGCAGAGTCCCATGCGGAAGCCAATTGCCGCGCGATATGTTCAAATGAAATGAAATCGGACCGTCACGCAATGACATTATATCACGGGGGTGATGGGGTTTGGTATCCTGAGCTTTCAGAGATATTGAGGTCGCATCAGATTGACGTTGCCATGCTTCCGGTCAACGGACGCGACGCGTTTCGTGCGGCCCATGGTGTTCCTGGGAATTTTACTTTTGACGAATCCGCAAAGTTGTGCTTGGAGTCGCGGATTCCCATATTGGTTCCAGACCATTTTGGTATGTTCGATTTTAATACATTGGATGAAGAAACATTGGCACTCAAGATACGACAGTACTCCAGCGTGTTGAAATGCGTTCGTTTATATGATGATCGAACGTACCTGATTTGCCGAGAGAATATTTTATTTGCGGTCGAAAATCATCGGTAAACCGCGCGACACGGCGATCGCAAACCCACTTTCCATTTGAATGTATTTTCCAAAGGATAAAGATCGATGAAACCACGATTACTTCCACTCTATTTTGATCCGGGACGCGACCACGATTTTGACGAAAAAATGGACGCGTTAAAGACGTTGTTGGCGGACGATATCGAGCTTTTGACGCCGGTGGCGCTTGGTTCGCCGATGCCGGAATCTGAAGCGGTTGTTTTTCCGCAAATGCTCGGCGAAGCGTATCGACGTCTGGACGATTTTCAAAAAATTGATCGCCCGATTTTAATCGTGACCTCAGAGTTTGGTACACTTTCGATGTGGGACTGGGAGATTGCGCGGTATCTGCGTGAGGAAGGGGTCGAGACGATTGCTCCGACGTCGCTCGAACAGACCAAAATGCTTTGTCGTGCGCTCAAAGTCAAAAGGGAATTAAAAGGCAAGAAGTTTTTGGCCTATCAGGATAATCCCGGCGAAGGCATGCAGGCGCCCATTTTTAAGCGTTTTTATTGGTGGGAAGACGAATGTTCACGTCGTATTTTTGAACAGTTCGGCATTACCGTGGAACATCGCAGTCTTCAGGAGTTGGGCGAACGAGCGAAACTGATTTCCGATGCGCGAGCGGAAGCGGCGTGGAAAGAAAAAGCTGGAAGAGTACCATTGGATACAGCTGTTTGCGGTAAGGCGGTTTTGAACGCAATGAAGTTGTACCTAGCCGTGAAAGACGATGTCGCGGCAGATCCCGCAGTGCGTGCGGTGGGCACCAATTGCTTGAATGAATCACGTTTTTGCGATACCACGCCCTGTCTTGCGTGGAATTTGCTGTATGAAGAAGATGGCTTGTACTGGGGATGCGAGGGCGACACGGTGACGATGCTCACGATGACGCTGCTCCAACCGATTCTGAAAGCCCCCATCATGATGACGAATTTGTATCCATATCTGCTTGGGCAGGCGGCGTTGAAACATGAGAAAATTCTTGATTTTCCACAGGTCGATTCTCATTATGATGACCATATTTTGCTTGTGCACTGTGGATATTTTGGGCTGTTTCCGACCTCTTTCGCGTGTCATTGGAAGCTATGCGAGCGAGTTCTGGAGATTGTCGATCCGGAAGCGACTGCCGTGGATGCGGAATATCCGTTGGGGCCGGTGACATTCGCTAAAATCGGACCCACGATGAAGATGATCTCGGTGTCTGAAGGGGATTTGGTCAAATATACGCAATTTCCTGGTTCGGACAGCCGAAACGGTGGTGTCGTGCGTGTGGAAAATGGACGTCGCTTTGTGGATCGGCTCGTTTCCCACCACTATTTGCTCATGACCGGGGCACACGCGGCGGATATCGAGCTGGTTTCGCGTGTTCTTGGGCTATCCGTAGAAAATATTTAATTGAATACCGTTATTTTTGAGGAGTATGACCATGAAGGTAGGAATTGACAGCTATTGTTACCATCGTTACTTTGGCGACATTTATCCCGATCAGCAAGATCCAGGAGTTCGTTGGAGTTTTATGGATTTTGTGAATCGTGCTGCGGAGTTGGATGTGGACGGTGTTTCGCTGGAGTCCTGTTTCTTCGAGTCGTTGGAGCCTGGTTATCTTACAGAGATCAAAGATGCTTTGGACGCCAAAGGTCTGGAACGTGTGCTGGCTTGGGGACACCCCGACGGTTTGGAAGGCGGACGTAATGAAAACGCTTGGAAAGAGATGAATTCACTCATTCCTAAAGCGCAATTCATGGGCGCGGATATCATGCGTATCGTGGCTTCGTCGCTTATGTTTCGATTCGAACCACATGGTCCACAAATTGATGCCATTGTTAAAATGCTGAAAGAAAGCGTTAAAATCGCGGAAGATTGCGGCGTCATTATTGCTCTTGAAAACCATATTGATTATACCTCTGAAGAAATCTACCAAATTTTGGAACGCGTTGGTTCAGACGCGTTGAAGGTGAATTTTGACACTGGCAATACGATGCGTGTGATGGAAGATCCCGTTGCCGCAGCTCGACGACTCGCTCCGTATACGGTTGCGACCCATACCAAAGATGTGGATGCTTGTCGATTTGTGCGCCCGGAAGAATGGTATTTCTTCTCCTCCGTGCCCGTCGGTACCGGATTGGTCGATATGCTCGGCGTTGCTAAATCGCTCAAAGAGGGAGGGTTTGACGGCGTACTTGCGGTCGAGTCGGACCATCACAAGGATAATCAGGACGAAGACAAACTCGTTGCGGACAGTATCGCCTATCTCAAGCAATTGGTCGCAAAGGTGGCATGAACCAGACGAAATGGATT
>JAQVKF010000157.1 GCA_028694795.1 Thermoguttaceae bacterium | reverse complement strand
AGGGGCCGCGAAACACCGCGTGTCCTCGCATAACCCCCTGTCTCCACAAACCCCATGGAATCGGTATCCGGTCACCTGGAACAGTGTGTGGGCCGTTTTTCATGGAATAGGCGGTAGATTACCCGCCGTCTTATGCCTCATATTTCTCTCCATAGGCAGCTCGGTTTATGCGCAGAGCGGGACGGCACAGAACGGAACGGTGGGGGCTCGTGTTGGAAAAAATGAGTGGATGGTGCAGGAATCAGAAACCGCGGTGCCAGAAACTGGGGCATCCGAAACCGCGGAATCTGCGGCGACACAACCCCCTGCACAAAAGGTAACGTCCGCTTCCGCGGAAGACGCCGCGTTTCGAGAACGTGTCGAGGCGTTCATGGTAACGCATGAGACGGCGGACGCAACCAACGCGGAAAAAGCGGCGAAAGAAATTCAACAGGCGAAGAAAAAGGCGCAACGGCCGACCGCCAATCTGGAAGGACGTATTTTTACCGATATTGGAACATTTTCGGAAAGTGCCGTTGCGCGACAACAATTCCCCGCGGAAAACGCGTTGGGGTTTCGATCCGCTCGAATGGGTATCAACGGCGACATCTACGATAAATGGATCTATCGAATCAGCATGGAGTTTGGACGCCCGTCGGATAACGGCGTCGTTTTCGCCCATTGTTACCTCGGCGTCAAAGATACGGCTGGATTCGATCGGATTATGGTCGGACACAATAAAGAACCGCTGGGATTGGACCGCTGCTCTTCCATGCAGCAAGGATTATTCCTCGAAAATGGTTTGCAGCTCGCGCTGATGCCAAGTTGGAACTGGGGCGTGATGGGACAACGTGCGTTTCATGATGATCGCATGACCTTTGCCATCGGTGGTTTTGCCGATCGAACCACCGAGTCGGTACCGACTTGGGAGGGAAATCCGAGCGGTACCGCAATCACCGCTCGATGGACCGCAGTGCCTTGGTACGATGAAACGACCAACGCGAACTTTTTACATCTGGGTACGGGCTACAGTTTCCGTGATATCAACGAACATCGAAATTTGAGCTACAAAACGCAAGCGGAATCGACCTACAGTCCTATCGTCGGCGGAGGAACGATCACCGGGCTGAGCACGGATGGAACGGCGTCCGGAATCGATACACGAACGTTGTTTTCCGCCGAACTTTTGGGAAATCACGGACCATGGAGTATCCAGAGCGAATATTGCGTCGATTTCCTCGGCGCGGACACGTCGTTCAATACCGCGGTACAACCAAATGCGATACGTGATGGACATATTCAGGCGTTTTATCTCGCGGGAAGCTATTTTCTCACGGGAGAACATCGCACGTATGATCGTAAAACGGGTACGCTTGGAACGATTACGCCAAATCGTTGCTTTCTCGCCGCTCCGGATGGCGGAAAAACCGGTTGGGGGGCGTGGCAGATTGCTTATCGTTTCTCGATGATCGATTATGGAAACTTATATCGGCAGGGGCACCAAGACACGCCGGTGGCGGCTTATCGAAAGATACTCGGCGAGCAGGTGATCGACCATACGATTGGGCTCAATTGGTACTGGAACCCATACGCACGCACCATGTTTGATTACATCTACACCCAATCGGATGCCAACAGCCCCAACGGAACATCCAGAGATGGAACGCTCCAAACATTCGCGATGCGTATGCAGGTCAATTGGTGACACGGCCTCTCCGATTTCAGTGGTGCGGGACTCTTGCGTGCCGCCAAAAAACTGCAACATTTTACCTATCTTATCTAACCGATACAACCCGAATAGCATAATCGATTTTACCATAATATTTCGCAAAAAAGCTCAAATTGGAACTAGGTGCGGACCGACGCGATCTTGTAGAATGGGAGGTATGGTTATGCGGAATAAATGAGTCGAAACAAACGATCTGAAAACACGGGTTGTTCAGGATGGCACGATTCGAAGCACATGGGCGAGAACGATGGGGACACACTGTGGTCTGCGTGGTGATCGTCTGCGCTGCTTTGGCGACGGCGTATCTCTTCTTCCGTCAATCGGAATCTGTAGGAGGCCTCACCCACCGTTCGGTGTTTGAGGACGCAAAACGTACCCTATTTGCCAAGCTCAACCCGCAATATTCTACCGAATCTTCAACCGACGTGCCAGCCGTGCGAACGCAGGAAGCGGGTTCTTCGTCCTGGATCGACATGGACGCGAAATCGGGTGGCTCGGAGGGACTCTGGAAATGGGACGAGGAAACTTCGGACGTGGCAGTAAAACCACCACAGGACTTGAAGCCATCACAGGATGTGGCGGCTGTTTCGGACGAAATGGCCGGTAAAACGGCGAATAGCGACACGGCAGACAGCAGGGCGGTTATCGAAAGTGCATCGACGGACGCGCCGCCGCACTTGGCGGAACGGTTGGATACGGGTCTTTCGAACGATGACTCGGTCTCTCACGTGGGACTCTCGGCGAGAGGCTCAATCGACGATTTCGGTTCCGCAATTCGGACGGTGGAACCGTCGGATGCGGCACCCAATGGAATTGCGGTTTCAGGGATGGAAAAGGGTGTGGTCGTACAGGGTGGTGCGACCGAAAACGTGACGTCTGATGGATCGGACGCTCCGAAGGAGTCGGAGGCACTTGCGGCAATGGATGCGATTCCGGGAACGAAACCGAGGCCAGACGACTCGCTCGCCGCGCGGTCGCTTCCGGAGTTTTCGCAAGAGCCGATTCGGACGATGTCCACTCCACCCGCGCTGTTGAGTATGGCTCCGCAATATCCCGTGAAAGATTTGGCTGCGTCGCTGACTCGCGATGAAATTGATAAAGCGGCGGCGATTGGCACGACCTCGAAGGATTCGACTGTCACGACGGTGAACCATACCACCTCGTTCGGAAATGGTGTGCGTGAATCGGGAACGAATCTCGAAAAATCGCCCACCTCCGAAAATTCAACCATTTGGAATAGTGGCAATGACGCAACGGCTCCACACTCAGCCGGAACGAACGACGTGAACCGTGTTGCCTATCCGTCGGGTTCCACGGTAAATTCCTCGACGGGTTCCACGGTAGATTCCACGGTAAACACAACTCCGGCAGTCGCATCCAATGGTTCACCATGGAAGGTTTCCGAAGATCCGTTGCCTCCGAGTGCGACGCGAACGGAAAACGGCGTACAATTTAGTAGTGTAAAAACCGGTGTGAACGCCTATAATAGCGAAAGGGTGGCGACGGAGCACACGGAAACGGAGCTATTCGGACAAACGACCGTGGCGAACCGCTCCGCCACATGCCGCGTGTGCGACGGCGATACGCTGGAAAGTATCGCAAAACGGTTCGGAGGGGCATTATCGGCGGAGCTTTTGTACCAATGGAATCAAGATCGGATCGCGGATCCGGAACTATTGCCCATTGGTCTCGAACTGCGATTGGCCAGCCCCCATTAGCGTTCCGGTGTGTCCACCGGATAGTGCGGATCGGTGGCGATGCGATTGGTGTGTCCGGATAATGCGGACTGTAAAACGCGTACTGCGAGAATGGGACGCCGCGTGGGATTTTTTCCGGAAAGGAAATGTGACCGATGAATATGCTCTTTGGTGACGCAGTGGAACGAATGCTGATAGAGGCGGCGCATTGGGCAGATGATCCATTTGATCCGCAACTCTTCCTTCCGGGACTTTTTTACGGTATGCTCATCGAAACCGAATGCCGTGCGACCCTTTTGCTCACCGCGAAAGGGTTGACGCCGGACTGCGTCCACACTCGTTGGCCGCAGCTTACGCGGCACGATCAACGGGTGGCTGGTTGGCCCGAACTCTCCAAACCGCCCAAAGTTTTCGATGACGAAGCAGTCGTGATTCGTGGATTGGCCGGAAGCCTGCGCCGCGCAATTCGGAATATGGAACGACGTTTGTGGGATTTTCCACGTCCGATGATGATTATGTCGGAACATTTACTGCTCGCTCTTGCGTGCATGGATCACGAGGTCGGGGAGTTCCTACGCGAATTGGGCATTGAACCGGATGCGTTGGAAACGCAAATCCGCGAGTGGTACGGATTCCAGCATCGTCCAATCGAAGGGGGCGATGGCGAACCGCTTCCCTTTTTTCGAGATGAAGAGCCGGAATACGACTCTTTTTCCGAAAATGATTATCCTGATGAGAAAAGTCAGATTTTTTCCATCCTCGGCGAATTCGGTTTCGTGGACTCCGGCTCAGAAAACGCCGCAAAAAACAGCCCTCTGTTCGAGGTCCGCTCCTCGGACGCCGACGGGCCTGCGAGGCGAAATTCGTCGCAGCAAATCTCCGATTGGGATGCCGCTATTCCATTGGACCGCCACGCACGGAATGAAAAAAACACGAACGAAGAAGAGGTCGCACTGCGATTGTCCCAATCGGACGATGATACTACGTGGGAGCGGACAGTTGAGATTCAACACAACATGGACGAAACGATTGAGTTTCCCTCTCAGAAAATATTGAAATTCGCCGACTCCGACGCTGATGATCCCGCTTCGGCTGAGCGTCCCCAAAACGTCGACCCGCGGTCCACCGCTCCTCCCTTTCACGGCGCGGTCCATGCGGACCCGGCGGAACATGCGGATTCAGCGGGGCGTTCCGAGGAGCGTTCCGTAAACGGTACGAAGAACGGTACGGATGATACGACGAGAAAAGGTGCGAGTGGCGGCGATCATAATGCGAGCGACTCAACCGATGCGGCCGTTCAGACGACGCCATTGGAAATCTGCCAAACACCGGAAGCGATGACGGTGCTTCGGATTTTGGACGCGGCGGGAAATCGAGCGCGAGAGGCGTTACGTGTACTCGAAGATTATGCTCGATTTATGCTGGATCACCCTTTTTTGACTGAACAACTCAAAGGGATGCGGCATCAATTCGCGGCCGCGTTGGATCGGTTTCCGCTACCCGCGCGTCTGGCAGCTAGAGAAACACTGATTGATGTGGGAACACGGATCGAAACGGCCAGCGAACAGCATCGCGGCGACGCCGCCTCGGTCTTGACGGCGAACTTCTGCCGACTTCAGGAATCGTTGCGCAGCTTGGAAGAATATGCTAAAATCTTCGATTCGGACGCTTCACGAACGTTTGAACAACTTCGGTATAAAGCGTACACGTTACAGCGAACCGTCCGCGCGACTGGTTCACGAACGCGGCGCTTGATCAATTCGCGTTTGTATCTGCTCGTTTCCGGTGGAGCGTCGTCACGTGAATTTGCTCGACAAATGATTCCATTGGCAAAATCGGGCGTTGATGTAATCCAACTTCGAGATAAAACGTTGGATGATCGAAAGCTCATGCGACGTGCGCGAATTTTACGAGAAATTACCGCAAAATACCGGATTCTTTTCATCATGAACGACCGCCCTGATATTGCGCTACTCACGGATGCCGACGGCGTGCATTTGGGCCAGCGTGAAATGCACGTCTCGGATGCGCGGCGATTGCTCGGACCCAATCGACTGATCGGCGTCTCGACCCACTGTATCGAGCAGGCCCAACACGCCGTCATGTCCGGAGCGGATTACATCGGCGTGGGACCTGTGTTTCCATCGACCACCAAAACGTTCGACGCTTATCCGGGACTGGATTATGTCCGCGCGGTGGCCCAAAATATTGCCTTGCCGGCGTTTGCGATTGGAGGAATCACCATCGACAATTTGCCGCAAGTGACCGGAACTGGAATGCGCAGAGTCGCGGTCGCCTCGGCAGTCACAGAGGCCGACGATCCGGTCGCCGCCGTCACGACGCTGCGGGAAATGTTGTCCTTTTAGTTGCTACCAGCCTATAGGTAAACCCACTCCTATGATCGAATCAATCGCTCCACAATTGGTTTCCTATCCGTTGATCTACGGTTCGTCGGTCGTTCACAATGTGACAGGTGCTGATTCGAAAAGTCGTTCTGGCGTGTTCTTCCGCGTTATGAGTCGCCATGCGACGGCGATGCGGCTGTTGCTCTACGATTCGCCTGAGGCCGCGGAACCGTCAAATATTATTCCGTTTCGTTTGGATACCGGAAGATGGGGCGATTGTTGGGGTATTTTCGTCCCAGGTCTCAAAGCGGGTGCGTTGTACCACTTCCAGGCGGACGGACCATGGGAGCCGGAACAAGGCCATCGTTTCGATGGACGCGCTCGGCTGATTGATCCTTATGCGCGTGCGATTACAGGGGAATTTTTACCATCGAATGACGGAATCGTGCGACCGCCGAAGTGCGTGGTGATCGACGAAAAAATATTCGATTGGGAAGGTGATCGACCTCTCAATCGCCCGTTAGCTGATAGCGTGATTTATGAACTTCATGTGCGAGGTTTTACCAAACGATTTCCTTTCGCCAAAGTGGCGAAAAACACGCAGCCGGTTTCGTCACTCCAGAATGTAGAGGCTTCTTCCTCACCACCTCCAATCGCCGACTCGTACCCTATCACGAATACGTCGGACGATACGCCCGATTCGCCTTATGCTGGTACGTACCGCGGATTGATCGAGGCGATTCCCTACTTGCAATCACTTGGCGTGACGGCGGTGGAACTCATGCCAATTCACGCGTTCGCCGAAACCGATCCTGCGCGGATGGTACCCCGGCGGAATTATTGGGGATACGATTCGATTGCGTTCTTCGCTCCTCACCCTGGTTACGCGGCGGATAAAACGCCCTATGGTGCGGTCCGTGAATTTCGTGAAATGGTCAAATCGCTGCACCGCGCGGGAATCGAAGTGATTCTTGATGTCGTGTTCAATCATACTGCCGAAGGGAATGAGAACGGGACCACCTTTTCGCTCAAAGGTCTCGATAATTCGATCTATTATATTCTCGATTCCGATGGGCATTATATGAATTTTTCCGGCTGTGGAAACACGGTCAACGGAAACCATCCGGTGGTACGAAGTATGATTTTCGACTGTCTGCGGCACTGGGTCTTGAATTATCACATTGATGGTTTTCGTTTCGATTTGGCTTCCATTCTTTCGCGGGATCGAACCGGCGCGATTGTGGCCAACTCACCCGCGGTCGAGGCGATTGCGGAAGATCCGCTGCTCGCCGACACCAAGCTAATCGCGGAGGCGTGGGACGCGGCTGGTGCGTACCAAGTGGGGCATTTTCATTCGCTTCGCTGGGCGGAATGGAATGGGCGATTTCGTGACGATATCCGACGTTTTTGGCGCGGCGACCCCGGTATGTTGCCCTCTTTTGCGACTCGTTTCGCTGGCTCTTCCGATCTGTACCAATGGGACGGACGTACACCTTACCATAGTATTAATTTTGTCGCGTCCCATGATGGATTCACATTAAACGATCTCGTTTCGTATAACGAAAAACATAACTTTGCGAATGGTGAAGACAATCGAGATGGCGATAATAATAATTATAGCTCAAATCATGGCATGGAAGGAGAGACGACTGAGCCGGCGATTCAACGCTCACGCACACGGGATATTCGAAATTTGATGGCGACGCTTCTACTGAGCCAAGGTGTACCGATGTTCCACGCGGGGGACGAATGCCGACGTACACAACATGGCAATAACAACGCTTATTGCCAAGATAATTCGATCTCGTGGTTCGATTGGGAACGGATGGAACAATTCAAACCGCTCGGACGCTTTGTACGCGGACTGTTGGAACTGCGGCGTGTGACTCCCGCACTGCGACGCGAGAACTTTTTAAGTGGACATCCGGACACTCCAGATGGACTGGCCGACGTCGAATGGTATGGCTGCGATGGGGAACGCAAAGATTGGAATCGTATAACTTTTGATTTGAGTGTATTATTTAGTGCCCAGCCAATACGGGATGCGGAGGATCGTGCGCAACATTTGCTCATTTTGCTGCATCAAACGGAAATGACCAGTTTCTTCACCATTCCAAAGCGTTTACAGCAGTTTTCATGGCGGTTATTTTTGGATACGTCCGCTGAACCGCCCGCTGATATTTATCCGAAATATGATGGACCTGTATTATCGACAAACCAACTTTCTATGCGTGGACGCTCAATGCTCGTATTCGTGGCGAATGCCGAGCTGCCATAATGATCTTGCGTGGTCGGCAAAAGTGGGAAACCGTGTGTTGCATGTGTTGTCTAACGGGGGGATGGGTGGAGATGGAGATATTTTTGGCCTCGCCACGGGGTTTTTGCGCGGGGGTGCGTCGCGCGGTCGAATCGCTCAGGACGGCGCTCGTGCGTTTTGAAACGCCGATCTACGTTTATAACGAAATCGTGCACAATCGTCATGTCGTCGCGTCGTTTGCCGATCATGTCATCTTTGTACGGGATGTGGAAGATGTTCCGTATGGGGCGACGCTGATGTACTCGGCCCATGGGGTTTCGCCTGCGGTGCGAGGCCAGGCGGCGTGTCGAAATTTGCGAACCATTGACGCGACCTGCCCGATTGTCATGCGTTTGCATCAGGATGCGAAACGATTCGCGGCCAACGGATACCATCTGTTGCTCATCGGACATCGTGGACATGATGAGATTGTGGGCGTTCAGGGGGAAGCTCCGGGGACGATCACGGTCATTTCGACACCGGAGGAAGCCGATCAAGTTGTGGTGCCAAACCCAAATCGTGTCGCGTGGCTGACACAAACGACGCTGCAAATGGAAACCGTCCACCTGATCGTGGAACGCCTGTTGCGAAGATTTCCCGAAATCGTCGGGCCGAATCCCTCTTTTTCTCCAGAAAAAAAAGTACCGAACGCTTCGAATTTGTGTGATCATGCGGGGAATATCTGCTATGCGACGCAAAATCGTCAGGAAGTCATTCGACGTTTCGCGCCTCAGGTCGAACGTGTAGTGGTGGTAGGAAGTGCGAATAGCTCGAATAGTCGCCGATTGGCCGAAATCGCGTCCGAATCCGGAACGCTCGCCTATCTCGTTGATGACGCGGATGCGCTGCGCATGGAATGGTTTCAAACACCCTCGTACTCTCCACCTGTGCCGCCGTTCCCCTCTCGCTCACATGCGGACTGTCTGTCGCCAAAACTCGCGGATGCCCGCTTCGTCCCCGATGCATCAACGGTGATGGAGATTTTAAACCCAGAGCGCAGACCCGATGCAAACAGTGATGTTGGGCGGGAGGGCGTCGTTTCGAAAGTGCTGTTGACCGCCGGGGCGAGCGCGCCGGAGCGATTGGTCGAAGAATGTGTCGCGTGGTTTCAAACCCACTATGCCGCGCAAGTGCGTCCGGCCATTTATTGCGAAGAAACAACCCGATTTTCGCTTCCCAAAGAACTATGCGACGAGAATCTACCATCTCGTTGAATCGGCCGCCACCGAATCGGATAAATCGGCTGCTGGGAGCGGAGTCACCGAATGCGGAATCACCGTGTGTGGGAGGCGTCCGCAAACGTCAGGCGTGGCGAAGCCGCTAATGATGCGTGGATGGACTACGTACAAAATACTCGCGCGCAGCCTCACAGGGGTTCGTGCGCACCGCTTCAGGATCACCATGGCAAGCGACCACACCCTGATCCAATAGGTAAATATGATCGGCAATCTCCAACGTCTCATCCACGTTGTGATCGGTGATCAGAATGGCAATGTTCTGTTTGGTAA
>JAQVKF010000156.1 GCA_028694795.1 Thermoguttaceae bacterium | reverse complement strand
TTTCGCTTTTAAAGCAAAACACCTACAAAGAAAGCATCGCCATGAAACGTCGCATGGCCGGCTGGAATGTCGGCTTCCTCGCGCAAGTCATTGGCTTGACAACAAGTTAGTGTGCGATTGCCCTGAGAGGAATACGAATGGGGGGATGTGGCATCGGTGGCGAGGGCGATGGGATTTTGCATGGATGTACGATTCCCGAACGAAACTTTTCCGAAACTGGATTTGGACACCTCGTCACGATATACTAGGCGTCTGATGGATCAACCGTGGAAGATAGCCGAGCATCCACAGGCGGCACGATGGCTACGGGAGGTTTCGCCTCTGCTTGATCTTTGGGCCGCGGCGGTACGTAAACCGCAGTATTATTCCTATGCTCCTACGACGCGCGAGGTTTTCTTTCCGGGCGAGTTTTCGGTACAGTGTGAGCTGGTACACGCGATGGTCATACGTATCATGTCTCGCATTGGAAATGGCGAAGGGTTGCACAATGCGGAATCGTCCAACGCGACGTGGTCGCTTACGGACGATCTGATGACGCTTTATCTCATCTCACGTCGCCACAATTTACCACGTCCACAGGAAACGGGATGGCTCAAAGGTTCGTCTGCGGAGGGGTATGGAGGTGTTTGTATCGGGCGTTTGATTCAGAGCGGTCTTGTGGATGATGTCCAACTTGCGGAACTCGAACGCCGACTCGACGCGATTCCCGCCATTCCGGACTCTGTTATTACCATTGATGAACAGGAATGGAGAGCGTATCTGGCGTTGCGAGAACTGCCTATTTCTCGGGAAGAATGGGAACGTATGCCATTCTCGTCGGACGGTTTCCGTTATATTTCAGAACTTGTGAATACCCCGCCGAATCGTCCGGTTGTTTCCGCCATCATTCACCAGCGTTATGACCGGTTGCGTGAAATCTTTCGTGACACGGATCGCATTCGACGCAAAGAGCAGATCGAGCAGTGGAAAAAGTCCATTCAAAAAGTATTCATACAACGAACATCGAGTCGTTTAACACGTTTTTTCGGTACCCCTAGAAAGCGAACAGAACAAACCGCTACTGTTTTGGTGGGCATTTGTATGCCATACGATTGGTCGCTGCTCGCCGAAATGCCCGCGGCGATCGAAAGTCGTTATCGTTTGGTTCGAATTGGAATCGCTATGCAGCGATATCGACTCGCTCATCCTTACGAGCCGTATCCCGAAACGCTCGAAACGCTTGTGGCGGAGAACTGGATTACCGCGGAAAAACTCATTGATCCTAGGAACGGTAAATCGTTTGTTTATCGTCGTGGTCCAATCTATTACTCCATCACCTCCAATCGGATGACCGAGACGTCCGAATCAACCGACCCCTCCGAAGCGGCTCTCGAATTCAAGAGTCTCGTGTCCGAACCGAACGATTCGGAATTGGAAAGTACGACACCCGCATGCGATATCTCGGATTCTCGTTCCACGTTGCTCACCCCGTTTCAAGAATGGGTTGAGCTGCCATTCCTCTTATACAGCATTGGCGAGGATGACGCGGATCAAACGGAGCCTTGGCTCGACGCACAGATTGATTCCCGTACCGCCCGCACGGATTCGCATATTTCCGTGGTCTCCACCGATTCCACTTCTTTTACGAGAGACGATCTCTGGTTTCCGCCATTGAATTCAGCCGATGCCGTGGTACTCAACATAAGCCCTGTACCCAATCCGATCTCCCAAACGGAGTGTAGTGGACAGCGGGACCACCAATGAGCTGGGTGGTAAGTTGATAACAAATTTGGCGGAACCGGCCAAAAGCCGCTTTTCCTTTACGATGGAAACGGTTATCATGGAGTATCATGAAAATGGAGGCGTTCTGGGTGGATATTTCCCGAAACTCCGACCATCGAATGATTGGACGACTTAAACCATGCAAATTAGCTCCTATTAGAACTCATATTAACATGGAACCATTTGAAATCGATACTTGGCATATGGAACAGGCGTTGCGTTTGGCAGAACGTGGACGCGGAATGGTCGAGCCGAACCCGATGGTCGGTTGCCTTGTCGTGCATGGCTGCGAGATCATTGGCGAAGGTTTTCATCGTCGTTTTGGTGAAGCTCATGCCGAAGTAGAGGCACTTTCTGTGGCCGGTTCGCGTGCCAAAGACGCGACGCTCGTTGTCACCCTCGAACCCTGTTGCCACTATGGCAAAACCCCGCCCTGTACCGAGGCGATTTTGAATGCGGGGATTCGGCGTGTCGTGGTGGCGATGCGTGATCCGTTTCCCCAAGTTGCGGGTGGCGGAATTGCGGCTCTCGAGGTCGCTGGGGTGGAGGTGACCGTAGGCGTCTGCGAAACACAGGCCCGTAAGTTGAATGCCCCCTATCTGAAACGATTACAAGCGGGGCGTCCGTGGGTCATTGCCAAGTGGGCGATGACTCTCGATGGTCGTATCGCCACGCATACCGGGTCGAGTCGATGGATTTCCGGTGAGGAATCGCGAAAAATCGTACACCAGTTGCGCAGTCGTGTGGACGCTATTATGGTTGGACGTGAAACAGCGCGAGCGGATGATCCGATGTTGACCGCGAGACTGCCGAATGGAGAAACTCCACTGCGTAAAGCGACACGAATCGTCGTCGATACACGTGGTTTACTGGCATCGCAAAGCAACCTTGTAAAAACGGCCAACGAAGTGCCCGTACTTGTCGCGGTCGGTACGAATATCTATTCGAAAGATGCCAAACGACTTGAAAAAGCAGGATGCGAATTATTTTTGTGCAAAAGCGAAACCCACGCGGGACGATTAGGCGAGTTGCTCGACGAGCTTGGACGTCGCGGAATGACCAATGTTCTGGTCGAAGGTGGTGGCAAATTGCTGGGCGGGCTTTTGGATATGCGTCAAATTGACGAAGTGTACGCGTTTGTCGCGCCGAAGCTGGTTGGCGGTGAGGCCGCGCCGAATCCGATCGGTGGTGAAGGTGTTTCACTGATGGAAAATGCGTTGCAATTGGACGATTCGCAGTGGCAAACAGTCGGCTCCGATATCTGCTTGTCAGGGCGTGTTTTGTATCCTCAAAAATAGAATCGGAGGATTTTTCCATGTGTTGTACTCGTGTTGTGCTTCAAAATGCTCTGATTGCCAAGGCTGAATTAGGTTTGATGACCCGCGTTCGTCCTCTAGGCTGTGGACGTATCCGAGTCGCTTGGCCCCATGTATTGTCCTGTTGCAGAATGGGGATGGTGATCATTTTTGCGATATGCGGATGGGTACGATTTGGATATAACGAGTCCACTCTCTATGCGGCTGAACTTAAAACCCCAGAACGGCCCAATGCTGCCGAGGAACAGCCGAACACCGATGCGGAGATCGTTTCATATGACCATTCTCCATTCCAGTTGAAGATGTTAACCGATTCCAACGCGGGTGAAAAAACACCGCGGTCTTTCGAAAATAATGAGGTATTGGATAGCGATCATCAAAAATCCATGACATGTACGGAAGGTCCAACGGCGGCGGGGCGGCTGGAAATTTGCGAACGGGGTAAGCCTGTGCTCGTGTACAATGCGTCGGAACAGATTCGCGATGAGATTACCGATTCAAGGAATCGTCGCGCGTGTTACGTCCATCCGTTGTATGGACTTCAAGGGGAGGTGCTGACCGACGACTTTCCCAAGGATCACTACCATCATCATGGGCTGTTTTGGGGCTGGATGCACGTAGCGTTTGAGGGGATTGATGGCGAGTTCGATAATTGGACACATCCAGAAACATTGCGTTTTGTACACCATCGGTGGTTGCGACGAGAAGCCGCGGCGGATCAAGCGATCCTCGCGGTGGAAAACGGTTGGTATCTGACCGATTCGAAGGGTCAACGGACATCGGACTCGCTGATGCGTGAACGGATTACGCTGACCGTTCACCCGGAGCAGGACAATTTGCGTTTGATTGATTTTTCCGGGGAATGGACTCCCACGACGCGAGCGGTGACGCTACGAGGGGCGGAGGGAAAGAGCTATGGCGGCGTGAACATTCGTTTCGCACCCCATCAAGACTCGGTAATCACGGTGGCCGACGGCGTCACATCGGAGGATCTTCCGATCGCACGGCTGACGTGGGCTGATTTCACGGCAAAATTTGTGATGCCATCGCAAACGAAGGCGGAATCCACCGAGTCGATGCTTGAAAGTGGGATAGTTCTCATGATTTCGCCAAACCATCCGGATTATCCGCCCACCTGGTTGACGCGACATTATGGGGTGCTATGCATCGGTTGGCCTGGTGTCGATGGACAAACGTTCAAGCCTGGCGAAACATTCAAACTGGATTATCGTATATTGATTCACAAAAAGCCGCTATCCGTTGAGGCGTTGCGGGAAATTTATGCAAACTATGTCAGTGAGATTAAGTCGAAGACCAAGGTGGTAGATTCCAATGACAACAACGATCATGGCGGTAATGGCGACAAGAGCAAAGCCGAACAAAAGACCATATCCATGGTATATCATGCGCAAAGGGATGGATGAAATCGGGCGGAAATAGGCAATGTATAGGTAGCGGTATTGGTAAGTATCGGTAAGGAGACGATCAATGCGATGGGCGATTCTTTTGGCGGGCGGTTCTGGAACACGACTGTGGCCGCTAAGCCGTCGTGGAGAGCCGAAACAGTTTTTACCGCTTTTGCATGGAAAATCGCTGATCACATCTTCTTATGAACGTATGCTCCGTGTGGTACCAACGGAACGATTGCTCGTTTGTGCCGCGGAACGGCATCGCAAACGTGTACAAATGTTGATTCCATCATTGCCGGACGCTAATTATCTTGGCGAACCCGTAGGACGTGATACGCTCGCTGCCATTGCGTTCAGCTGTTCAATCGTTCAGCATCGTGATCCGGACGCCGTGGTTTCTATCATACCGATTGATCAGGCAAGTGGGCCGGATCGAATCTTTTGCGAGGCGATGGAACACGGCTTCGCGTTTATCGAGCAAAACTCGGAACTGCTGCTTACTTTTGGCATTTGTCCAACGGAAGCGGCGACAGGTTATGGGTATCTGGAATGCGATCAGACGGTGAAATCGTACCGCGATGGTGATGAACATATTACCATTGGTGTTCATAAAAATAATAATGAAAATAATTCAAATAGTGAATGCAAGGACAGCGGTATCTATAACAATGGTAGTGAACATTGTAACCGTAGTGACGTATACGCGATTGGCGGAATCCACCGTTTTTTAGAAAAACCGGAGCGTTCACTCGCGGAAAAATTTTGGTTGGCGGGACCGAAAAAATACTTGTGGAACGCTGGCATGTTTCTTTGGCATGTTCGGACTTTTCTCGTCCTGTTAAAGCAATACGAGCCCCATGTTTTTGATGTGATTCGCGAGATTACGCAAGCGTGGGGAACGAAGAAATACCCTGTCATTTTGTCCCAAAATTATCCAAGCCTTCCGAAAAATAGTATCGACTACGCGTTCATGGAACGTGCCGCGTTATCTCAGGAGAAACGTGTGATGACCCTACCTATGCCCCATGATTTCCAATGGCGAGACGTCGGAACATGGGATTCCGTCGCGGAATTGTATCCCGCTGACGCTCATGGAAATGCTCAATGTTCTACGCAAGAAATTATTTTTGTCGGTTCGGAAAACTGTTTTGTGTTTGCCGATTCACAGTGTACCCACAAACATAAAATTCGACTCGTAAATGTACAAAATATCATAGTCGTGGAAACGCCGCGAACGATTCTCGTCTGTGAGCGTAAGACGGCGGAAAAAGTACGGCAGGCTGCGAGATTAAGGCTCCGCTTTCATCCACACGCGGTACAGGGAGGCGGGCGTTTTCTTGATTGTTTTGACTGCCGGTTGGCCATGGACCATTGTCGCCAAAATGTAGTTGTGGTTGGCTTGAATGAAATTGATTTACTCATGACGGGCGAGTCGATGACGATTGTGCCATCTGAACGCCCTGCAAAGTATGAGACCTTTCATACGCTTCGTCAACGTGACTGGCTTCCTATCGTGAATGACAATGAGTGCACATTACGGAAATAAGAATGGTGAACATGGATACCAATGAATCCCATATGGATCGTGTGAGGCAGATACGTTTACTTGCTTTCGATATTGATGGCACGCTTTTGCGTGCGGATCATCAACTTTCGGACGTGGTAAGGAAGTCCGTTCATTCGCTCAAGGGAACAAATATTCAGGTTGTTTTGGCGACAGGGCGGCGTTATGGACAAGCATTTGAGATTGCCAGAGAGTTGGAATTGGAAACGCCGCTGATTGCGGCGGGTGGAGCGGTGATCAAAAATATCGATACGCATCAAACGCTTTTTCGCGCAAAATTCCGACCGGAAATTTTACGCCAAAGTCTGATGGTGGCACACGAAGCGGAGATATTTCCTTTTTTATATAGCGATCGATACACCGAGGGCGTGGACGTGATCGCGTCAACGGAAATTACGGAAGAAATGCCCGAATTGTATCCGGAATACTGCGAATACTTCGCTCGTAACGTAACACGCATGGAGGTGCGACCGGAGCTTTTTGCGCCCTATGCGTCGGAGGAATCGGCGTTAGATGACGCGGATTCGTCCGAAGAATCCCTCACAGAACGCACCGTACCTCTGGTGGATTTCCCCAAAGATCTGTTCACCTGGTTTGCGATAGGCTCGTGGAACGATATGTACCGATTGCGTGATTTGCTCAACGAACGTCTGCCGGGACAGTTGGAGATGAACGTATTGCGTGGTCCGAAGTATTCTGGTGTATTTTGTGAAGTTTTACCAGCGGGAATCCATAAATGGTCCGCGATCCAGTGGGTGGCGCGTCGTATGGGCATTGCAGACGCGGAGATTTGCGCGGTCGGTGACGATGTGAATGATATACGTATGCTGCGTGGAGCGGGTATCGGTGTGGCCATGGGCAACGCGCGAGCGGAGGTGATCGCCGCCGCGGATGTCGTCGCTCCGACGAATACCGAGGACGGGGCCTGTGATATTATTCATTGGCTCAAAATTCACCTCACGTGAGAAGTAAGGAAAATCCGGCAAACGATGAGCCGCCGTACATTCGCTCTCTCGTGCGGTGGGTCATGGTTCCGATGCGACACACATCTTTGGCTCGTTCCATGCGAGCTCACGTATCAGATGAGTCAGAATCAAGGCAATGGCAAATCCCAAGTAGCGTAACATTCAAGACAAATCCCTTATTTTTGGGTGGCGAAAATATACGGATGTTGTCAGTCCACCGCCTAGAGATACGAGCTCCACCCAACTTGTGCGGCAAGTTTCCGTTTGAAGTGGTATGTGTCGCGAAATATCTGGGTAGCGAGGATCGGGAGCAAAGTGACCAACCGAACGGACCATGGGCAACCATGCGGCATCCCGAACTGGGATGCAACATCCTTACGTTACCGCCGTGGGGGTGGACAACGATGGAAAATTTCCATCCTAATCGTGTTCCACCTGCCGATGATCCTTAACCGTCGTCTATTTCGTGACCGGGAACGCGGAAATGCGCAAACGCGCGGCACCCATCGGAATGAGCTCGAGCGTTTCGGTCGGTTCCGCCGTTTGTACGGGGCTGGCTGGTATCGGTGAACACAATCCATACGAATCCAGTGTCCACTCCGGAATCTTTTGGCCTTGCACCGTCAGCGAAATCGGCGCGGCGTCCACCGTCCATGGATACTGGTCTTTTGGCCAGTCGTGACGTACGATTTTCACTTGGTCCAAAAACGCCTGTGGATTGTCACCGATGGCCAAACCGTAATTCCACGCAGAATCGGGGTAGATTTTGAACGATGGCCAGAGTGACTCATCGACGCCTTCCTGCCAATGAGAATCACCTATCGCGGTCTGCGAGCTACTCTTTTTTTCGTAGCGTTCCGCAATTTTCAACGAGAAAGTCAACGGTCCGTAATCGAGGCTGACACAATTTTTGTTCTGCTGCCACATTCGTAATTTCAGCGTCATCGGCATTACAATCTCGACACAATCGCCATCGTTCCATGTGCGTTCCAGGCGAACATAGGAAACCGGAGTCGGCGTATCGACATTAGAACATTTGCGTACTTCGCCATTAATGCGAATTTCCATCCCATCACACCAAGCGGGGACTCGCAGATAAAGCGGAAACGCGACTGATTTTGGGGTTGAAATCGTTAATGTCACCTGTTCCTCGAACGGATACCGTGTCGCTTCGCGGATCGAAACCTCCGTTCCATCGGTCACTTTTGCCTTTACCGAACAGGCGTTGTACAACACCGCGGCCAATCCGTTGTCTGCTGTCGCCATCCAAAGATTTTCCACATAATACGGCCAACCGTGCGAGTGATTGTGCTGGCAGCAGCGACAGCTAAACGGATTCATCATCATGAATGGCCCCGCGTTTTGGACGCCAGGACTATGATTTTTACTATCGGAAACGACCTGATTCGGACAGGTTAGATAACGCAAAGCCTTAAAATCAGGCATGAACGCCGCAGGATAGGTGTTGAACGCGACGTCTTCGCAGTTGTCCGCCCACGAGGGATCGCCCGTTATACGCACAAGCATTGCATCACTGGACATTTGTTCGACCATGCCGCACGTTTCAACGCCCTGACGCGGATCAATATACCCCATACGACTGTTTTCATCGCTTGCGAACATGCCACCGGGCATCTGACCAAAACAGGCACGAATTAACCAGAAATTGTTGTACGTCGCCCATCGATGAGCGTCCTCCTGCGAAAGCATCCACCACGTCGCCGGTTCGCGGAAACATTGAGCAATATTCACATTATGCCAGTTCGGAAGATTGGATTCTTGCATCCAATCCGCTGTGTTGCGATGGATTTTTTCTGCAACTTCGAGCAAAAACTGATCACCTGTATGGTTGTATAGCAAGAAACAACTGTACAGCATGTCGCCCGCGCGGCTGTTTTCCCAATACGTTTTGAGGAATTTCTTTTCCGGATAATTTTGTACCCATCGGAAGTAATTCGTCATAAATTCGATGACCGCCGGATCGCCGCTGTGTTCGTAATACGATTGCATGAGAAACAACACGAGCATATTGGGCCAGATATCGACGCCACTTTCCGCGTTGGGATCACCAGGGCCAAAGAAACCGTCGGGCCGTTGGCTTTTCAGAATGGCGTCTATCCACGTTTTCGTCTCCGCGATCATCGCCTCGTCATTGAGCAAATAAGCCAAATCGGCGTATCCTTTAAGCCAGTAGGGCACTTCTTCCCAGCCTGCTTTTCCACCGATAGAGAGCCAAGCGTTGTCCTTTTTATCGAGCCAATCGCTGATTGTACCGAGCTTCCCGGTCAGACCGTCGCGCTGCAGTTCGAGATAGCGTCCAATCCAACCTTCCGCATGGACCGCTCCGACGGGCAGCTTGATGAGCGGGGAAGGGGTGAGCGGCGCACGATTCCCGACATAAAGGGAGGAACTTGTTCCCGTGGGACTTTCGACACAGGTGATTGTTTCCTGAGCGCAGGTGATTCCCGCCCAACATCCCAGCAAACCTACCGATAAAACGAATCGCAGCATAGTGAAATTTCTCCTGCCACATGGGGTGAATGGAAATAACATCTTTAGAGCG
>JAQVKF010000155.1 GCA_028694795.1 Thermoguttaceae bacterium | reverse complement strand
CAAAGGAACTATCCAGTGGAACTCGGGAAAGGTATCGCAATTTTGGAAAATTTCACACATGAACCGTGGCTGATTCCTTTTAATGGGACAAATACTATTCAGACGTTCAGTATTTTAGGAGCATTTCGACCAGTAAATCAACGAGTGGACGATCCGTGAAAAACTGTCGATATCGGATTTTTCGTTCGGCGGAAAAAAGCCGCATTTGCTCCAAAAACATGGTAAAACGCCTTTGATAACTGGAGCGAATCGTATCGGGACTCCCCCAAACAACCCGATTGTTTTCGGGGTCTCGCCAGCCACCTGGTGCGGTGAACGGAAAACTGATTTCAGCGGGATCCAAAATATGGATGAGTGTCACCTCGTGTCGCGCAATCCGCAACGCCTCTACCGCATTCCACAAGGTGGGCAAATCTTCAAAAAAATCGCTGATGACGAAGACATTCGTGCGTCGTCTATTATCGAGCACACGTTCGGTCAGCACGGTGGACAGCGGATGTTCATACGGCTGTTTATGAGCCGGGCGTACGGCGGCGTCTTGGCGGAATGGAGGGGGATCTGTGGTTTTCCGGTCCGAAAAGTGCGACGCAAGAGGACTTTTTTCACTTTTTTTCCGACCTGACCACCATTGATACCACCACGGACGATCGACCGCTATGGAAGAATCTCCACGGGGAATCGAACACGCGGGCTGAGCGTGAGTGTCCCCAAAATAATCGACATCCAAAAAATGGACGAGATTCTCCCATTGCGTAGGGGTATCAGAAATGGCTAATTCGTGATACTCCGCAGCCATTACTGGTATATTTTTGTACAACGCTTTGGCGTTCGCTTTCTTCGGGGAATCGACCCGAATAGCTCCCACCCCATCGCCGCGCATTAAAAAAAGCGAAGCCAGTGTTGCCGCCGTCGCGCGGGCCATGTCCCACTTGGTAGGCAACGTTTCCGCATAACGATATCGCATAGACGCGGTACTATCGATCACCAACAGAATCCACTGCGACGTCTCTTCGTCGAAAAGTTTAATGTGGAGATGATCCGTCCTTGCCAATCGTTTCCAATCAAGTCGTCGTAGATCGTCACCCGGCACATAGTCTCGATATTCCGCAAATTCAGCCGAGGAGCCATGTCGATTCCCTTGATGGACGCCGCCCTGTAAGCCATCGGTGAGATAACGCCCCATCAACAGCGATTGCAACGCTGCCAGTGAGGAAAAATCGGGTAACCATGGAGGACGTTCAGAATACATAAAACTCGAACTCGTGATATTGGTGAATACGAAAAACGATGAAATCAGCAAAATCACAAAATCTACCGCACAGCCACTTTGGGCGGTGTGCGATCAAATCGTGTACGAAATACAAAACTCAGGGTTCAATCTCCGCGACAATGCGGGCGATGACGGATTCGACCGAGATATTTTCCGCACGAGCAGAAAAATTAAGCAACACACGATGTCGCAGTACCGGAATTAATACGGCGTGAATATCGGTTCGATCGACGAAACAGCGTCCATTCATCGCCGCGTGAGCCTTCGCGGCAATTACGATACTCTGACTTGCGCGTGGGCCGGCCCCGAAACGAACATAGCGGGTAATCCAATCGGCGGCGGACGACGATCCACCGCCAGCTACCACGAGCGAAATATTTTCGGGCGTGGAAGAGAACGTTTTTGGACGAACGGGCGAGGCAGCTTCGTGAATGGAAACGAGACGATCGGAATCTGGTCTGAACGATTCAGACGAAAGGGCGTTGCCCATCGGATGTCGAAAGCGTTTCATCCATCCACCGCGTTGACCACGTTGGACAGGTTTGCCATTTTGACTGGAATAGCCGGATTGATCGGAATGTCCACTCGAAGTAGAATCTTGCGACGCGATGGTGGAGAAGGCCGGAACCGCCGGATCAGCCGTATCGCCCATGAGTGGACGTGTGGCACGTACCAATTTCAAGACGTAATGGACGAGGTGTTCCGCGATGGGGACACGTCGAACGAGTCGTATATACGTTTGCAGTTCTTCCGCCTGGATCACCGAAGTCATTTTGGGTGTCGGTCGATCGGCGGTCGTTCGGCGAATCATCTCTATTTCCTCCTCTTCAGAGGGATATCCAATCCGACTAGCCATCAGAAAGCGGTCCAATTGGGCTTCGGGAAGCGGATAGGTTCCTTCCTGCTCGATTGGATTTTGCGTGGCAAAAACGAAAAATGGCGGGTCAATCAGACGACGCACACCACCGGTGGTAATTTGGCGTTCCTGCATGGCTTCAAGCAGAGCGGCCTGTGTTCGCGGCGGCGTTCGATTGATCTCGTCCGCGAGAATGACATGGGCGAAAAGCGGACCAGCTTGGAAAACGAGTTCGCGACGCCCTGTCACCGGATCCTGTTGGAGCACCTCGGTTCCCGTAATATCGGACGGCATTAAATCGGGCGTAAATTGAATTCGACGGAACGTCAGCCCCAAAACGTCGGCGAGCGTTCGGATGAGAAGCGTTTTGGCCAAGCCGGGAACGCCGATCAAGAGAAGATGCCCATTCGCGAAAAGTGTGACCAACAGTTCTTCGACGACACGATCCTGACCAGCCACAACCTGCCCGATATCCCGTCGCATGCGTCGTACCAATTGCCCAAAATTCGCCAACAGCGTCAGATCGTCCGTGGATAACGAGGGCGATTTTTGCATCTTATCCATCTTCTCTCTTTCTCTCCGCACGATTTTTGGCTCACCGAGGAGGGCCAATATTTTCTAATGGAAACATCCACGATGAAAAAATTATAACCGTTCCCACAGAAAATGTATAGCAAACGCCGTTTTCGCCGCATCAGACTATTCACTTACGATATTTTCGGGAATCGGACTTTCGGGAACGTTCGGACTCTGGGCGGGCGGTTGGACAGATAGTCAATCGGCGAAAAATGAGGTTTCTGAAAACCGCCATTTGATGTACACTATGGGAAAGTGGCATGGATTGTAGGGGAAATAGGGCATACCATGGCTTAAAAAGTTTTGGAAGCTTACTGCGAGGAGTATGCGGTCAGAATGGAATCCAATAGGCGTAAACATCCACAGATTATTCTGCTAGGCGATCGGACCCGGATTGATGAGGCCGGTTTGTTGGAGGGATTTATGCAGTTTGCGGCGACTACGAAAACGGCTTCGTGTTCCCCCAATTTACCTCCGAAAGAATTGGAAATGAATCACCATTCCGCGTTGGGTCAAAATGCGACGGAACCGGAACGGACGTCATCCCATCAATGTAGGAAAACATCCTCCGCGACGTGGTGTCATTCGAGTGTCGCGAAAGAAATTTTTAGTTCCATTCGACGTTATACCGAAGTGGTGGCCGTCCATTTTTCTCCCACCCATATTCCTGACGCGGTGTTACGTCAACCGCTTGATTTTGCAATCTGTTTCGGGGGGGATGGAGCGATTTTGCGTGCGGCAAAACAGTTACAACCGTTGCAAATTCCGGCACTAGCGGTCAATCTTGGGCATTTGGGCTTTTTGGCCGATGTGGCCCCGGATGCGTTGAGCGAAACGCTTCAAATTCTGGACACCGAGGGTATTGATTCGCGTGTCCAAGCCCATCTGATGCTCCACTGCCGTGTGCGAAAGGTGCAAACGACTGACCACTCGGAAGTTTTGACTGATGCGACAAGTTTGACCGATTCGGAAAATTCTACCAATTCGGTCAGCTTTCTCGATTCGGAGGGTGACCGTTCGTTAAACAGCTCGGATGTACGAACAGTTTCGACTTTCGGTGGTGATGAAGCGGTGGCGTTGAACGAGATTTCCGTACAAACGGGCGATTCGTTCCGCCTAATCGACCTAGAATTGGCGATTGATGGCGAAACGGTTTCATATTACAGTGGTGATGGACTAATTTTGGCGACACCCGTAGGTTCTACGGCGCACAGTTTGTCGGCTGGAGGACCTATTTTGCGACATGGCCTCGAGACCATATTGATTTGTCCGCTGAATCCCCATACATTGACGATGCGTCCGGTGGTCGATTCGGCGGACCGGACATACACAATTACGGTAGTGCATGGTGAGCCAGGCATGAGTCTGATCGTCGATGGAACGGTGCTGACGCGGCTTCAAACGGGTGATCGAATCGAGATCACGCGAGCACCGGCGGTTTTTCGGACCATCACGCCACCGCGACATAGCTACTATCGAACACTCCGTGAAAAACTCGGATGGAGTGGACGGTTCGACGCAAAGAAAAAAGGATAACTGATGGTCATGTTTCGGTTCAAAATATGATGGATGGGAGCCTAGCCCAAAGTGTTTCTACGACGAAAAAAATCGTGGGCAATCACTCAAAATGGAACAGAAATCAATTTCCGCGAATGGGTTCATAGGGAGTAGTATATTGAAAACGAATCGCTCGACTGCGTGGATTTTTGGAATATTTTTCGGCGGTGTGGGACTTCTGTGTGGGGTTTCCGCATTGTCGGCGGCGGGAACGGGAACCAATACAGAATCGGTTGCGGCGCCGGCGGAATCGCAACCCACGGAATATTTATTGCGCTATCGCTTTGAACCGGGTGAAACAATTCGGTACGACGTGTCGGACGTTTGGTCGCGTGAAATCACCAAGGGTGGCGTGACTCATCGAGACGAAGCGTCCAGCTATTCCGAAAAAGTGTGGAAAGTGACTTCCGTCGCGGAAAATGGCGAGGGCACTTTCGAGAATTCACTCGCGTGGGTCGATATGCGGCGTAAAACGAATGATGAACCGGAAGTGCGATACGACAGCCGAAAAGATGAGAAAATGCCACAAGAATTTAAGGTGACACCCGACACGGAAAGCGTTGTCGGCAAGGTTTTCGCGGAAATCACGATTGATCCGCGCGGCGAAGTCGTTCGGCGTGTACAGCGTGAATCGTCGGCACAGGCGACCAGCGCGTTGCTTCCACCTCTACCGGAAGCACCCGTCAAAATTGGCGAACCATGGTTTTTGTCATGCGATACGGAAGTGCCGATTCCCGACTCCGGTTTGGTGCGAAAAATCAAGGCACGTCAGCGGTATATTCTCGAAAAAGTGGAAGGCGATATCGCAACAATTCGTATGACGACGCAAGTTTTTACGCCGATTACCGATCCGCAGGTCGCTGCACAAACGCTGCAGTTAGAAAAGAAAATCACGATGCGATTCGACCTCAAACGTGGTAAATTACTCACAATCGAACAGACGGCCAACCGCCATCTCGTGGGATTTTCCGGTGCGGCAAGTGTGTTGCGATATAAACTCACCCATGTCGAAAAGCTGTTATAAGTAACTTCCTAACGAAATCATTCGATAAAGTCCATTCGTTTGGGACACGTTGATGCCATGGAAAAGGGTTTTGCCGCGGCAACGCGAGTACTGATCGTTTGGGCGGGCCTCGCGTTTATGGATAGTTGCTTTACCGTTTCGTCTGCGGCGTTTATCCGGACCTAAGTCGAAAAATCGGCGTCTATTCGGGGAGGTCTGACGTGGGTGACGCCGTTTGAATGAGCTACCGGAGCTGTCGATACGCCGTGTTGGTCGGACCGGTGGAGAGATGTTTTTTGAGATGCAATTGAGCTTCCGTTTATCATCCCAACAGGTAAAGACATAACGCCAAATTGTACCGTTTTCGTGGATCATTTGGCAATATTTGTACAGTATTTTCAAATGGGGAAGAGCCTCGTCGATTCGTTTTTTCCCATCTTTTTCGGCATTCGCCAAGAACAATCCTAACGCATAATGCGATTCCGCCACCTGAGCTTGTAACTGTTGCCGCACTTGAGCCGCCGCCGTCGCTTGTGTCGGCTGGCCCCACGCGAAAGAAAAAAGTCCTTTCGAAGCTCGGTATACTTCCGATTCTAATGGACATTAGTCCACTGGCGATCAGAGGGTGAGCCAACGGTATCAGCGGCTGCATCTGCTAGGGCCTGTTCACGCAAGTTGCTGCCCCAATCGGGGCGGCTGGCTGCACCAGTGTTAGGTAAAAAGTTCAAAAAAGTTCGCGTATTTTCCGCGAAAAGGCTTTTTTCGTAAAACTTTTTTGAAACGAAAAACCAATGAGAGGAAACTTTTTACTAGACGCACAAACTTTGATATCAACCAACTCAGACCGCACCATTTCATTCTTGGCTATCGGTTTTTTACTACGTGATTGTACGTGAACACGCCCTAATCGCTGACTATAAAATCGACCTTCGCCACCGACCGGCAATTGAGCCGCGTTTTCAGAAGCATTCGCGGTCCACGAGTCCGATCGTCGGAGGTGTTGCCACATTGTCGTAAGCATCTCGCACAGAAGAGGTTCCGCTTTTTCGGTTTCATTCCTCTCATCATACAGAGCGGCCAAATTCGCTCTCGCTTGAAAAAAGTAAGGACCCATCTCGATGGCGAGCCGATATTCGCGTTACGCCTCGGTAAAATCATTCCGCCGCGAAGCCGAAATCGCCAAAGCCATTGCGTGCGCATGATCGGACTCGCGCCAAAGCCGCATCGCCTCTTGATGGCAATCCGTACAAGTAGCACTCCGGTATAAGTCAAACTATTTGATTCATAAAGACCAAAATCGTCGTAATAATATATAAATATCAAATTTCAAGTAAAAACCAACTATGGTCGGAATAATCGGTATACCTAGGCACCAAAATAACGTTTTGCGAGGTCGTTTCATGGATCATTGCCCATTAGAGAGATAGCACGAAATGAATGAGATCTTCCATCTCGGTATCCGAAAGTTGGTGAATATGGCCATGTTTTTCCGACAATGATTCACGAACAGTTTTCGCGGAACCGTCGTGTAGGTACGGAGCCGTTCGCCAAATCACATATAATATCGGCGTATCATATGTGCGTTCAAAATCTTCCGCTGATTTAGTACCCACGTCATGTCTTTTGAGATCAGTATATATAGGTAAATAATGGCAATAAGAACAGTGCTGTTCAAAAATCGCCTCACCGCGTTTTGCGGATCCTGAAAGTTCTCCATTGGCAAGACGATACGGGCTTGACAATGGTTTGAGATTTTTCAAATAAGCATCCACGCACAGACAGTCCGACTCATCCGCTTCCTTGAACATAATATGGATAAAACCAGCACGAACAGCCGCTTCGCCTGTATCTCGAACCCCCAACGCCATGGACGGCGGAGTCTGCAACGTGTACAACATACTCTTGGTCGATTTCGAGTTGCCAATGCCATCGTTGAGTAAATCCCATCGCATCCCGTCCATGCGAGCCTCTGGATGGCACGTTACACAACTCAGCCACGTTTGATAACAATAATCCGCATCGCTGAATATTTGCTCACCCTTTCGAAGATCTGTCCACGGATTTTCATCACTTCCAGGCCTTGCGCCCAATGGTATAGTCGCTAAAAAAACTCCATCTGATGAAAAAACGTCCACCAAGTCAGAAAAGTAAGAAGTCACAAAAATTTGTCCATTTGTGTACATAATACCACGTGGCGATTTTCCGTTCACCGGTGTACGAATCATCGAATCGTATACTGGTGATTTAGCTCCAACTAACGCGGTGGCGATCGGATTCGGATAGGAAATCTGAAGCTGACGCATTGCTTTCGGCAAATCAAAAATTGCTAATTGATGTTTACCCGCAACCGTAAAAGCTAGTTTTCCGCCATGGTCAAAACTGGTGACCGCCCACGGATTGGCCATTCCCTCATTACCACCATCCAAAAGAATAGTGTTCAAAAAACTCCGTTTCTTGAGGTCGATAATGCTGATTCCATTGTTGATAATCCAACCCATCTCCACCTGACTGGAAAGCAAACTATGGTGACCAAGCGTGTGTGGGATGTACGCATATCGACCATCCTCGGTAATGGCAAGATCGTAAATTCCGGAAGTACCGTCAGGCAGATAAATCTCCTGTTTCTGCTTTGTCGGCAGATCGAACAGTGTCACTAAGCCTCGATAAATTTGGTGAATTTCATCTCGAATCGGCAGATGGTGGGCTATCACGAGTTGGCTGCCGTCCGGCGTTAATCGCATCACCATCGGTTCGCGGTTCAGCGGTATGACATCGCATATTTCACCATTCGACGTGTTTATTTGTACAAGTTCACCCGTAAAGCGACGTAGGAACCACAGCATTTTCTTATCCGATAAAAGCACGGGCGAAACCGGAGTGTGTCCAGCCGCCCATCGAGCTATTTCTTCGTAAACCAATCGCGGGGTCGTATTTGGAGCATTTTCGCTGGATGTATCTTTCGACGCTATAGACAAGACCGATACAAAACCACATGATAATTCATTTATCCATGTAATGTATAAATATTTTCCATCTTTAGAAACGCACAGTCCCGTCGGACGTCCATCTAATGGTATATCACCAATGATCGCATGTACACCTTCGCTCCATCGATGAGAGTCGAGAACCATCACATGGTGACTATCCGTACAGGATACATAAATCCATGAATTTTGGATCGTTCCCGGAGCGTAAGTGTATGGAGCTGGTGCGGAAATCAGCTGTTCCGGCCCGTGATATAATGGGGCGGACACATTTTCAGACGCATAAACCCATGATGTCGTACCGCCTAAAAAACAACTCCACAAAACGGTCCATATTAAAAGATTGTGGTAATATTTCATTTTATGGTAATGCTTCATCCGTTGGTCCTAAATGAATACTACAAACATATTCTACTTTGCGAAACGATTTACCGCGATCCAATATTTTTCTCGCCCCTCGCAACTAACTCTCGCAAAAAAGGACCGGTGATTGAATGTTCATTTCGCATAATCTCTTCCGGCGTTCCCGTCGCGACAACCCGGCCACCCTCGTTCGCCGCGCCTGGTCCAAGATCAACGACCCAATCCGCCGCTTGAATCATGCGAAGATTGTGTTCGACTAATACAAGTGAATGACCTATCGAAAGTAACGCATCAAAACAATCCAACAGTCGAACCACATCGGCAAAATGAAGCCCCGATGTAGGCTCGTCCATAATGAACAAACATCGACTGCGTTTCGAGGTTGAGATGTACGCAGCGAGTTTCAAACGCTGCAATTCACCACCCGAAAGCGTATCGGTCGGCTGGCCCAAACGCACATAATCCAGTCCGACATCAATTAAACGTTTAAGCTTGGTTTGTACCTTTGCACGTCCACGGAAGAAGGTAAACGCCTCACGTGCCGTCATATTCAATACTTCGTCAATGTTGCGATTTCGCCACGTTATGTCCAACACTTCACGTCGATAACGGCGGCCGCCGCAGGTTCCACAACGCATCGTCACATCGGCTAAAAACTGCATATCAATCTCAATACGTCCATCGCCGCCGCAGGCCGGACAACGTCCTTCTTCCGAGTTAAAACTAAAATGACTCGCCGTATAACCACGCGATTGGGCCTCCGGCGTTTCGGCAAAAACGGCTCGAATCTCGTCCATAATCTTCAGATAAGTTACCGGATTCGAGCGTGGAGAACGACTTAATGGACATTGGTCCACTAGTACCACATCGTCCAACTCCCCATCTTCCGAAAGTTCTTTGTATGGAAGCGGAAGAGGTACTGAATCTTTGTGCATTCTTTTTGCAATCGCGGGATAAAGCGTATCGGCCACGAGTGAACTTTTGC
>JAQVKF010000154.1 GCA_028694795.1 Thermoguttaceae bacterium | reverse complement strand
TTTCGCTTTTAAAGCAAAACACCTACAAAGAAAGCATCGCCATGAAACGTCGCATGGCCGGCTGGAATGTCGGCTTCCTCGCGCAAGTCATTGGCTTGACAACAAGTTAGTGTGCGATTGCCCTGGAGGCAGGTATGTTATTCTTAAGCGAATTCGGTGGAACCGCTTGTCTCAATTCAAGCGTCGCCTCCAATGTGTTTAAGATACGTGTCCATACTATCCAGGACACTTCCATCGAGGGTGATGAATATCTTCAGTTTACGATTACGCGTCTCTTCTACTGGGACAGTAACCAAAATCAAATTTCTGTTCCATGTGATATCAGTACCACCATTACCGTCCGGGACGACGATGTTCCGGGTGAACCGAACTCGCCAAAACCCTGTCCAGATGATACATGTACCTGTGAGGATACTTGTGAGACGATCAGTTTCGGAATAACACCCCTCGTTTCAAATGCCACGGCAAAAGCGAATTCTGTATTGGGAACCAATTTTGTTCAGACGGACTTATTGTCCTACAGCTCAACCTATAACCCGCATCCGATCGCGGCAAAGGATACCACCTTACAGGTTACGAATGGAGGTTCCGCGCTGACAGGAGTGGAAGTTTCCGGAAGCATCGGCGGTATCTCTACGGGTACGGTGTATTATGACGGCACGAGTGCCGTCGCGGGAGAATCATACCGTTTTGCGTTACAAGTGGACGGTTCCAATTTGACCACAGGTCAGAAATCTTGGACGATGAATCTCGTACAAAGATATGCCAATGGTACTTCGGTGACGCGAACGTATACCGGGGTGGTTGACATGTTCAATACCACTGGTAGTTCAACGGGTTACGGCTGGAATATCCGTGAAGGAAAACGACTGATTGCGGATGGAAGTGACATCGTTCTTTCCGATAAGGGGTTACATCGTTTTGTTTCCGACGGTGCTGGTGGGTACACTTTTAAACAGAATTATAACACCTCCGGCTATGAACTTTCCGGGAACTGGACCACGGGATTCACACTGAAGGCCAATACGGGTGAGGTCCGATCGTTTAATACGCTCGGATTGCTGACATTGATTGCGAATGCGGACGGTCAGACAGTATATACCTACACAGACGCCGATAACGACGGTTTAGCCACAGACTTGGCAACGATCACGTCTCCTGGTGGATTGGTCACAACGTTCGGTTACACCAATGGTCTGCTGAGTTCATCCACCACGCCATCAGGGGATACGACGACGTATACTCACGATGCGAATCGCCGGTTGACACAGGTCACATTTCCAGATCCGGATGGTGCGGGTTCACAGACTTCGCCAACCAATCTGTTCACTTACGACTCTACCACGGGTCTGATGACCTCGATGACGAACGCTTCCGGTGAAGCAACTTCATTTACCTATGATGCCGCCAGACGTCTGTCCGGGATCACATATCCGGACGGTACCACCGAGGATCTGACATCAGCGCAGGCATCCGCGTTAGTCGATCTTTCGGAGGAGGGAACTCCGACCACACCCGCCTCGCTTCGATGCACGGATGAAACCGTCACGTATAAGACCGATTCTCTTGGTAATATTACCCGCACGCAGGTGAATCGTTATGGTCAGCCAGTTCAGGTCACGGAACGCTGGAACACCACAAATGCGGTCACAACGGTATATGGATACAATCTTTCAGGCCAAGTGGTTACGCAAACCACTTTGGACCCGGATGGCAGCGGACCGTTACAGAGTACAACTACCAGTTACACGTACGACAGTGATGGGTATTTACTCAAAATAATCCATCCAGATAATACTAAACAGATATGGACTTATACGCAGATTCATCCGCTAACCAACCCCCACTGGAAATGTGCGGCAACATACACAGACGAGACGGGCTTGGTCACTCAATATACGTGGGATACTTCCGGCCAGCTGCTTTCGGAGTCGGTTGTCGTCTCTTCGACGGATACCCGAACCACATCTTACACATGGACGTCATCACCGGTAAATGCCTCCGATCCCCCGGCGGGATTGATCTCCACAATTACGGACCCGGAAGGAAATGTCACGAAATACCAGTATAACTCGAGAGGATTTGTGACACAGCGGATTCGTACGGCGGATTCGGATGAAGAAGTATTTGAGACATATGCCTACAACAGTAAAGGATGCTTAACCTCCCAAACTAACGCCGCAGGTGAAACGACATCCTACAGTTACGACAATCTCGGACGAGTGATCAGTATGACCCTGCCGGATCCTGATGGGGCTGCCGGGACTCAGACCTCTCCCGTATGGAGTTATACATATAACGCAGCCGGACAGAAACTCACGGAAATGGATCCTTCGGGGAATGTGACGACATACACCTACGATGATGTGGGACGGGTTTTGACGGTCACGCAACCGGATCCCGATGGGGTCGGATCTCAAGCGTCACCGGTAAAAACATACACGTATAACACCGATGGTTTATTAACAGGTATCACGAATCCACTTGGAAATACGACTACTTATAGCTACGATGTTTACGGCCGTCAGACGGGAAGCACTCAGCCGGACCCTGATGGAAACGGTTCTCAGACTTCATCCGTAACGAGTCAGGCGTATAACGCGTACGACTGGGTCACCTCCACCACGGACGCCATGGGAAATGTAACCACATATGCTTATGATGCCTATGGACGGATTATCAGTATCACTCAGCCGGACCCCGATGGAAGTGGTGCGCTCACAGCTCCTGTAACGAGTCGGACATACGATAAACGTGGTCAGATATCGACAGAGACGGATGCGCTTGGTCATGTGACCAGTTATGTGTATGACGCGATTGGGCAGCTTGCCAGCGTTACGCGGCCGGATCCCGATGGAAGCGGTTCATTGAATGCGTTGGTGACGTTATACACTTACGATACACTTGGGCAGGTCACTCAGGTGACTCGTAGAACCACCGTTGGACAGACCGTGACGGATATCTCGACGACCTATGAATATGATGCGCTCGGACGGGTGGTGAAAACAACCGCTCCTGATCCGGATGCCAGTGGTACGAGGGTTCCGGTGGAAACGTCGTATACTTATGACGATGCCGGTCGCACGCTCACTACCACCACCACTTCCGGAACGACAAGTTATACGGTAACATATACCTATGATCATCTCGGGCGTCAGACGTCCGTAACGTACCCCGATCCGGATGGTGACGGAACTCAGCTTGCTAACCAGGTGATCAGCAGTTATAACGCGCTTGGGCTGGTGACCCAGACGGAGGATTCGCTTGGAAATACCACGTCCTACATTTATGATCCTTTGGGGCGACTTCTTTCCGAAACCGACGCCAACGGAAACGTCACGTCGTACACCTACAACGCGGATGGAGCAATGGCCTCGCTGACAGACGCGGAGGGCAACACGACCAGTTGGACTTACGACAACAGTGGTCGGATGACGCAGGAAACGAATGAGCTGAATGCGAGTCGCGCGTACACATACAACGCGAATGGCCAGCTCGTCTCGAAGACGGATCGTCTCGGACGTACCACGACCTATACATACGACAATCTCGGCAGGCAGACCGGTGAGACGTGGCTGGACGCGAATAGCCAAGCGGTTCACACCTTCACGTATACATACGACTCCGTTGGAAATCTGCTGAGCGTGACAGATGATGATACCTCCTACACGTACAGCTATAACAACGTTGGACAGACCACCAGCGTGGCGACCACCTTAGACGGTCTCACGCCCACGGTCACTCAGACGCTCGGTTACAATGCTCTCGGCCAGCGGGTTTCCGACGCCATGACGATCGGTACGACCGCCGATTATCAGACGAGTTACGTTTATGACAACGCGGGAAATCTGTTACAACAGATTCAGCGTTCGCAGACGGGCGGCAACGCGGTGCAGACGAAGCGTGCGGAATGGACGTACACGGGTTTGAATCAGGTTGCCTCGCTGAGCCGTTACGAAAGCGCGTCGGGTACGGGCAACCTGATTGCGGCGGGGACGTACACTTATGACGCGGCCAGTCGCTTGACGTCACTGCAATATACCGTCGGTCAAACGACACTTGCCGGATATACATACACTTATGACCGAACGGGTCGAATGACGTCGATGGACTCCGTGAGCGATGGGATGGCGAGTTATACCTACGACGACGTCGGACAGTTGACCGGAGCGGATTACGATTACCAGACGGATGAAACGTACACCTACGACGATACGGGCAACCGGACGAATGCTGGGTATACGACGGGATCAAACAATCGGACGACGTCGGATGGTGTTTATAATTACACTTACGATGCGGAAGGGAATATGACGAGCCGGACGTCGATTTCCGGCGGGGCGGTGACGGAATACACGTGGGATTATCGCAATCGGCTGACGTCGGTGACGCAAAAAGCGTCGGCTGGCGGCGCGGCGCAATGGATCGTGGAGTATACCTATGATTACCAAAACCGTTTAGTGAAGCGGAGTGACGATTCGGACGCCGCGGGCAGTGCCGTCGCGGAGGTGACGACGTGGATTTACGACGGTATCCAGATGGTGCTGCAATTCGACGGCACCGGTGATTTGACGAGTACGGATCTTTCGCACCGATACATGTACGGTCCGGCGGTGGATCAGATTTTGGCGGATGAAGCGGTGGGTGGTGACACGTATTGGACGCTAACGGATCATCAAAACACGGTGCGTGATTTGGCAAACGCGGTTGGCGTGGTCACGCATCGGAGCTACAATACTTTTGGTGTCTTAACCGATGAAACGGCCAGCGCCGTCGATTGTTTATTCGGTTATACTGGTAAAATGTTCGATGACGTGACGGAGTTACAGAATAACGTCAACCGCTGGTATAACCCGACATTAGGCAAATGGCTCTCCGAAGACCCCATCGGATTTAATAGGATGGATGTCAATCTGTATCGTTATGTCAGGAATGGAGTATCGAACTACATAGATACCACTGGACTTGCATTCGATATTATACCGCAAGTCAAATGGTTTATAGTGGATCAGAGTGGTAACCAGTTTGTTGGATATGATCATGCTTCATTATTAAAACAATTGCAGAATATGGTGAATTCCGGTATTCGGATTGAATCTTTGGTTGTTAAGGGGCATGGGCATGAATTGGGATTATATGACGGGATGGCAGCCTTGTTTTTTGTTCCGGATGATAATGAAAATATGATCTTAATGGGAGATGAAAATGTCCTTGGTATTCTTAAGAAGGTGACAGACGACCACACGTCAATTTCTCTTAGGGGATGTTTTACATCCGAAGCTGCGGACAACACCGCACATCGTTTACCTGGGGTGACAGTTTCCGGTTCGCCGATACCAGTTTGGGGAATACCTTGGACCACGTGGACGATCGGTCCGTGGATCAATTATCGTTACCCACAAAGCATTTCACATTCTCATGCGAAATAAGGGTATGATCGTTTTGCATGTTTCTGAGCGCGTGTCCAACCACTATTTAACGATCGTGAGAGCTATAAACATGGATAAAAAACCACTAAAACAGTTGCTGTATCAGATCATTGGACTTGTCCTGTGTGCACTCGTATTAGATCGTTACGGCGAGTTTGTGAAATGTTTCGCGATCAGTATGTTTGTCTATTGGTGCGTATATTTCGAATTAAAACTGACGGGGAGTCATCTGCCGCAGCGGAAAATCTGGACATGGTTTTTCCATTACGGTTGTTTTGTGATGTTCGTTGTAGCTATTTCCACATTTTACGCGATAGTTTCTTAAGGATAACACCTTCACGAACATCTGAAGTACCATTAAACCTCTGCGGTTCATGTGGTTAAAATGAACTAACGATCATCAAAACACGGTGCGAGATTTGGCGAACGCGGTTGGTGTGGTGAACCACCGGAGTTATAATACTTTTGGTGTATTAACCAATGAGGTCGGAGTTTCCACCGATGGCAATGAAACGGCCAGCGCCGTCGATTGTTTATTCGGTTATACCGGCAAAATGTTCGACGACGTGACCGAATTACAGAACAACGTCAACCGCTGGTATAACCCCGAACTTGGCAAATGGCTGTCCGAAGACCCCATCGGTTTTAACGCTGGTGATACGAATGTATACCGTTACGTCGGAAACAATGTACTCAATGGCACAGATAAACTAGGATTAAAAGTACGAGAGAATTCTTCTCTAAAAGGAGGCTCCGAATATGATGAGCATTTAGAATGCGTGGTCATATGGCTAAACTTGGAAAATGATACTGAACATGTATGCGATATAGACAGAGTAAGAAAAAATATAAAAGAGGTTTTTGGTGATTCAGGAATTCACGTAATCCTTTGGCCCACGTCACTATCGCAGGAGGAGGCTGATGCACAACGAAAATGTAAGACACAAGGGACCCGCATTTTTTACGGATACTACCGACAAGAAGGGAATCTTCGTTTTTGGGCTCAATCCATGAATGGAGATTTTGTCCTAAAATATGGATTAATCAATGATGCTGCTAGCCAAGGCCAAACGACAAAGGCTCCTATACCTGATATTGCGTGTGCTAATCTGATTATTCATGAGGTTTTTTGGCATGGAATTCTTGATCGAGTTGACAAAACAGGAACTCCAGCATTGGGGGAATCTGATTGGGGATATACGGATGGAGGGCATGGTACGGGAACTTATGAATTACGTCCAATCCCATCAGGTGACATTCAAGATATCAAGGAGTGTCTCAAAAAATAGGAATAGGGTTACTTCTCAACAAAGAAGTGGCTGTCGAAGTATGGAGTGTCTACGATGAAGCATTGCCATGTTTTGATTCGGAGAATTCGTTTATGGTACCATCAACCATGGACCTGGAAACGTATTTTATGCTGGATTGTAACTATATTTTTCATCGTTTTTGCGGCAAATCAATGGATACGATCCAATCAATTGCGTGACATTCGATATCGTGGCGGCAATTGGATTCGTTACCCTTGTTCGACACGCCTACAAGAGTTTTTGATGGGTGTTGGTTTCGAATCTCTTATGCCAATCAATAGTATTTGTACATCCAAAATGGAACCATATCCCGGACATAACGGTCTCACTCCAGATCAGCTTTTAGCGATTAGTCAATTTCCAGGGCGTTTTTTTTTAGGGCTAAACTCCACTAATGCAGACTGCTTACCTGAAGTCAGTATGTTTCCAAATATTAACACGTTAAACCTCGAATATGATGGATTGATTACGGATTTCGATTTGTTTTGGTTAAAGAATATGAATCAACCGGATGTGGATATCATACTTAGGGGAACGAATGTAACCGAAGAAGGACTTGCCCATTTGCAAGCAATGCTTCCCAACAGCAGAATTACGTACCATTCAAAAGAATCGCGAGAAGAACATATTTCCGGTGAGAATGTAGGGCAATCTTCTACTTCGGTGAAATCCTCTTCTCCTTGAAGTACTCGGGAATTGGAGGACACTTCCTATGAATAAGGTTCTATCCGTAACGGTCGTGGAGGAAAACTCCACTAACTATAGTTTTCCCAAATATATTTACCTATCCGCGTTGAAGTTTAGAGAATCTCTACGTAATACTTTGGGAGGTTCATCTCAACCCGGACGTTTCTTTCGAATCATCGTATTTCTGCTCATTGTTGGATTAGCTTGATTCTTTGTTACGGAGAATACCGGTCCATTCGACTGAAAAATGTAAGATTGTGTAATATGGAACGCTGCTATCAGATTCCACATGATCGAATGATAGCCGCTCTTCCAATGATGCAGGAGGAGCATCCGAAACTTTACCATTGGTACCGACATTTAATTCCCTCTTACGAAACAGCCATGCAGCATATTCGCAAATATGTAAATGCCGATCAAATTCCAGCTTTTCCTGTTAGCGCAGAGATGAAAAGCCGTATAGGAGACTCGGTATCACAAAGTCCAGATTGCTTTTTTTTGGAAATAGAATATATAGAGGATGGAGGACAGGTTTGTGGCTACCGTCTAGAATGCGAAGATCCAAAATTTTCATATGACGTTTCTGATTTTCAGGGATCGCAAATCCACCGCATGGAGGGATATATGGGGTGGACAACTCGCCAATCTGTTTCTCCTTTCGACCCACACGATTCAAAAACAAGTTTCATCGGAGGGTATTTTGCGGACCCTATACATCGTGCGAGTTATTGGCCGCTTGGACTGCGTGCCATATCCGTACTCTACTTGCATGAGGTTCCCGATCAAGTTCCATTCGGAATATGTAGGGATATCACCAATCATTGGGGATATATCGAGTGTCATGGAAAAATTCCAACCACGATGGAAGGTTTATCTAAGCTAAAACTACGACTTCGCTTGCGTTTAACCAACGGTACATTAACGGAAGCTATTCCTGTCTGGATCAATCCGATGGAATATTCCAGTCTCGCAATCATATCACCGGTGGAAAACATTCCATGACGGTTCACCATTTGTTATTGACATATGGTGAACCACCGGAGTTATAATGCGTTTGGTGTCTTGACCGATGAGACGGCCAATGTCGTTGATTGTTTATTTGGTTATACCGGCAAAATGTTCGACGAGGTGACCGAATTGCAGAACAATGTCAACCGCTGGTATAGTCATTTAATTTAGCGATTCCCACTATGGAGATATTCTAGGATTGCATTTTCGAGATTCGGTGAAGCTGGCAATATGTCTACTAACGCACGTTTCATATTCGCCCAAACTTTTTCGATGGGATTCAAATCCGGTGAATACGGAGGCGAAACAATACGCGAATTCCGTGACGGCGAGCAAGATCACGCAGTCTCTATTTCGGATGAAACGATAGCTTGTCATATGTTGGAAACAGTAGGGTACGATGTTACAAGATTCCTGATTCCAGCTAATTTTCACATGCTATCACGTTCATTCTTGCCGAATTCCCGCAAACGCCATATATTTGCGATGTATTAAACGTTTGTGCTACACTCGATCAATTTTACCATGCGTGTACAAAACGCCTTAAATCGCTTGCTAGAGGCCTTAAAACGCATGTTTGAAATTTGCCACGTAAATGAATATCTAGCTACTCTATCGGCGATGTGGGGGCTTGGCGGGTTAGGAGACGTTCGTACACAAATGGAATTGCCGAAATTATAGTTTGTCGATGTCATTCCTCCCATGACAACTACAACACAGGCGAATGTGTAGGGCTTGTTTACGCACTCTTCCAAAGTGCCTACCTATTGTATCGAACCTTTACGATGGGGGAACGTCACCACCTCAGATCAATCAATCGATTAAGCGGGATTGCGTCTATAAAAAAGGGGGGCAAAACGCCACCCAACAATGAAGCTAATCCAAACTCGGCAATCATCCGAACACTAATCAGTACAATCTGGGATCGCCCTCAACAGCGACATCAATTCAAGCAAGGATCGTAATAATGTTACGACCCTTGCGCTTTAACCTGACGGCGGAACCGCTGGGATGTGTCCAAATCGTGTCATCTGACTCGATAGATACCGACGCCCAACATCTCCAGCCAACCATGTTCTATCAGCGTTTCAATCGCTTTTTTGACTCTCGCTGTCGAACATGTCGCCTCTTCCGCCATGTCTTGAACGCTCATGGTGGTTTTCCCTTCATCATTTGCGTTGAATG
>JAQVKF010000153.1 GCA_028694795.1 Thermoguttaceae bacterium | reverse complement strand
CTTCCTGAATCTCTTTCATTCTTTCAAGCTCCCGCCAGGTTTCGGTATAAACCACGGAAGCTTAAAAACTATCACAAACTTCTTTGCCGCGCTACCCCAAACCGCCTAAAGTGCGCGATAGCCCTGTGGCGGTACCAGTGTCAGGTAAAAAGTTTCTTTCGTTTTTTGGTCCTTTTGCGTACTTCCAAGTATTACGTTGTGACGGGATAGAATACAAGAAGCCCGACCCTTGCTATGCATAGGTCGGACTACGAAGTGTGGCTGATCACGATTGCCGTTACTTCATTCCCGGCAATCGGCTCTTTTTACTATACGCACAAACACCAGCATCAATGAAGAAAACATGTTCAAATGGTCATTTCACCTCCGATGGAGTTCGATCCCGATCGCGCACCTGGATTTTGAACTCATCCGAATTACCCTGTAATTCCGGAGCGTACATTGCCTCGGCTCGCGCGGGTAACGCACTGAATCGACCAGGTATCTCCGCTCGCAGGCGGTACGAAACCGAATGTTTACCCTGCGAAAGCGTTCCCACAAAGAAGCAAACTCGATCGTCACGAAATTCAACATACGCACCCATCGAATTGCCGTTGTACCCACTCCGCAGATCGACCGGCTCGAAACCAGCCGCCTTCGGATCTATGAACAGCAAGTATTCGTAATCGTTTTTGCTGTCCACGATCAATTCGACCTCGACGAGATCGCCGCTGGTCAATTCGCTCAAATCTTCGATCCGCTTACGAGTGTATTTTTCTACGCCAATCGATACCACCTGACCACGTCCGCCAGCGACCACTTCAGTGGCGTCTTCAAGCCGTTCAAGTTTCCAGTAAATTCGATCAATCTTCACTTCGAGGCCCGCGCGGGTAATCCGGTCTTCGAGTGTAAAATTGTCGAGATAACCATGGTAGTACAACGGTCCGGAACCGGTCTTTACTAATTCAATCGTATGTTCACCATCAGTCAGATCGGCTCCTTCAATCGTGTACGTATTATCCGTCGTGAACAAGGTTTCCGGTGTAAATTCGATTGTTTTGACCGACTTGCCATCAAGTCGCACATCCACCGTTGTCGTCACCTGGGTTTCGCCGCTTGCCTTCAAAAATTCGCCAAACGCTTCGACACATAGTGCCGTGTCACGGGTCGAATTCCAATACGTTCCACCACGTCGGTGATTGAGCAGGTATTTAACCACCCGTCGTGTCGTTTCGCCCTTTGGCGCGGTTCGCACCAACAGTTTGAGGTAGTACGCCTGAGCCTCGAAATGGCTGCCGTACCAACACCACCAGTAGCAGTCCGGACCGAGATCGAGATACGCCGTCTGATTCTCTTCGTCTTGGACGAGATTCTGTTCCAGGCCACGCAGTACCACCGCGAGTCGATCGGATTCGCCGCGCAACTCGTAACCGAGGCCCGACATCGCCTGGGCGTAAACCGGTAGCGACACACGATCACGGAAAATATAATCGCTCATCGCCGTATTCGCCACCGTATTTGCCGCCGCGTCTCCTGGCAGTAATCCGTCCTTTTCGCCTTCGAGGATCACCATCCAAACCAGCACATCGAGCGCATTCGTCGTCAAACGATAATCGGTTATCTTACTGGCTTCTTCATCTTTCCCCCCTTCACGCAATCGACGCACGGTGTCGCCGCGCCGCAGCTTTTCAAGTTCCTCGTTCTGGGAATTCACGAGCCATTGGAGTCCCCGTTGTAATACGTCCGGAGCTATGGTGACATCGCTGCGTCGAGCGATGAGCAGTCCACGGACCGCCGTCGCCGTCGTGTGTGCCGACGCATGTTCACCCCAGCCGGAGAACCAACCCCAGCCGCCGTCCGACAATTGCATCTCGACAAGCCGCTCTACCCCTGTATTCACTATTTTTCGCATCTCATCGGTACTGAAAACAGGCGAGGTGTTGGGTGACGTTCGCCACGCTCCACGCATCCGGGCGTCTTCCGTCGGATTCGCTCTTTGTGCGGCGCGTTCCTTCGCGTTCCCAAGCTGCTGTGTATTGAGGTTGTTCGTCGCCGCTTGGACCGATTCAAGATCCAATCCCATACCTTGGAGCGTTTTCTGTACAATCGCCGCCGGTAGAAATCGGTTAAGCGTTTGCTCTGTACAGCCGTAAGGATATTCAATCAAATACGGCAGAGCGTCGATCATTGAGGCCGCAATTGTGGGCGAAACGTTGACGACGAGCCGCGTCTGTTCCGCGCGTCGTTCGGCTGGAACGGTGAACCGCATCACACCATTTGCCGCGTCCGGAGCTACCACACCGCTGATCGCCTCACGTTTGAGCATACCATGAATTTGACATGGAACGCTCATTTCCATCGCGTCCGATTCTTCATCGGTGAGTGCTTTCATTCGGACAACGGCTTCGCCTTCGTCAAGTGATTTCACCCGCCAGTTGATTTGCGATTCGCCTTGCGGAGGAATTTTTACGACTTGGGTAGGTGTGCCGGCATTTTGGCCTTCGGCCATCATTTCGAGAATCTGACGATTTGCGTCATCCCGCGTTCCGGCCAATTCGAGCGAAACAGTCACCTCTTTTTCTGTCGAGAGATAATTGTGGACATTCGCCGTGAGGACTACCTCATCGGTTTGAACGAGGAAACGTGGCGTTTGCATACGCAGAATCAAATCTTTCCGTGTAATTACTTCTGCCGTGCCTTCGCCGCAACTCGTTTCATGATTCATTCCCCAAACGCGAATCTTCCACGTCGTCAGATTTTCCGGCATATCGAGCGTTACCTCCGCCGTTCCATCGTTCGAGGCCATGAGCGAACCTGTCCATAACGCCGTGTCGGCAAACGATTTACGCACGGTCGCCTCGACGAGTGGTTTATCCGAACGATTATCTCCTTTCGAATCCACCCCATACGAAGCATTCATTCCTTGTTCGCTACTTTGAGTCATGGATTTTTCGGAGAACGCCATACCTTTCATCGGAGCCTCCGCCATTGGGGCTGGCATTGGAGCCGCCGCCATTTCAGCGACCGCATCCATCGCCACGCCGCCAGTCACACCGTTTACCGGTGCCATAGGGGCACCTAATGCACGGGACATCATACCACCGCCCATGCCGCCAGCCATACGTCTTCCACCGCGAACTTGCCCAAATGAAACGGAATGGTCCAGCGGGAAATCCATACCGGCCCATTGAGCGTTCAAACTGAACATTCCACCCAATGGCGAAAGATATCGCGGCTGCTTTTGCGGATCGAGCGGCAGAACAGTCGCTATCGAGGGATAGAGGTCACGCCGGGTCCAGCGGTATCCCTGGTAGCTAAAATATCGTTTCCATTTCCAGAAAAATTCCTTAATATCGGGAATCTGTGAACCGCCGGAGATATATTCGACCGACTTATCGTAAATCGTTACAACGACCGGTCCGGTCATCGGCTGCCCGTTCGGATCGCGCAGTTCGAGTTCAACCGTCGCCTTTTCGCCCGGTTTATATGCCGTTTTCGACGGTTTAATGCGGACATCGACCACTTTTTTAACCGGGGGGACGCATATTTCCCGCACCTCCTCGTGGATCTGACCGTCGGCAATCGTGATTGCGTGGACGAAGAAATTCGGCATATCCTCCGCTTTGATTTCAATCGGCACGACGGCGGAACGTCCTTCAATCCGCAAAAATTGAGGCGTTTGGGGGACAATACCATTGGAGCGAATGTACAACATGACGAAACTGTTCTCACGGTTCGTCGCGACACGCAGTTGGACCGTTTCACCTGGGGCATATTCTCGCTTGTCGGTCAGTAATTCAATTCCGCTAAACCGATATTTCTCCGAATGATTGGGTTCCAATTTCCCTTGGGAATCTTTCTCGACACCGGCGCCGGTGGAATCCACGCCAACGGGATTCTCCTTATTCGGACTACCTTTTCCGTCAAATACGCTAAAAAGATATCCGCCTTCGACCGCTTCGCCGCGCTCGCTGGTCACCTCGCACGCCACCCGGTATTGGCCCGATGCGGCAGCTACGAACGATTGGATCAGCTCACCTTCGTCGTTGGTCGTACTATCCCATATCTCAACGGGCGTTTCCTTTACCGGTAATGTCGCCGCATCCGAAATGTCCGGATTGCTCGCATCCACGGGGGGATTAGCAGCGGTATAATCGACGCTGTAGAGCGTTATTTTAGCTTTTCCGACGATCGGTTTTCCATTGGCGGTTCGAGCGGCGAAATGGACTTGCGCCGTGTCGCCCTGATCGTAATAACCACGGTCGGTCCAACCGGTGACGGTGAACGGTTTCTCGGACGCGATGATCGAACCATTGCCAACGATGGTTCGTCGTGAGGCATCGACGACTTCCGCCGAAATTTCATAACGGTGATCCGTGCCGGGGAAGAGTTCTTTTGCGATGGATGAATCAATCTCAATCTTAACCGTTCCATCCGCGCCGATATCGACTTCGTTTTCCAATACAATTTCCGGTGGCGTTTGACCGAAATACCGCGATCCATAGATGATCGTACCCATGCTATTCATTGGACGCGCATACCCCCAATTTCTCCAACCGGGATACCAACTATAATCGCTGGCAAACCACCAGCAGCCGGAACCGTACAGCCAATCCCAACGCCACGTCGGATACCAAGAGCTTTGCGTCGCGGTCCGTGTCACTTTATATTTCACTTTCGCCTCGGTCACTGGTGAACCGAAATAATATTTCGCCGAAATAGTTGCTTCGATTTTCTCGCCCAGACGGACCGCGTCGGACGGCAGATCAACGGTCACCTCATATTCCGGCTTCTTATACTCTTCGATTCGGAAGAGTTGTCCACCCCAACGATAATTTTCGGTTCCACGGTCGAGTATGGAATAATTCCACAGTCCCAGAGGAGCGTCCACCGGAATTACGTATTCGCCTTCGATGCCACCGTAAGCGTCGGTCGTCACGTCTGTGTCGATCACTTTTTCGCCTTTAGGGTTGGTAATCCACAATCGATACGTTTGTTTGGCAAACTGGGTGTCGTCCATTGAGCCATAAGTTGCCTGACGAATCCAGAATTTGTAGTGGGCCGTTTGTGCGGGACGATAGACCGGTCGATCGGTCATCATGTAGCAATTGGTTTGGTTGTATAGGCTACTGTTGTTTTGATTCCGCATCCAGTTGGGATAGGTGTCGGTCGAACTAAGAGCGAGGAGACGGCCATCTTTCGAATCGCGAGCGGAAATAATCCATCTGAACCCGTCCGGGAATTTCTCCGCTGGAACGACCAGCGTACCATTTTCATCGGTGGTTTCCGTAAACTGTTGGACTTTAAGGGTTCGATTTCCATTTTCGCTGAAGACGCCGTAAAAATGGCATTCCACATTGGCGATTGGAGCACCGCTGTCCGCACGGTTTACGCTAAATAGATACCCGTTTTGAATTGTCTGTTGGACGAATACCACCTCATCCACCCAAAACAGCGTGTATTGTTCAGCGCCACTAGCGGGTTTACAGGCGAGCCAGTACAATCCTGGTTCTGTGATCGGTGCGTCCAAGACGATACGCCGATCATGATAATCAGCGGCAGGGACAACCGTCTCGTTCCACTCCACGGTTGGTTCCTTTGCGATGTAATTCGTCAATTGTCTTGTATTTTGCATGTCCAATATGGTCTGGAAGAGCGGCCATTCGACAGGTGGTCGGTTTTCATTTTTTTGGGGGGCTGGTCGCGCCGCGAGAGCGTCGGTCTCCTTTTCCATATCGCGGAGCATCGCGTCGAGATCGACTTTCTTTGCCGAGAATTGGACGCTGGTCGCATTTCGAAAACTAAGCGCGAACCGAACCGGATTCGGCGTTCCGTCAGACCTCGTTCCGAGAAATTCCGTGCGTTTGCCCGGACTGAGAATCTCGACCATCGCGCGTTCCCCGACGATTTCCGCTTTGCGCATCTCCGCGTTCGGCTTCAAAGACGTCAACAGACGCTGGTCATTTGTCAGGTTTGCCGCATTCGCATCGGCCCATTTGGCCTGAATAATCGTGTCGTACCATTCGACCGCACGTCCGTATTGCCGTCGATTCTCGTATTCACGTCCGAGTTGGAGCATTGCGTCGCCCTTCGCCGAACCGGCCTCGGATTGTTCCATCGCCGCGACATTTTTGAGAATCTGAAGATAATTGTACTCCACAGGCAGTTCAAAGCGTCGGATTCCGTTCGCCAATTTGGCAATGGTTTCGTTATCTTGAAGCGTTTCGAGTTGGAATTTCGCACTCTGATTCTGTGCGTCCTGCGACACATTCCCCAGCATACCGTAACCGAACAAATTGAGCGTTTGAACGCCGAATTGCGATGCCAGGAACGATGCCCATTCGAGTTGGGTCACGCCGAGTTGCTTCGCGTCTATTTCCGCAATCTGAGTCAAACACCATCGCCAACGTTCGCCGTCGTTTTTCGCGTCTTCGAATCGTTTGACCGCGGCGTAATAGATCGGTTCGCCCGCTTCATCAACAGGCGTACCACGGTTTTCTCCATTGCCCGCGTATTGCATCGGGTCGTAATCCGGCAGCGTATCGAGATCGGTCAACAATTGGAGTTTCCAATCGGGCGTATTCCAACGCAACACGGTCGCAAGCGTTTGATAATACGCCGCGCGAGCAGGAGTCGAATCCTTTTCGAGCAGGGGGAACGTCTCCCGCAGAATTTGCAGTGATCGGACGCGGTCGCGTCGTACCGTACTGAACCATTCGCCACCATCCACCCATTTGCCACGATAATACTTCTCGCCGACCCGGCAGATTTGCGTCGATTGTCGGAGCATTTGCGTTACCACACACGTTCGCGCACGCCAATCATCGCTGTAACGCTCAAGTACGCGGTCCAAAAAAACGTCGCTCTCGTCGCTTCGGTTGAGTTGTAGCAGAGAGGAAATAGCCATCGAAAGTGGTGCCGTATCTTGGAGTTCCGGTCGCGTTTTGCTGTCAAAAAGAAGCGACTCAAGGCCCTCGTAGGTTTCTTTCCAGAATCCTTGTTGGAATAATTTTTGACAATCTTCGAAATTTTTAGGTTTTTCCAACGGGGGTACCTCCTGGGTGTTTGCGGAACGGTCCGCTGGGACTGCCGGAGTGACGGCAAAAGACCATCCACTCGGATGGATGAACCATAAAGAGGATATTCCTACCATCATAAAGAGAATAACCCATCGGAAATACCGAAGCATTCGTCCCGTATTTCGATCATTCGGGGACCGCCATTCGAATGAATAAGGCATGTGGATACTCCTTTTTGTGGAATCTGCTTTTTACCGAGCGTCCATGACGTGGTTGCCGGTTGTTCGCGTCCTCGTCTTCCATGGTGCGACGAGACACACCAGTCAAGAACACGACTACGAAGTAATCGTACACCGGTTGGACAGGCAAGGGAACGAAAAAGTTCCAAAAAAATTCAAAAATAGTGAAAAATGGCTTCTTTTTCGTTTTACCGACGTTTATAGATTTTTGTGTTTGCGCTCACCATTTTTCATCCCATACCCATGAGGGGCCCAGGTTGACTCGATTTTACTCCGCTTTTTTGGCGAAAAACGAGAACTCCGTCCGAAATAAATTGCTCTTGCCTTTTTTCCCCATTTCTGCGACAACCCCGGCGTGTCGTTGATCATTTTTTCAAATTTTTCCGTGGAATCTGCCGTGATTCGTTTTTTCCGATTTTATTCCGTTTCGATTTGCCTCACGCTGTTACTCAGCGTTGTGTGTGGTTGTTCATCGACCGATTGGAACGAGCCGAATCGCCCGAAAGGCCAGGCACTCTACGAAAATCCAATGATGATTCAATATAGCGATCCACTCGTATTGTGGGAAACGTTGGCCGATGTAATTGACGATTATTTCACGATTCGATACGAATTGCCCGTGCGTTCTCTCGATGGTGTCGTAACGGATGGTCGATTGGTGACATTTCCACAGCCAGGCGCGGGTATTTTGGAACCTTGGCGAGGCGATTCGGCTAATTTAGACGAACGAATTCGTGCCACCGTACAATCCATTCGACGTTACGCCGAGGTCGCTGTCACTCCGGTGCAGGGCGGTTTTTTGATCGAAGTCGCGGTCTACAAAGAGATAGAGGATGTGCTTAGCGCGCCGCAAACGATTCGGATCGCGTCGAGTGCCAACGTCAACGCAACAGGCAATCGTGAGGCACTCGTGGGTGAAGCGGCGGCCAACGAAGGTTGGGTTTTTCTCGAACGTGATCACATTCTCGAACAGCGGATTTTAGGACACTTGACCCAGCGATTGGGCGTTTCGCCGATTTTACGCGGCACGACGTTGCCAGGCGTGATTGATCCGGGGAAAAATACGGCAAACGACGCCATTTCCGCCCCATCGCTTGGAAGTACGATCAGCTCAGCCGCGCCGACTGGCGACATTTTACCGGGACCTTCCGGAAGCGGCTCTAGTATTGGACAAATCTCCGATCCGTATACCCCGGCGCCGTCCGCCGAAATCAGTACGTTGCCGCCGCCGCCACCGGGTTCTGGAATGCCGCCCAGCGCATTCTCTCCGTAACTTTTTACCTTTTTACCCGACGCTGGTACCGACGCTTCACAGGACGCACTTGCGGAGGATGCTAACATTTTTACCTGACACGGGTACCGCAAAATTCCGCGAAATATTGCCGACGATACGGTCGCTACGCTTCCAGCATTCGTCGGGCTGGAGTGTCAAAGATTGTGAAATATTCGACCAGTGAGTTGATGCCAGGGAACGAGGTGACCGCCGAACGGTTCTGTACCAATGTCGCGGTAGCGACAACTCGCAACGGCACGTTTGCAGCCGCTTCCGCGGGCTTCGCCACGAGTGAAATAGGAGAGGTGCACGGTGGATATGTCAAAAACGATATCAAAAAAAACACAAAAAACGGAAATGGCTCGGATAGCAGCGATTCGGACGAAATTGGCCGAACTTTTTCCCGAGGCCGAGTGTGCGCTTCAGTTTCACAATCCGCTCGAATTGCTCATAGCCACGATTCTGTCGGCACAATGTACTGATGCACGAGTGAATCTCGTGACGCGTGACCTTTTCGTGAAGCATCGTTCTGTAGAAGATTTTGCCAATATGCCGCAAGCCGTACTCGAACAGGAGATTCACAGTACTGGTTTTTTCCGGAATAAGGCGAAAAACATTATCGCATGTTGTCAAAAACTGATTGCAAATCATGGTGGCGAAGTTCCAGCGGTGATGGACCAGCTCGTCCAATTGCCGGGCGTTGGTCGCAAGACGGCAAACTGTGTCATGGGAAATGGCTTCGGAATCGCCACGGGGGTCGTCGTCGATACCCATGTGCAGCGTTTAAGTCATCGTCTCGGATTGGTACCTGAATCAATTATGGACCCGGGAAAAATCGAGCAAAAACTCATGCAATTGATTCCCCAAAAGGAGTGGATCGTTTTTAGTCATCGGCTTATGCGGCACGGACGTCAAACCTGTAACGCTCGGCGTCCGGACTGTTCAAACTGTTCGCTTGCTGAATTATGTCCGCAAAACGGTGTCCAAACTCACTGAACCGCTAGAGTCCTGGAACGCCCGGCAGCGAGTTAAAGAATGGTGAAAAATTTGTGGGAGGAAACTTTTGAAAGAATCCCCCCTCACCCCAGGGCAATCGCACACTAACTTGTTGTCAAGCCAATGACTTGCGCGAGGAAGCCGACATTCCAGCCGGCCATGCGACGTTTCATGGCGATGCTTTCTTTGTAGGTGTTTTGCTTTAAAAGCGAA
>JAQVKF010000011.1 GCA_028694795.1 Thermoguttaceae bacterium | reverse complement strand
CTTGATCCCTGGCAGTTTCTTCATACCGACCCCACTTCTGCATGTGTACACATACATTTTACTTTTTGCATGTAGTGGGATTTTCTAGGATATCAGCTTAAAGACAAGTGTTTTTCCATCTTATTTGAATAGGCCCGGAGGGATTTGAACCCCCGACCAAGGGATTATGAGTCCCCTGCTCTCACCGCTGAGCTACAGGCCCACCTGAGTACAGATAAATAAACCTTCCAAAAAGATTCTATCCGTCACCCAGAGAAACTCATTTTACCATAAAAACTTGTCTTGGCAACCGTGATGCGAAACCGAATTTTCATTCAAAACTTTCTGGGCAAGATCGACTACCGAGGCGAGGCAATACGATCAGCCAACCGTGTGATTAGTTCTGGGGTGAAAAACTGCATCACCACGACGTGCGACAGCGGACCAAAATACGGACAGACTGTACACGCCATGCTGTATTCATGAACCACGTCATCCGCTGGACGTGGAAAACAGACGGTGTTGGACCAGCGATTGACAAGCGGTTCAACCCCACGGCGACGCAATTCCGACACCAACAAATCGGTCATTTCGAGAATATGCTTTGCCTCCGCTCGGAACCCCTCCGCACCCGTAACCGCAATACGCCAGTAAAACTTCAACGCATCGAAACCACTTCGCGAACAGCTAATCGTTGGAATCGCTCCATTCAAATAAGGAACCTGCATCGCATGCAGTGACGCCAACACCTCTTTACGGCACAAAAACGCTCCCGCGGGTTCGTTCAACGCGTAAAACTTATGTCCTGAAACCGCCAGCGAATCAAATTGCATGACCGACTCGTCCACCACTTCACGCGCTTGTGGATCATCTAACCATGGTAAATATCCACCAAAAAGCGCAACGTCGAGATGTTTGTATACCGCAACCGGATTCACCTCATCCAATACGGCGGCCACGGCCCGTTGGTCATCAATCGCCCCTTTAAACGTACCGCCAATCGCGATGACCACCATTACTGGACGTGTGGGATCCAATTGGCATCGCAGATCGTCCACATCCATCGCTCCCATCGGATGCGATCGGATCACTCGTGTTTCGATATTTTGCACGTCGCCCAGTTTTTGGACCGAATAATGGGCCTCAGAAGAAACGTACAAAATGGGCGGAAGTGGCGATTTTGCCGCAAGTACTTTGCGACCAAAATAGACTCCGTGCATATTGCCGTCGGTTCCGCCACTGGTGATAAAACCCCAATGCGAACGTTCGCCCACCGCATCTTTGCCGAAACCAAATGACTCGGCAAGAAAGTCGAGCGTCTTGCATTCAAATTCGTCCGTATTGAGCATGTCCCACGTCGTTTTGTACGGATCGCTCACATTGATCAACGTCAATCGATTCAGCCCCGTCGTGACGAGCCACTCGTAAAATCCGGTTAAATTTAGATTTTGATCGAATGGATAACCTAACTGATAAAACTGCCGATCGACAAGCCTCGCGGCCACTTCGTTAAAACGTTGCATCTCTGATTCTGGCGGAAACGGCGGACGTAAACCGTTCGATGCTTGGGACATGTACTCTCTCCTATACCCTAAAAAACAGGAAAAACGGGGATACGCTAGGCATCTCCCCGTCCTTCATTCGCTGGCATTTTGCCACTCATAGCATCACACGACTAGACCGTCGGAGCTACTTCAGGTGCCGGAGCTGCTTCAGGTGCCGGAGCTGCTTCAGGTGCCGGAGCTGCTTCAGGTGCCGGAGCCGCTTCAGGTGCCGGAGCCGCTTCAGGTGCTGGGGCTGCTTCAGGTGCTGGGGCTGCTTCAGGTGCTGGGGCTGCTTCAGGTGCTTGGTCTGCTTCAGGGGCCGGAGCTACTTCAGGTGCCGGAGCTACTTCAGGTGCCGGAGCTGCTTCAGGTGCCGTTTCGGTCGCCGGAGTAAGCTCGGTCATCGGAACCGCGTCATCGGCATGTTCGTTACAAGCCGGAGCCGAACAAGCCGCACTGGCTTGCTTCTCTGGTGGAACACCATCGAGAGCGACGGCGTAGACTGCCGCACCAATCGCGGCGGCGACGAGCGGTACACTCCAAACCTTACTCCACTGGATTTTGCCCGTGGTTGCGTCTTTCGAGGAGTCGAGTAGACGACCGGCAAGCCACGTTCCCACAAACAAGCTGAAACCGTTTGTAACGACGGCCAAAATACTTTGCGACATGGACGCAAGTCCACCGTTAGAATACGCCGTTTCCAAATTGCCCATGTATGTCTGTCCTACGATAATAAACAACACGTAGGCCAAACCATGGAACGCTTGGTTCGGAATCATGAGCCAAGCGGGTTTGCCGAGCAGATAGACTGCAAACAGTACCACCCAGCAACCCGCACCAATCGCTAAGGTTAACGCAAAACCGTAATTCGCCAGCAACCACCCCATCAAGAAGAGGGTTGCCAACGCCTGAGTCAATTGCGCGATCGCCATCACACCGGAAATCGCCTTCTCCGAAATGCCTGATTCCGTTAGGAATGTTCCAGAACCCATGAAGTAGAATTGCTGCACACCGACCACGACAAACTGGATCAAGAGGAAAATCAACACTTCTTTACGGAATAAGAAACCCTCGATCGTTGCCTTGCCATCCGTCGCCTGGACGGTTGTCGCCGCTGCATCGGTTGCCACGCCATCCGTCGCCGCCGAAGCGGTTCCATCCGCATTCGCTACGGCCGCTGGAACCGCTTTGAACGAGGCTTCACGTGTCGCACGATCCTGCACGAAGAGACAGCTGATGACCATACAGACCGACATCAACGCCGCCAATTTCAAACAGTCCGAGCCATCGCCCACACCGTTCTTCATGCGCCAACCGGTCAAAGCGTAACCCACAAGTGCCCACGCTACCGGTGCCCAGAAGAAAACGAAACCGACGAAACCAATACCACAAACCGAATAATCAGCCGGAACCAACGCATTGTTCGCGAACAAAACCGCGTTCACGAGCGGAATCGTCGCCGCGTAACAGAGCGAATAACCGAACATCAAACCAAAAAGTTTGCCATACTGTTCTGTCTTTGCCGCCATGAACAGAAGCACGGCGCCGACCGCGTGTAGCACAATCAACAACCATTTTGGATCTAAAACGAAGTCACCTAAATAACCACCGATGAATGGCGAGATCATGCTCGCAAACGTCAACGTCGCATAAATCATCGCACATTGTTTGCCGCTCATCTTTAGCGGGCCCATCAGACGACCGGCAAGCACCGGCATCCACGCACCCCAGATGGCGAATTCAAAAAACATCGCCAAACTGACCGTGAGTGTTGCATAAGTTTTTGGATCCATTCTCGAAATCTCCCCTATAGTAAACGATCAAATGAAACTTTTTGACTTTTCATCCCGAAACCCGCTCTGGTTGAATCGGAATGGGCACCCTTATGCCCCAGCGATTGACCACCCCGTCGCGGTGATCCCCTTGTATTTCCAACGGTTGTGTGTATATTTCGATAGGTTTGGTTCGCCGATTTGTCATTTGGCATCCCAATGCGGTACAAAACACCTCTGTATGGTGAATTCAGTGTACGGTGAATTCCGTATACTGAACGTGTCCATCCGCTGAACACAGGCGACTTCCAACGGTCCTGATGGTGCACGGGTTCCGATTGTGCGGTTGGCACTTCACAACAGGACCACGCCTATGAGGTATAACATCCCAAAATGTAAATGTCAAGCATTTTCAAACGGGTTTCGCCGGAATTTGTAAGCTCGAATACGTTTTTTTCGTCACGACAATTGTTTCCATAACCATGTGGAACCATCCTGTCCAGGACTCCTTCGGCGGTTCCCATCAACCGTTATCCAACACAACCATCTAGCCATTCGGTCATAATCGTGTTACTGTATTATTGTGGCTTCCATCCGTATCCAAAATAACGTTTCCATACCATCGAGAGTCTGGATATCGTCGGTATGTTATACTCAATTCGTGCCAGGAAAGTGGATTTTTCCATATGATGCGTGAAAAAAATTTTTTGCGGTGTCGTTATGCGGGAATATTAGCGTCTTTTGGAGTAGTACTGCTCATGGCGGGTGGCTTGACGTTAGTCCCGCTGGCAATACTTCCTTTTTATCCCCACGAAGCGTGTGACGCGGCCGCGTTTTTACTGCCCGCCGCAATCCAGGCGGTTCTCGGTTATGCGCTCTGGCGAAAATTTCGTCAACCCGATGGGACGCTGACGATTGCCGAAGGTGGCGTCGTGGTGACGCTCAGCTGGATGGTGGTGGTCCTTTTTGCGGCATATCCATTTATGCATATTACGGGATTGAACTTTTCCGCCGCGGTTTTTGAATCGGTCAGCGGTTGGAGTTCGACTGGAATTACGGTGGTGGACGTCGCGTCGGCCAGCCGTATGATTCTTTTTTGGCGGAGTTTCCTGCAATATATGGGCGGTGCGGGACTCGCGATTATGATGATGTCGGCTATTTTTGGAGTGACCGGGGTGGGAATTTCGAGTGCGGAAGGACGCGGCGATCAATTATTACCCCAAGTGCATCGCTCCGCGCGGCTCGTTTTGCTCATCTACGTGTGTTATGCGCTGATTGGAACACTCGCGTATGGTTTGGCTGGCATGCCATGGTTTGACGCCATCAACCATGCGTTGACAGCAATCGCGACGGGCGGATTTTCCACCATTCCCCAAAATTTTTCCGCCTGGAACTCAATTACTATCGAGGGGATTACGATCGTTCTGATGTTGTTCGGCAACTTGAGCTTTGTGACGGCGTGGTATCTGTTTCGCGGACGATTTCGCATTTTCTGGAAAAATGCCGAAGTTCGAGTCTGTATGGTGTTGCTGCCCGTTTCGATCTTGTTGATGACGATTTTGACGTTCCAACCGCTCTACCATAGTTTTGGTCAGGGATTGCGTACGGCGATGTTCGAGGCCGTTTCACTTTCAACAACAACCGGTTTCTCAAAAATTTCCTACTCCGATTGGAATAGCTTTAGTTACGGAATGACGATTTTGCTAATGTTTATCGGTGGTGGAAGCTGTTCGACCGCTGGTGGGCTCAAACAGATTCGTGTCTTTATGTTGTTCAAAATACTTGGCCGCGAGATACTCCGAATAGTGCGTCCAAAAACGCAAATTCTCGAAAGTTCGTTCCAAGTCAGCGATCATCCGGTCTATCTGAATCCCGATACGACACGCAACTGTGCCGCGACATTTTTCCTTTACGTACTCACTGTTTTTTCAGGTACGATGCTCATTTGTGCATGTGGTTTTTCATTCGATCAGTCACTTTTTGAAGTTGTTTCGGCGATTTCCGGCACGGGGTACATGAGTGGAATCACCACGCCGGATATGCCCAAACTCGCCATTTGGACGCTCAGTGCGGTCATGGTTCTCGGGCGTTTAGAAGTTTTGATCGTGTTGGCTACCTGTGCGAAAGTGTGGCAAGATTTACGTCATTTATGTGCCGGAAGCGCATGAGATGACACGGTATATCATGATTGATTTGGTCTTGTTATTCTCTTATACTGCCTTTTGTCGGAAGGATGCGTTCGAGAGAAGAGATCGCTTTTTGATCACGAAATACTCGTGGATTCCATTGTACTTCTGCCGCGAACTGGCTCGAAACGTACTCCAATGGGCAAATAAAAATCTTTCGAAACGAGAGCAAGGGGGATGAGGATGCGATTTTCCGAACATCGGCGAGATTTTTTGGCACGTGGTACACTGCTTGCGTCCGCGACGCTGGGTGGACTTTCACCGACTCGTGGCGTCCATGCGGCGGGAGATGAGACGATTCAAATCGCGTTAGTCGGCTGCGGTGGACGTGGTTGCGGCGCGGCGGCAAACGCACTTTCGACCACCGGTCCGGTGAAGCTCGTCGCCGTTGCCGACATTTTCGAAAACCGTCTTGAGGGCATTGCCCAGCGTTTTGGAGAGTCGTTCAATGAGCGTGTCGAATTGCCTCCAGAACGTGTTTTTCTCGGTTTTGACACCTATCGTAAAGCGATTGATTGCCTGCGTCCGGGAGACGTGGTGCTCCTGGCGACTCCACCCGTTTTTCGCCCTCTGCATGTCGAATACGCCGTGAGTAAAGGCGTCCATGTGTTCATGGAAAAACCATTTGCGACGGACTCGCCGGGAACACGGCGCATTCAGGCGGCGGCCAAACTTGCAGATGCCAAAGGAGTGAAAATCGCGTGTGGGTTGATGTGGCGGCATTGCAAAGCGCGTGGGGCTCTGGTCGAGCGTCTTCGGAATGGTGAGTTGGGGGAGATCATGCATATCCGTGGATTCCGTATGCACAGTTTCGCCGGGCGTCAGCCGAATCCCGGTGAGAGCGAACTTGCGTACCAGCTGCGTTGTTTTCATGAATTTGACTGGGCCGGAGCGAATGTTTTCATTGATTTCTGTATTCATAACATTGACTGCGCGTGTTGGGCGAAGGACGCGTGGCCGGTCTCGTGCATTGGATTATGCGGACGTTCAAAACCGGATATCCCCGGGCTGATGTGCGATACCTATTATCACGAATTTACTTTTGCGGATGGAACCCACCTCACGTCGCACGGACTTTACCCGCCTGGTTGTTTTAGTATGTACAGCGATTTCATCCATGGAACACGTGGTTCCGCGGTGTTGATGGATTCGCTTTCAGCGGCGAAATGTCGTATCTATAAGAATCAGCTGATGATACCAGAGAATCAAACGTGGGCGTTCGACGGGCCGGAACCGAATCCGTATCAGGTGGAACATGATCTCTTTTTTGAGGCGATTCGCAAGAATTTGCCGTACAACGAGGGACATCGTGCGGCGGAGGCGAATTTTGCGTCGCTACTCGGACGTGCGGCAACCTACTCCGGACAGATCGTGACATGGGATCAGATTACGCAGTCGGAACTAAAGTTGGTGCCGGATATCGATCAGATGTCGTGGGAGACGAAGGCCCCCGTCCAGCGTGGAGCCGACGGTGCGTGGCCATACCCCATACCTGGTCAAACAGTAATCTTTTGAGATCGTGCTACCGAAAAGGCCAAACAATGCGGGCGGCGAAAAACGTGCCGCTTTTTACTAGACGGTGGTAATCCAACCGGGTGAGCAGGTATACAAATCCATTCGGACGGTCACTTCGTTCTCGGTCCTCATTGGGTCGTGTTCACATCAATGTCGTGCCATTTTAACCGATGCCGCAGCTCGTGCGTATGATAAAAAGTCTTGGGAGAGGTTTGGAGGGGAACGTTTTCAAAGGTTCCCCCCCATATCCTTTTTGTCCACTCAAAAAATGACTTGTGGCGAGTCTAAAAGTCAATATAGGACAAATAAACCAGCTACGGTGGATTATGCCGGATTTCGCGGCTTGGTATATTCGACGCAAATATACCAATATCCCTCAAATATTCTATATTAATTACATGAACACGCCCTAGAACTCGGCATTGACGGAGGTGTCGAGTGCGGCACCCGTCGTGGCCGGTCCTACGGTGTATGGGGCCCCCGGTCGCGCGTTCATCGGTTGGAAATCACGCTCCGCTGAACCGCGGTACAGCTGGCGTGGACGATGAATACGCGGATTGGGCGACATGTGCATTTCGAGCCAATGAGCGATCCAACCTGGTAAACGACCTAAGGCAAACAGAACGGTGAACATCTGCGGCGGAATACCAAGAGCTTTGTAAATGATCCCTGAATAAAAATCGACGTTCGGATACAGTTTACGTTCGATGAAATAGGAATCTTTCAACGCATACTCTTCTAACTCCATTGCTAGATCGAACAAAGGATCTCGCACTTTGAGCTGCTTGAGTACCTTGTCGGCGACTTTTTTGATAATCCGAGCACGTGGATCATGATTCTTATAGATACGGTGTCCAAATCCCATCAGACGGAACGGATCGTTCGAATCTTTCGCCTTGGCGATATATTTGCCCAAATCACGTCCATCGTCCTGAATGCGTTCGAGCATCCGAATACAGGCCTCGTTCGCACCACCGTGTAACGCTCCCCACAACGCGCAAACGCCCGCTGAAAGTGCCGAGAAGAGATCCACATTACTCGAACCCACCATGCGCACACTTGAAGTGGAACAGTTCTGCCCATGGTCCGCGTGCAAAATCAACAGCACATTCAACGCCTCTGCGTAAACGGAGTCAATTTGATACGGCTCACATGGCGTACCAAACATCATCTGCAAGAAATTCTCCACATAATTGAGATTATTCTGCGGATACATGAATGGTTGACCACTCGACTGTTTGTAACTGTACGCGGCGATCGTCGGCAATTTGCCCATCGCACGATGTAGGGCCAACTCACGATGCGTCGGATCTTTCGGATCAAGACAATCGGAATACCAAACGGCCAACGCTCCGGTCATGGAACCAAGAATCGCCATCGGATGTGCGTGCTGCGGGAAACCTTCGAACAGTCGCTTCATCCCTTCCGGCAACATGGTATGATAACGAATCCGTTCGCGGAATAGATTGAATTGTTCCTCATTTGGCAAATCGCCGTAGATCAAGAGGTAAGCCACTTCGAGAAAACGACAACGCTCCGCAAGTTCTTCCACGCGATATCCACGATAGAGCAATTTTCCATTCTCACCATCGATATAGGTAATATTGCTGATTGATTCAGCCGTATTTCCGAACGCTGGGTCAAGCATCGTGACACCTGTCTGACCGTACAGCTTCGAGATGTCGATCGAGCGATTGCCGACCGTTCCGGTCAAAATCGGATATTCAAACGTTTTGCCATCCAATTGAACTGTGGCAAGATCATTTTTCGACGTCGAATCACTCATCTAGTATTCCCTTCTTACTTGGCTCCCATTTTTTTGAATCTTCCATTTTCCGGGACGCCCGGTATCGTACAAAAGATCCCAAAAACCGCATTTGTCAGTTTACCAGCAACTAAAGCAATCGACAATGGTCCTATTCCTTTTGCTTATACTGAATTTTCGTTTTTTTGGTGTCACCGATTCCTACAGCCAATCCAATTGGTGTGGCTGATTTCATCACATCCATCGAAGCCTCGCGGTACAACGAGTACATCGGCAAATTTTTCGAAAAATTTCGTCAAAAGTGACGTATGAGATCGGCTGGTTTTCGTGTATATTGGTGTCCCATGCTATAGATTTTGTGCTGGTGCTGGTTTGGGGGCGGCAAGAGGGCTTTTTTCCGACGTAAGAATCATTGCCCTTTCAAGTGTGTTCCTTATTCCAATCATAGCCAACCGGAATCTGCGTCATCCGCTTCATCCAAAGGAGTTTCCGCATGCCAATGATCGAAGAGATGGAAAAACAGGGGGCATGGTTTTTCCGGTGGCGGAGCTATTTGCCTCTTTTTCTATTTCTGGTGGCCATTCCCGCTTATCTGCAATTTCATTACGAATCGGAACTTTGTGATCATATTTGGGAAATTACCTGTTTGGGCTGTGGTTTTTTAGGTCTGGGCATTCGAGCGATCACGATCGGTTATGTTCCCGCTGGTACCTCCGGTCGTAACACGCACGGACAGGTCGCCGAGCAGCTCAACACGACGGGAATCTATTCGCTTGTGCGAAATCCTCTGTATTTGGGCAATTATTTTATGTGGCTTGCGCCGGTTATGTTTTTGCAAACATGGTGGCTCGTATTGATCTGCTCCCTCGTTTTTTTCATCTATTATGAACGCATCATTTTCGTCGAAGAGCAATTTTTACGCGAAAAATTTGGCGACGCCTACGTCACGTGGGCCTCGCGTACTCCGATGTTTTTTCCCAAACTTCGCGGTTGGATTCAGCCGGCCGAGTCGTTTTCGTGGAAAACGGTCATTCGACGTGAATACCATGGTTTTTACGCACTCATCGTCACGCTTTTCGCGTTGGAAATCGCCACCGATTTATGGGTCGAAAAGGCCTCCTTTGGTATCCAATCTTTCGATCTATCGTGGATCATCGGTTTTGGACTAAGCACGATTTTTTATCTGGTAGTGCGTATCATCTGTAAAAAAACCCAGTGGCTGCGTGTCGAGGGCAGACCGTAAAACGGAAACTGAGACGATTCCGCCAAAAAAATCTAAAATTGGGTTTGTGTTCATTTCTTTTTTTTGCTACAAGCCTTGCGAACTTGTTCCATCGTTTTCCCGTTCGAGGGTATCCTTGTGTGGAATGCGTCCAAACGCTCCAACGTTTTGGCAAACCCATCAGGCCGATCCTCCGAAAACGACGAGAGGCGATCTGGTTTCCCTTTACGGGAAAAATACCATCCAACAGCCATTTGATTGCGAAAACTCCGCGAGTCGGCCACGCACGGTGATTTTCAGCTAGTGGCGGACCGTTAGGATGGAGTACGACCATAACGATGGTGCCAGATGTAAAGTTCGCGACCATAACGATGGAAGCCATGATGGTGGGGTTTCATGACCATGATGGTAGCTTCTCGAAGATTTTTTGGAAAATTTTCGGGCATACTTCCATCTGAATAGATCACTTGATAGAGGCTTGGTGTTCGATGATCCGCAAAAAAATCCGAATCGCTTTTGTCTTAACCAGTGTGTTAGGCTTCAGTTGCATGGGATGGAATGCTCCTTTCGGTTTCACTCCACGGTACACCTTGGCCGGATTATTCGATTTTGGAAAGCAGGAAGTGCCTGTCGACCCGTTTCTCGCTGTGGAATCTCCACTCGATTCGGCACCGACCACTAACACTGTCCCAACGACGTCCTATGCCTCTGCGGCCTATGGCGGCACAACGCAAAATACGCAAACTACACAAAATGCGACCACGACTCAGGCGGTCTACCCCGGATATTCCGCGACAACCGGCTCTGTTCAACCGGTCGCTGGAACGGTGAATGCTCAATCACTCCATACGGCCACGGCGGCTGGGAGTACGGTCAGCCACGGTGCGGCGAACACGAGCGGCGTGGGTACCGCGGTGATGACGGGCATGACAGGAGCTTATTCGGTCGATTCGCCTGTTGTGACGACGGACCGTTTTGGTGCTAACCGTTTTGACGATAGTCGCTTTGCGGAAACGGCCTTACCTGTAACCGAGCCAGTGCGTTTCGCCGATGCGAGATTCAGCCGCGCGGAAGAATCTGAAATGGTACCGGTTGCGCCCATGGAACCCATGGAGATGGCAAATAGTCCCACAAATGTGACCTCTCAGGGGGAAACGTCCCACCAAGAGACGACACCGCCGCCAGTGCCGGCGACGCTCCAGTCGTCCGTATCCGATGGCAATCCAGATCCGGCAGAAGAGACGCCGTCATGGTCACGTCCACGTATTTTCCGTAAACCAGCGTTTCTCGGACAACCGTTAACGCCACCTTGGAAATCGACTCCCAGCATCTCGGAGGCGGAACGCGAGAAGTTTGCTTCGGATCCTTTATCGCCAACACGCATTGGACAATCTCCGTATGGCGATCCATCCGATTACGCGCGTCATTCGACGATGAATTCGGAACAGCGATATTTTCTTGCCAAGTATTTTGGCGCGGTCAATCCGAGTGATTCGACGTCACCGGCGTTAAAATCACGCGACGCACGCTCCGCTTCTGAAGTCGCGCTCGATGACTCTTCCACCGTAGGTACGCCATCCGGCGCTCAATTGCTGGATGATTTTGACACCTCCGACGAATGGAAAAGTCCTTGGGACCGTTTAACCTCGCTATTTGCCGTCGCGCCCGATCACGACAAGGCAAGAGCCACTTACGAAAAAGGAATGTCCCTATTTCGTGAGAAAAAATATAAGGAATCCGCTCGAGCCTTTAGGGAGGCTTCCGCACTCTGGCCAGACTCCGCGATCCAAGAAGACGCCCTGTTTATGCGAGCGGAATCGTTTTTTTTCGCCGACCAATACAAAGCAGCATATGACGAATATTGTTACTTGTTCAAATATTACGAATTTTCACGTTATACCGATGTGGTGTCACGCAGAATGTTCATGATCGCCCAATATTGGGAGAAATATAGCCGTCAGCATCCGGAATGGACGCTCACGCCGAATTTGTTCGATGGGACACGTCCGACGTTCGACACACGCGGATACGCGGTCAAATGTTACGGTTCGGTCCGTACTTATGATCCCATTGGTCCGTTGGGTGACGACGCGATCATGGCGGCGGCGGGCATTTACTTCGCCGATGAAAAATGGGTTGATGCCGCACGAGAATATAAGCAGTTGCGCACCGATTATTCGCAAAGTGAGTATCTCATGAAAGCGCATGTGCTTGAAGTTCAATCGCTCTGCTATCAGTATCAGGGATTGCAGTACGAGATCACACCGTTGCGTGAGGCTGGCAAGCTGATTGATCAATCACTCATTCGATTTGGTGACGAACTCGGTGAGGAACGTGATGGGCTGATTACGACCAAACGTGAAATCGTTCAGAGTTTGGCGCGACGTGAATACGAAATCGGAAAGTATTACGATTCCAAAGGATATTATCGTGCGGCACGCATTTATTACGAATCCATTCTGATGGAATATCCGGCAACCGATGTGGCCACGGAAGCGAAACAACGCTTGGAAGAGATTCGAAAGTATCCCGATACGCCCACCGATTATCTCGCGTGGGTCGAAGAAATTTTCCCGCAGCGTAAGTGACGTTTTCCACCGCGAGTTGAAACGTGCACCAGACCGTTCCGCATGGGGCCAGCGCAAAGGTTCACCCGATCAACTCACGGGTAAGATTCCGAAACAACGGCGATCAGCGGCAATCGAACAGCAGGTCGTTCCATTTGGCGTTCGTGTCCACACGATCGCGAGGCCCCGCTACGATACGCGGCCGTGGGGAAAAAGTCGGGCAAAAGATTCATCATGCGAGGGATTTTTATGCGATTATTCACCTTTGTATTTCTCATAGGACTGTTCGAGATGGGCTTGATCGGTTGCGGTTCGATGAATTATCAACTGGGCAATGACCATCTTTTCACAGACGCAATCTCCACGGTCCATGTGCCGATGGTCCGTTGTGATTGCACGTATCGCAGCGGTATGAGCGAACAGCTGACTGAGGCGATTACGAAGGAAATCGAAAAACGTACGCCGTATAAAGTGGTCGGTTCGCCTTCCGACGCCGACACGACACTTGTCGTGCGGCTCGTATCGGAATCGAAAACTCCTCTCGTACGTACGGGAGATAACCAAGCTCGCCAAATTGCATCCGGCATGCAGGTCGAGGTCTCGGTGTATGACCGTGGAGCGACCGAACCTCGCCAAATTTCCCATTTACCAATCCCTTACCAAACGTTCGATCGCAGCCAAATTTTGTTGCCGGAAGCAGGGCAGACCATCTCTACCGCACAGCTGCGCGATATGGAACGAATGGCCTCCGATATCGTCTCCGTACTCGAAACCCCATGGTAAATTCGCCATCCACCACGAATGGGGAGGTTTTCCTCCATTTACGGTGCCATACCGGCGGATGGGTACACGGCATCAGCCACCTCAAAACTCGCACTCGATAGGATGGTTCCCTCTTGCGTGTGCCGCGTTTGTCCCCTATTCCCGCAACATTTTTCCAAAACCTTCCAACAATGTATACTTATGCTCCCATGTCGTGTACATAATTCCTATGCATCCGGGTGTTTTGCGACAGGTTTCGAGCCAATCGGTGCAACCTTCGAGTGTATCCGCATCGTAATAGGCGGCCGCCTGCGTTCGGAATCCGCGTTCCGAGAAGAACTTCATACTCTTCTCGCGGATGTCGTGATACCAGCAACTAATGATCAGCTCTTTCGGAACAAGTTCCCAAACACCCGTGTAATCGCCATCACAAACGTAGTAGTTTCCATGCGCGTTATGATTCGGATCAAGCATATCTGACCAGATATACACCTCCGCACCGGGATCGGTTTTCCGAATGATTTCGTACTGTTTCGTGATACAGTCCCCTAGAATCGCGGCTAACGAAATATTTCGATCATGACAGGCCTGGCAGGTCCCGGCACAACGAATTTCATCCATACTCAGGAACCATTTCTTGGGTGCCAACGCTTCCATAACCACGCGAGCCGAGGCTTCGAACCGCTCATAGAGTTCCGGTTCCGACATGCATGTTCCGATCTGCGGCGCGCCGACGAGCGGTGGATAATAATAATCGACTAGCAGCGTTTCTCCATCGCGAATCCGACTTCCCTCAGGAATGATCAACTTCAGACCTTCCGCGTTCACATTCCATGGCTGGAGCCGAAATTTTGGGAGCACCCAATCTTTTCCCTCCTCATAGAGGGCCTTGCCGGTGGCATCGGTGACAACCATCGGTGTTCCATCACGACGCAGCGGATTGACCAATCCGATGGATTCGATAGAAAGGTCGTCCAGCCAAAAACGGCCTGCCTCGCCACCCCAGATTCCGGCATAAATGCGAATTTTCCCATCTTTGGGCACTTTGAATGTCACGGAAACTTTGGTCCAATCGGTCGTCTCTCCAGGTTTGTACGCGGGTCTGGCCGACGCTAAACTTCCTCCATCCTGATCGTAAATCTGTAACTGGAGATTTCCTCGAATATTCTCGGTTTTGAACCAGATAGACGCACGGTAAAGTCGTTCCGGTGTGAGAGCCATTTCTTTCATAAGTCGCCCATGTCCGTGGGGATTGGCGGTGAAATTCTCAAATCGGATCGACGTTTCTCCTGAATGAGCGATTTGCGTATCGCAAAACGAAATTTCCGCTGGTTGGTCGTGAAAAGCGTATTCGGTTAGGCGATTTTCTTTCCACTGTTCCATCGAACCGTTGGGCAGCTCGCACGCGTCGGAAACAGAGTCCGCACGTCCATCGCTCACCATCATCGACAAATCACGAATCGGCAACCCTTCCGCAAGATTCGGATTTTCATTGATCATGGTTCCATACCCAATGGACCAAAGAATCGGAATGATCTCAATGCCTTTCTCTTCAGCCGTTTTGCGAATTTTCGCGAGTCTAGTTTTGCGCGCATCGTCCCACTGGGCATAATTTTCGACACCGCACGCCCAGAGCATTCCGTTGAGCCCGGAGTCCGAAGCCCGCTGGATCAACTCGCTTAGCTCTTCCATTTTGGCATCATTTTCGACACCGAACGAAGCATAAAACCAACGATCATCCAGCCGTGGGGGATTGAGTTCCACCGCCTGAGCAACCGACGTCCAAAAGCCAACCATCATCAGCAAGATCAGCGTCCGAACCATCCATATTTTCTTGAAATATTGAGATTTCTCCATGTGACAGCTGTGTACTTGGGTCATCATCGCTCCATTCTGAAAAATAGCTTTTCGTATGTGGATTCTACCGTTGCTCCACCGTATTTTTGTATTGTACACCCATTTCGGTTAGCAATGCGACACCCTAGAACCACCCAAAAAACGATTTTGCAACGAAAAATCGGGAATAAAAAAATACAAAAAAACGATGGAATAGGTATCCGTACAAAAAGACGACATTCCCACGCGTCCACACGACGAATCGTTTTGGATATTTTCCGCGAAACGTCAGTATCATGTCGTTCACAAGGACTCCATCCATCGTTTCAAATGCGTCAAATACATCCAAATATCACCCCTATGTGGATGTTGTTGACCATTGCGGCGATTGTGTATAATGGGAATGTTGAAGCGGGGGAACTCTGTTCGTGTTCCCGTGTGGGGGTATTTTCCATGCCGCCGCAAGGGATCGTTCTACGAAAACAGGCGAAAAACGGATGCTAAACCGCATTTTGAAGGTATAAGGGGGTAAAATGTCTCAACACTGGAATCAATTAGTCTGGATTTTCGTCATCGTACTTGGGGGCTCGCCGCTTTACGCACAGGTAGATGTACCCGCCACTAACGCTGGCAATCCAGCGGCCGCTGCGGCAGATCCGTTCGCGGTACCAGAAACCGGTACGGCTCAAGAGTATTTCAACCGATTGGACCAGATTGCCAATATCCAACCTCCGACGTCAATCACCTCACAGGTCGATTTACTCGCGTTTTTGGACAAACAGATGACCGCCTCGGTCACGGCGGCGACACGTCTTCTCACCGCTCAACCGACAGAAACTCAGGCGGCATTAGCGATCGAACGCATTTTAGGAGCCTCGAATTTCGTGCACAATACGAAAACCTCCGAAGAGACCGCGGCATTTGACGACACTTATGTCAAACCGCTTCCCGATCAATTGACCCAATTGGGATATCCTGAATTGGCCCGCAAAGTCTATCGTTCGCTGATTTTGGGCCAATTGAATTTTTCACAAACCCGTCCGTGGACAGAAGAAGACAAAGCGACCGCGCAGGCGAATTTTCAAAAGGTACTCGAACAATCGCTGGAATTCGTCGGTGAATCGTCCACACTTAACGCCGAAGACGCTGGTATGCTCCAACAGCTTTGTCGTTTAGCGGAACAAGGTTTCCTATTCCGTGATGGTGTCACAGACGTCGATTTCGCCTACGTCGCAGCGATTGAATCGCAAGTGGCCGAATTGCTGAAAGCGTCTCAAGATCCAACCGTCCAGAAGAACGCGCGATGGTGCGAAGGGGCCGGACGTCGCGTGGGAGCCAATGGCAAACCGTTCGTTCTCAATGGAATTTTACCCGACGGTTCGACACTCGATTGGTCGGCGTACCGTGGTAAAATCGTTTTGGTGGATTTTTGGGCGACTTGGTGCGGACCGTGCATCAACGAGGCGAAAAATATTCGCAAAGCGTATGAGATGTACCACGCCAAGGGGTTCGAGGTGATCGGCGTTAGCATTGATTCGGATCGCGCGGCATTGGAAAAATATTTGGCCAAGGCGAATTATCCCTGGACCATCGTGTGGGATCCCGCGCTTAATCAACCGAAAGCGAATGAACCAGTACCGCAAGAAGATCGTTCTATGCACTCATATTACAGCATCCACAGCATCCCGACCGTTTTCCTGATTGATCAGGAGGGTAGGGTGATTACCCAATTATGCCGCGGCGAAAAACTGTTTGAACAATTGCAAAAACTGCTTGGCGACCCGCAGTAGTGACGAGGATCGGCACACGCGTGGATAACAGTGGCACAACTGGATCATGAGGGGCACAATAGGCGGTGGACACAACCCGCAAGTACCCCGCTCAATAAAGTCACCGACGAGAACGCTCGGTCACAGTTACCCCCTGCGTCGCGGTTATTCCTCATCCCCGTCGTCATCTTCCTTATCAAACAGACTAAAATCGACACCGGTGATGCGTTCGGCGGCTTTTTCTAAAAGATGATACAATTCGTCGAGCGGTGGATGAACCTCCGGGATCGGCAAAATCAGCATTCCATGCTCCTCCGGATTGCTGATCGGTGACGACGTTTCCTCATTCGGTAACGACATGTCCGTCGGAACACCATGTTCCATTTGGACCAGAACACGACTCACCTCGGCGTCCAACGCCGTGATCCACGAGGGATCGTCCATGCCCGTACCAATGCGCGTGGAGGTCAGACGATCGGTTTCCTTCAACAGACGTGTTAGGGCCGATTGCGCATTTTTGACCGCTTTACGTATCGGAATGGATGGGTTGACTTGTTTGGAACGTTTGCGCGAAGGTTTCGCATTCAACGGATTGTCCGACGCGCGGAGTTCTTCCATGGCAGGACGAACCCACGCGCATAATCGACTCACTTCAAGTGGTTGAATCAATCCCTCTGAAATTCGGTCATCAATACTTTGCAAACGCACCCCATACTGCTGAACCAATGCGTCGAGTTTTTTGCGGAACCGTTTCGCCTGTGGCCGGCAGAATTTACGATAATGAGCCAGCCACTCTGCCGCCGCGTCAATCCGACCGGCGTCCAGTAGCGAACGATATAGAATGCCCAAAGGTTGAAGATTCCACGCATGACGATCGTAGTTGGCTTTCAATCGCAAAAAGTCCAAAAATACGTACAAAACCTCGCCATGGTCCGATTGTGTCGTGGTTGCGTTATAATCGCGATATTCCTCATAATTTTCGAGAATCGCCTCGATGACCGTTGTAAGATATTCCGCCGCCCGATGCGTTGGAATTTCTACATCCAAAGCATCTAACAGCATAAAATGATCTTCCGACGATTCGGAATTTTGAAGTTCACGTAAGTAGTGTTCCACGCCCTGCAACAAAATCGCGCGGAGATTGCCGAACGTCATAAAAAATCGTTGGGTAAACAGGTCTTTTCCATACCGTTCGACAAATCGAACGAGGGCTCGCCATTGAGCTGGTTGTTGAACTGTTTCCAAAACGGAAAGCCGCACATGTTCGATATGTCCCTGCCAGAGGCGTTCGAGGCAGATCATCATATTTTCCATCAGTTCCAACAATTGGAGATCGGATTCTTCATCCGCCTGTTTTATCTCCGTGGCGTCTTTTGCGTTCGGCTTTTCCAGCATTGTGGTCGCACTACAGCAAAAAACCAGTTCACGGCACGCGACATCAAAATGCCGGCCAAACTCTGAAATCGCCATACCACCATCTGGACGAAAACTCTCCATGACCTGGACTGTTTCCAACAGTTCGATCGTCTCGCCGACCAATCCTAACTTTGGTAATATCATCAAAAGCGATTGGACCATCTGTTGCACATTGCGTGAGCGATCAATCTGATCGACACGTCCTCCTCGCGATAACGGCGTATAGAGTAGCGGCTGCATTTCCAGAATCGGACGAATATCTTTCCACAAATTCGCCACTTGGAGACGATCGCCTTGCAGTGCGGCGTGCAGCAGACCATCAAATATTTTCTCCAATTCAACCATCGCCACTTCCAGCAATTTTTGATGGCTGGAAACAGAAATAGGCGACTTCACCGTCGTCGGAATACGTATCGACACGCCTTGGATATGCGACTCTACTTTAACGCGGGCCAGCCACTTCGCCATATCCGAAAGGACGATCGGTTCCGTCTTTTTACCACCTCCCGAAGCCGCATTGCATAATCGAGCCGCATCCGAAAACTCCACTCGAACTGCGATCACACGTTCGACGAGCGATTCACGTGCCACCTGTCGCTGATCGTATTCCATGAGTGAATCAAACGTATTGCTCGCCTCAGGAATCTGATAATTCGCAATCGATAACATGAGAGATTCCGAATCGGCAAAGCATTGACGACTTTGGTGAACCCAATCATCAAGAACGGCCGTACGCTCCGCACTTTCCACTTTGGCGGAAAACGATTCGCTCGTCGCGATCCGACGCAATATCGAAAGAGTCATCAAAAAACTCAACCGTCCAGAAACACGATCGACTTCGTTATTCAGCTCGAGGTCACCCACCAACCCGAATCCGCTTTCCATCATCTCCGAATCAACGCCGTCGTCCGTCGTATCGCGATAGACCACATCTTCATATGCCGCGTCAAAGAGCGAATTTTCATCCTCCGACTCCGCATCGTCTTCGTCATTCCGAACCTCTTCACCATATGCTTGGTCGGAAAAATCGGACGAGGAGGACGAGTCAAACGACGGTGAATCCAATTCGGACGAAGTCGGGGGACCCGCTCGCTCAGAATCGGCACCAGGCCGACGTCGACGACGACGTTTGCCACCGGGAGTTCCCGCTTGGAGTTCGAATCGTGGCATTTCGCCCTGTTCTCCGGCGTTCGCCTCGAGAAACGCAATCATTTTGCGAGCGAGATTCCAACATTCTTCGGCACTTTGCGGATCGTTACGATCTCGTTTCGTCCACAACTGTTCCATCCAGAGAATCGCTTGGCGATAAAACACATAGTCGCCATCGGCCAACGGAATCGTGTCCGATTGTCCGAGCCAGTGGATAAGCAATCCCATCGCCGCGACCATATCATTGCGTTCGAGCAGAGCGTCCACCACCAATGCGTGTGACTTCGCCGTATGAAAATCAATCGCGTGTTGTTTCCAAAAATGGAGATCCCCCGCCGCCGTGCCGCCCTGCTGCCACATCGCGAGAGCTTTGGCCACATGTACCGCCGACTCCCACGCCTCACGCCCCTTAAAACTTTCGACCGTCGATACTTCCGTCGAAGCGTATTGATCCCACCAATCGGCAAGCTGTTCCATACGCAACGAGACGCGATTTTCCAGCGCATTGTCACCCACGACCGCCGCCGCTTGAAGCAATCTCGCATCCATCCGGAAAATCTTACGTAAAAGCTGAATCAACATATCCACACGTTCGTCAATGATCGTATCTTCGATGGAAGGCGACAGCGAAAAATGACCATCAAAACCGAGAATACACCACGGATCAACCATAGCTCCACACTCAATCGCACGATGCAAACGCTCCGTGATTTCGATACTAAGCGTTTCCGCTTGTTCCAATTTTTTCGCATGGATGGCGTGTTCCATCTCAGCCAGCCGACAGCCGAGAATCGCTCGCGTGCGAGCTGAGGCGACCGGCACTTTAAGCGTCTGTTTGAACGCCTCCTCTTCCGCACCCATATTCGCGAAAATCTCGGCCAGGCGAACACGCTGATATTGTTCCGCTCGAAAATGGGTAATCGCGCGATTAAGATGGAAACGAACGCCTGCGAACGGTTGTCGCATTTTTTGGGCCTCCGCTTGCAATCGCTCACCCATTGAACCGCCCAATCGACTCAATAGCGTCGTATAGAAGAAGTCACGAAACGTCGCTATTTTCGGTAAAAGCGTTGCCAACGTCATTGACGAGTCATGCGTGTCGGGACGATGACCGCTGATCGCGCCGCCCATGAGCATCGTACCCGCCAGCACGGCTCCAGTCTCGAAAATTTTCTCTTCACGTGGAATACCATCTTCCGTGTCGACGCGGTCGAGCATCATTTCGAGCGTCACCTGCTGCAAAACGAAGCGACGATAGTAACCGGACAGGTCAAGTTGGGTCATATCCCACATACCGAACTGGTTATTCGGACGATGCGACGCCGGGTGCTGATAGTCATAGGCTCGTGGATCGAACGCGATTTCGCTCAAATGGTTTGGATTGAACCACGCCTGATCGAGTAATTCCGGCGACATTTGCTGCAAAATGCGCACCATCTGCTCAATCACCTCAGCGTATGGCCCCGCTGAAACGCCCGCTCCGTCAATCCACAGCGGTACCGCCCCCACATATTCATGCGGCCATGGCTGCATTTTTTGCTGATTGTGCAACACTGGAATCGGACGATAACCGATAAAATCGTTCAACTTGCCGATCGCTTTTTCGATCACCCATGGAATCGAGTCCGACTCGCTTTCCGCCAGCAATCGCAAAACATATCCCATCGCACGACCGACGAAAAACGCTTGGAATAGCGATTCATCCGACTGATGGAACAGCAAATCTTCATGAAATTTGCGATATCCCGGAAGCAGATGGTGTTCCGTGATATCGAGTACTCGTGAGGCCTGTGTACCATCGGAAAAAACGGATGATTCCTGTGATGCGACGACGAGTTCCTCTCGCAATACGCGAAAAAATTCTCGCCAGATGGGTGGATTTTTCGGGAATCGTGAAAAATCAATACTGCCGTCGAATCGACAGGGGACCTCCGTTGAGCTGGTCGTGTTTTTTTTCTTCGAGTTCGATTGCGGCGGGGCGGTAACGCCCAGCGGTGGAAGTTGTACCGGTTTGTCTAGCAGATGAATCGGTTCCGTGTGAGTCGTGATGGGATTTTGTTCCGCTTCGAGAAGTGTGAAAACTCGGCTCACCGCTCGTAGAAAACGAACATCTTCCTCTGTGCCGGACGAAAAATTCAGCCAGCCAAGACAATCCCGCGACGCTTGACGCAACGGGCTGTTGGCCGCATCGGATGGGAAATGCTCGGAATCGAAAGCGTCGCTCATTATCACAATCTCCACCGGTTGTTGTGGTGAATCGTAGGATCGTCATGCCATATTTCAGATCAGACCAATGAAATATTTCCAACACCTCTATGTTATGATATTTTGTCCGGCGAAACAGGCCCCGCGTTTGTCAATGCCGCTGGCAAATGGTTTTGTGATGGAAATCTCGGTACCCATACTTATTCCATTTCGCTTATTCCACGCGATACGGCATTGACGATTTCTCGCACCCAATCGCTGTGACCAAGTCCAAGAGCGCACATTTTTGACCGGAATCTACATCCACCCCATTCAGTGTTTTCGTTTGGAACCATTCTAATGGATCATCCCCATATTTTGAACATGGGTTAACTCTTTTTGGGCCGAAAAACCACAAATATTCGATTCCGCGCCACGGCGGCGGGTTCAAAAATCCGGTTATACCAAAAAAGGGCGGCAAAAGCGCATCCCATTTTTTAATAAACAGTGGAATACCTTTGCACGGAGCACCTGTGGAAACACCTCGCGCTTGCGGAAATATTGCCCATTTGACATTGACAGTACCGACATCTAACCCACCACCCAGCTCGCCGCGCGGCTAGGAAGGCCATGTGGTGCGGCGTCACTATCCAACCGTTGTGTGGGGCGGCTGGCCGGCGGAAGTTCGTTACGACGGAGGCTTAAGTATCACGACAAGCCGTGTCATACCTTGTTTACCAGAATAAACGACTGTAGAATTTCACTCCGGTGTGTCCTACGTTCATAGAATGTTTGAACACTCAATAGATTCCGAACCCATCTCCCAAACGAATGTTGTCCTATGGATATCTCGCTCAATTATCGTGAAAAAATGCTCCGATGCATTGAAGACTGGCGGAAAAAACTGCTCGATCTCACTCGAAAAAACCCGCTCATCTCGCTGAAATTCGGAAAGACTGCCACGTCACTACTGCTGAAATACCCTACTTCAGAGGTGATTTGGGGACGATTGTTTGACCATCAGGAAGCGATGAATTTCTGTTGGAAAGATATTTTACTGGAGAAAAACCTCGAAGAAATTGAACAGGTCGAATCTGTACTAAAAGACGTAGCCACTACTCCGAACGATGCGGAAACTGAACAAAATACGGATGCTGCACAAAACGTCGCAGATACTGCGATCCATGGTGCAAAACCATCGGAAAGAGACGCGACCACAGAGCAAACTAAGGCGGATGAGTGGCAGCAGCTTCTGAGTGCTCCGAAACTACAATCGACCCATCTTTTGACAGAGTTCCCAGATACGCTTTTGCGTTCCAAATTGCGAAAACTATCCAATCGAGCGAAAGAGTCGCTCTCGGAACAAGGAGTCCAAACTCTTTACTTGGCGTGTGGATTGCTCAAATGGCGTGAGGCTCCGAATAGCAATGTCTGGATGAAATCGCCACTTCTGCTGATTCCCGCCCGATTGGAGCAGCGGACTCCCGGTTGTCCATGGAATCTCAGCTTGATCGAAGATGAAATCGTTCCGAATCAATCGCTGGCCGAGATGTTACAAAACGATTTCGCGGTGGAATTACCACCATTGCCAGACTTCGCCCCTGATCTTGATTCAAATACGAATCAGGCGTCAAGCTCTGTCACGATATGGCGGAATTGGTTGGCTTCCATACGAATGGTGCTCCGAAAACAAAGTACCTGTGAAAAATGGGAGGTCACGGAAGAGATCGGCTTGGGACTCTTTCGATTCCAAAAACTACCCATATGGCACGATCTCGGGTGTCATCAGGATCAAATCGCGGCTCATCCCGTCTGCCGTGCTCTAAGCGGTGATACTACGGCAATGGCCAATTTTTCCCCAGACATCCGTGTTCTCGACAACGAAAATACAGATCAAACGGTACATCCTGAACAATTGTATACGATTTTGGACAGCGACAGCAGTCAGTTGAAGGCGATTCTGGCCGCAAAATCTGGCGCGAGTTTGGTACTGGATGGTCCACCAGGAACAGGAAAAAGCCAAACGATCGCCAACATTATTGCGCAAACAATCGCCGATGGGAAGCGAGTTCTTTTTGTCAGTGAAAAAAGAGCCGCTCTCGAAGTTGTCCAATCGCGACTCAATGAACGACGATTAGGCGATTTTTGCCTCAATTGTCATCAGGTTCAGGGCAACGGGGAACGTCAGACCATTTACGACGAAATCAAACGATGTATGGAGCTGTTACAGGAAAAATGGGAAGATTCGAGTCAGTCAATGCAACAATTGTTTCAGCTTCGAGAACAGCTCAACCAATACGTTCACGTGCTCCATCAACCTTATGGAGCCATGGGACGTTCGCCTTGGCAGGTACACGGCAAACTGACCAAGTTACACCGCCAATATCCGCAAATTCGATCTCGGTTTCGAATCGACGTTCCTCTTCAGATGACGAGCGAGGGGTATCAAGAACGATTGAATCTTTTACGTCGTATCGGTCCATTCCAAGAAATGGTAGATCAGCAGGCGACACATCCATGGCGAGCGTGTGTGGCGACGGCTGAAGCTAAGTACACCGCGTCTCGTGAAATTGAGGCGGCTTTCCTGCGATTGCTAGGTCAATTCCACGAAACGGAACCCGCTTTGTGTGTCTTACAGAAGGTTCAAATTCTTCCGGAAGAGCCGACTCTATCGGAATGTCGGAGGGCTGTGGATACGATCCGCGAATCCAAAGGTCTTCCGATCTTTCCGGAACGTTGGTTCACCACAGAGCCGTCCCAGGTGATTCGTTTATTGGCTTCGATCCGTGAAGAGCGGCAAAAAACTCAGAGGCGGACCGCGAAGTTAGCCACCCTCTTTCCTCACGAAAGATTGGAAAATCCACAACTTGCGGAAACGTGGCGTTCGCTTCAACAGACGCTTCAGGAACCGTTTTTCACACGGTTGCGATGGAATACCGTTTCATCGCCTACCTTACGGGGATTGTGTCATTTTCTGGAAAATGTGTTCTCATTGGCACAAAAGACGTCCGAACAGATAGTCCAAACGCGAGCCCTTTTGAGCCAGATGTTACAATCGCTGGGTTTTCCAGAAAGTTTAGTGCCTCACTTTGGGCAGATAGCATTAATTTGTAAATTGGCAAAGCAGATTTCCGAAATTCCAATCGTCCCCAAAAATTGGTTTCAAGCCGAAAAAATGCGGCTGAAGGAAATTCTGGAGATACTAAAATCAATGGAACAACTCCATGATCAGCTGGACACGATTTGGAATACTTCTTCCATTCGAGATTGTTTTTCGCGCGGCTCATGGTACGAAATCGAACCGTACGAAATCGAGAATCTCGCTCTCGTTTTGGCGAGGGCCAAGGAACAATCAGTTGGGTTGGAACAGCGTCACGAGGAACTTTCCGCATATCTCCGTTTGGTTCCGGATCTTTGGTCTCCATTGGTCGAAACGCAATGGGAGGAAGTCGGCGAAAAAATAAGGCTAGCCCAAGAAGAGCGTGAGGAGTTGGACCGACTGCACACGTATTGTTCAACGATGGCGTGCATTCCCGCATCATGGTCCCAAATGACCTTAAAACGAGCGATAGAAATCCGGAATTCTTTAGAGGAATTTGAGCGTCGGCAGGAACAGCTGACCCAAGCCCAAAAGCTTTTATCCACCCGTCTGACCTCAGCGGCTTTCGAAGAAATTGGGGCTGTTTTGGTTGGGAGATTCATAGTGTTTCGTTCGTTTTGGAAACGGCTTTTTGGTGGTTGGAAGCCGTTTTGCACCGAGGCGATCGCACAATTGTATCAACCCAATATTCCCGTTCCGTCCCCTAACGTTGTGCGGAGCGACATGGAAGAATTAAGTACTTTTCATGCCTCAACTGTGAAAATCCGTACCACAATTGCGGAATATTTATACGCAAATCACGATACCGTTCCATCCGAATCGACGATCCGACAGGATTTGGAGCAACTTCAAACTTTTCTTTCTCTGTATATCACATACTGTACAAAAAATTCAATCCTTTATATTACGTCGCAAACAAGCGGCAACGCCGATACGATCCGTACCGATATCGAAAAAGTCGCGACATTTCTGTCACAACGTCATCAATTTCGGACCGAACTGATGACGCAATTGTATCCATCAGTCTCCAAAACGGAAAAACCGTGTGGTCAGATAGACGACCCACAGATTAAAAAATTTCTGAATTTACTGGGTGAATTTCATACGATGGTTCGAAATGTGTCGGAGGGACAAGATGAACAGAACGATGGGCTCGCCCTATTTTTTCCGAAACGTTATGAGGAATTCCGCGTCGGTATTGATCGGATTTGGCGAGTAACGGCGACCTTGGGCGGTACATTTCCGAAATTTCTCGCTTCACGGTTGTCCACACCCAACGGCCTGGATCGTAAGGCGCTCGAAGCGTGGAGCGTTCAACTCGCCGCTGATCACGAGCGAAGTCGAGCATATCTGACGCAGTTGCTTGGTGGAATTCGGCTGGCAAAAGATGCCACAGTAGATGAATTGCAGCATCAATCGCCGTCCGCTTTATGCGAGTTGGTCATGGCATGTCAGAACGAGCTGGCAAAATACCATTCGAGTTTAGATCATTTCCCCATGTTGCGATCGGATCAAGATGTGGAAATTCGCGATCTTCCCGAAATTCAAAAAGAACTGGACGAACTACTATCCGTACGTACCGAGTGTCTGAATCTTGAACAAATGTATATGTCACAGTATGCACAGGAACCGTTATTCACCACGGAAACACACGAATTGGAACCTTCGCTACCTTCCACAGCGTTGTTTGCCGAACCTGTCGTGTTGGAAACCCAGCGTCCAACCAACACGTGGGACGCTCTTTTTGAGATGGCGGATCAGCTTATCCCGATGATTCGGCAATATCCGCAGTTTCTGCGATCACCCAAATCACCACTGGTGCGTTATTTGACATAGCCAAAGTTCCGAGTGGAAATAAACGGAGCAATTGAAATACTCGACAAATATACAGGTACTTTTTTGAGTGAGGATCGTCAGACACTAGAGCGATATTTCGATACGTCGTGGAAGGATTGGTCTCTGAAAAAGCGAGCCGAGCAAATGGAATCATTGCTGCGTGAACTGCCACGACTGCCCGAATGGATTGATTTTCGCGAGGTGACACACGAGGCAGAATGGAGTGCCCTCGGATTACAAAAAATATTGGACGACATTCTGAACGGGGCCTTGGCGACGAGTGAAGCGGAAGGCACGTTTGAAGTTGTTTTTTGGGAAAAATGGTTGGAGATGGTATATGCCCATATACCTGAACTTCGTTACTTTCGGCTGGAGGATCACGAGCAAAGAATTGATGAATTTCAGAGACTGGATCATGAGATCATCGAGCGAGCTTTTCAGCGTATTCGCCAAAAGTTGTTAAGTGAGTCCGATCGTCCGTCGCTCAATCAATGTTTTGTCGCCGACTCTTCCGAGTTGGGCATTCTGAAACGTGAATTAGAAAAGCGGCGGCGGCGTCTTCCTATTCGACAATTGTTTCAGAAAGTACCTCGGATGTTGATGCGGTTAAAACCGTGTCTGATGATGAGTCCGCTTGCCGTGAGTACTTATCTCGATTCGGATGATTATTATTTCGATTTGGTCATTTTTGATGAGGCCTCGCAGGTCTGTCCATGGGACGCGATTGGAGCAATTTATCGCGGAAAACAACTGATTGTTGCTGGTGACCAGAAACAGCTTCCACCGTCACGATATTTTGAACGACGTTCGGGTGAGGACGAATCGGCGGAGTCGGAAGACGATGCGATGGAATCAATGGAGAATTACGAAAGTATTCTCGATATGTGTTGTCCGATCATGAATCGTGTTCGGCTGAAGTGGCATTATCGTAGTCGTCGTGAGCCGTTGATCACTTTTTCCAACGTACAGTTTTACGATAACGAATTGATCACCTTCCCAAGCGTAGAGGACTCCGGTTCAGTCCCTGCGGTACGCTTCCATTACGTTCCAGAGGGTGTGTGGCAATCGCGGATGAATCAGCGTGAGGCAGAGGCGACAGCCGAATTGGTACGTCAGCATATCGAGGAATCACCCGATAAATCGTTAGGTGTTGTAACGTTCAGTATCACGCAACAGGATGCGGTTCAAGATGCCGTGGAAACGATGCGAGAATCTCATCCGGAGTTGGATTTTTTCTTCCAGGAAACGTCACAGGCTCCGTTCTTTGTCAAAAATTTGGAAACGGTACAAGGGGATGAGCGAGATCGTATGATTCTTTGCGTCGGTTATGCGCGGGATGCGCAAGGTAAGCTGGCGATGCGATTCGGACCGTTGAATCAAGCGGGTGGTCAACGTCGGCTCAATGTGGCGATTACACGAGCCAAATACGGCGTGACGTTGGTCAGTTCGCTCCGTGCGAGCGACATTACGGAGACCAAATATGAGGGGCCGCAGTTACTTCGAAGCTATCTGGAATATGCCGAAAAAGGTCCGAAAGTGCTGCGTGAGGTTACCGATACCAGCACGAATCAGAAAGCCATTATGGAATCGGAATCACCGTTTGAAGCGGAGGTGGAGCAAGCGTTACGAGCGAAAGGGCTGGTGGTCCATCGACAGGTGGGTTGTAGTGGATTCCGAATCGACCTCGCGTTGCTAGATCCAGAGAGACCGGATCGTTATTTGTTGGGAATCGAATGTGACGGTGCGACCTACCATCAATCGGCCACCGCACGTGATCGTGATCGATTGCGTCAGGAGGTGTTAAGTGGCTTGGGCTGGACAATCTGTCGTATTTGGTCTACGGATTGGTGGACAAATCCAAAAAATCAGATGCAGCGAGTACTTCAGATGTATGAAAAGGCGAAACGACAAGTTTCTGATCCAGAGAAAAAGGCGGCGTTACGATCGGCCAAAACGGAGAGCATTCGGCGAGAAGTGATGCGAGAAATTCCTCGGAAAATTTCCACAAGTCCCCATTCTGTGACGCAACTTAGTTTCAACAATATTGATGATGTACCGACAGAAACGATTCGTTCTCAAGCACTGGCCATTCTAGCTTGTAACGGCCGAATCCGTACCGAAGCGATACTCGGTCCATTGTGCCGTAGTTTGGGATTTAATCGATTGGGGTCGAAAATTCAATCCCGTCTAACTGCGGTGCTTCGAAAAATGATGAAGGAGGGACTCATTCCTCCGGACGAAACGTGAGACCTGATGGGATCGGTCCACGGAGTAGACAGCGATCAGTTCGTTCGAACGGTCGCTTGTGTCCCTGCTGTCACTCGTCAAATCCGTTCAATATCTCACTCCGGCCCGACGCAGCGTGACGTGTGGGCGTCGGTGAGTTTGCGTCGGCGAGCTTTCGGATGTGCTGCATATCCTGTCCCATCTGCTCCAAAAGCAACTCTGTCGAGACGAACTTTTTCAATTCTCGAACGCGATCGAGCAGCAGTACCGTCAGCGATTGGCCATAGAGATCGCCCTGAAAGTCGAGTAAATGGACCTCGCATTTGCGTGTCGCTCCGCCAAAAGTCATATTGGGCCCTAAAGCGACCGCCGCGGCATAAATTTTTCCGGCGTAAGGAACTTGTGCCGCATAAAGCGCGTCTGGTGGTAACAGCGTTTCGATTGATTCCAGATTGGCCGTTGGATACCCCAAAGTACGACCACGATGCTCGCCATTGACCACCGTACCTCGAATGGTGTACGGCCGTCCCAACAACCGAGCCGCAGCGGCAACATAACCGGTTCGTAATAAACCTCGAATACGACTACTCGAAACGGGATGACAGGGGGAATTCGCTTGCCCATTGGAGAAGGACAACGACGCATGAGGATGGCGACATGGTTCGGTTCCCATTTCATCGACCAGTAGCGGGGGCACCGCTTCGAATCGCATCGCGTGAGCGTCGCAAAGTGATTGGAGCGTTTGAACGGAGCCTGAGCGTGCGGCACCAAAACGAAAATCGGCTCCCTCGACCACCGCCGTCGCATGGAGTCCACGTACTAAGATCTGTTCGAAAAAGGCTTCAGGAGATAACGCCAATAATTCCGACGTCGTGTGCAAGATCACGATACCATCCACCCCCGCTTGCAAAAGCAGTCCTATTTTTTGACGCAACGTCGTCAACGCCGACGTGGGCCGACGATGCGCAAGTAACGCGCCTGGATGCGGATCAAAGGTGATCGCTAGCGTTGGAATCGTCATCTCCGCCGGAATCGCGTCTTTGGCCAAGGTTGCGTCAAGAGCCGAAATCTCGTCCCGCGACTCGTTTTCGTTGGGTGGCGAGACTTGATTTCGACAAGCCATCTCGTTTTGCAACGTTTGGCGGCATTGCAGCAGACGTTCAATCAGACGCAAATGTCCGCGGTGAACGCCATCAAAATTGCCAATCGTCACCGCCGCATGACGATAACGTGTGGGAATTTGTTCCACCCCACAGAAAACGCGATCGGAATATTTCACGTAGTCGAAAACGTTGTGATCGTTCATAACGCAATACTTTTATCTATTTGATTTCCATCAATTTGGCTGTAATCCGCAAGAGGATCCGCAGGGTGTCCGATTGGACGGTACCGACCGCCCCAAGATGTCGCTCAGGTTTTGTGCAGCACGATCCAATCGCCGAGCTGTGGCCAAAGCTGTGAAATCGCAAACAGCAAACGAGCCTTACCCGGAAGCACAATCTCAGGAATCCGTTTTTCACACGCTTGAAGAACACGCGAAGCCAAATATTTCGGTGGAATGCGTTTGACCTGAACGCCCGCCCCCGGTCGTCGTGCTCGCTCCGGGCACTGTTCCATTCCATCTAACGGATACAAACGTTCCGTATCGCGTTGGATTGGACCAGGACAGACTAGCAGTACGTGTAAGCCTTGCGGTGCGAGTTCCAAACGAAGTTGCTGTGAGTAAGCCGCGACCGCATGTTTTGTCGCGGGATACGCTCCCACCCAACGCGAAGCCGACTTGGCCGCAAGTGAACCAATATTCACGACCGAACCGTGACTCGCCAACAACATCGGCAGACACGCTCGTGTCATCCGCACCAACGCGATGAAATTCAGCTCCATCAGGTCACGAAACTGTTCCGGAGTCGTATCCGCGACCAGACCACGCATCGAACGTCCAGCGTTGTTCACCAAAATGTCCAAACCGTCGCCTTTGCCGCTTCCCCATTTTGACTGAATCGTCTCGACCAGCCGATCGACGTCCGACTGTTGCGTGATATTGGCCGTCATCCCCAATGTTTCCGCACCCGTCGTCGTCGCTATTTCCGCCGCCGCGTTCTCCGCCGCTCCAGATTCCAGTGCGCAAATTGCAACTCGCGCCCCTGCTGACGCAAACGACTCCGCTAATATCCGACCTAAACCGCTTGAACCGCCGGTCACCAGCACACGTTTGTTGGACCAATCGTTACTCATTTTCTCTATTTTGCCTCTATGCTTGCGGAAACATCCTTGGGTCTAGCTCAGGGGGTATCTTCGCACATGATTTTTTGCCGCAAAAATCTTCCTAGCCAAGTTCTTAGCCATCGCGTGCTCAATCAATTTCCATATTCTCAGGACAGTCTATCGAGGAACACGAAAACAGAATTACTAGATCGCCTATTATAGCTTAATTTACGCAAATGGGTATCTGTTCGAGGCCAAACTCCAGATACGGATAGAATTCCCTCATTTCCACATTGGGGGCTTTCCAGACAATATCGTACTCTCTGTATCGTGGAAATCAGCTGCGGGAGCACTTCAAATCAGCGGATACCCTGCGCGGCCAGCATGGATTACCATCCATTTGGGACTAGTCTTCAGAGCAGCTTCACAACCCCTTACTCGGGTGGATTGTATCCAGTGAAAACAAAATGATTCGGTAACAACGTTTGCTCTCGTACGTTTTCCACAAAATGTGTACACCAACAAAAATGGCGAACCATGCAGTTCGCCTTTCCTTCACACAAACACACGCCAGTGCGATTGATCCTTCCCGACGTTTCTGACGGGAGACCGCACCGCTCTCGCTCAACACCACTCCTGCCGAACCCCACCCTGATAGCGCACGCCACACGACACAACCGCCACAGAGCCACGTTTACGAATTATTCTTCACCGAGCTCGTCTTCCTCACTGGACACGTGGGACACGCTCAACTGGCTTAGCCCACGGAGGGACCCCGTAAGTCCACTGTAATCGCAACGATCTTGTGGATGCCACAACGGAACGCCCCGACGAATCCGTTCCGCAAGAACGTCAATCTTCGCACGCGAACCCGCCGGTGCGTCGGTCGGCACAAAATCTTCGGTCTCCGCGGGCACGAAATCCTCGTCATGCCCGCACTCCAGAATTGCTTCGAATACGTTCCTCATCTCTTCCTCTCTTGCGTAAGTTTTTCTCTTACACCTTATCTGTAGGTACTAATGTACTTTGCCTCTTATACGATGCTCGAGGGAAAAAGGTCCAACATTTTTGCGCGGACCATCAGGAAAACCAAAATCGTCACGTCTTCCCGCTCATTCCCATGGATTCATGATATACTAATACGCTCAGTTTCAGTCAAGGGTATTTCGGAAGCGAACGCGGCAACACGAAAAAGCCACACAGCAGACATCCACCACGCCCCGAGCGGACACTAATATACCCCCAAATAAACACTAGGTCCACATCACTTTTACCTAATTTCTCGAATATTTCACCCAAACCCTCCAAAGATCCTGAATTTTCAAAATAGGAGGGCTCGAGGAAACGTATCTAAAAAATTTCGGCAAACGCGGTAGGCCACTGTTGGCACACACTGATGGCAGAGAACGCGGGGCGGAAAATTCGGAATTTTCGTTTTTTGGGGAGTTGCCCCATTTACAGTTCTCCCCGCCACCTGTATACTACAGCTCTTCAACACTCAATTATCTGACGGGTGTTTTCAAAGTCAAGTCGTTAAAAATTTATTTTTTGCCAAATTTCTATTTTTTTAGAAAAATACTTCTTTTTGGGGGTGTTCACCGTTGTTTGTCTTGTTCGTCACGTGATGACATACGACAAGAAAGCGACGAGATTCAACCTCGAACCAACCGTCCCATCGTGAGCTGGAGGAACGGGAGTAGCACGTTAGTGAGTTGCCGAACTGAAAGGCGGGGATTTCCGCCGCGGACAGTCGGGCCGCATGACGCGGCAACACAAGCTCGCAGGGCACGTTGCCGCTCGTCCGAACGGTTTTGCGCCAATGTCGCGGTGACGACAACTCGCAACCGGATCAGGTTACCAATCCAAACCGATATCAAGTGTCGTCGCGGAATGCGTGAGTGCGCCGACACTAATCCGATCTACGCCGGTCTCCGCAATTGCTCGCACTGTATCAAAACGGACACCGCCGGAGGCTTCCAATTGAACCGGGGCCGCGGTCACATCACGCAAGGCTACCGCTTCACGAAGCTGCGAAAGTGTCATATTATCGAGCAAAATGATATCCGGATGGGATGGCAACACCTCACGGTATTGGTCTAACGCGTCGACTTCGATCTCCACCACGCAAATCGACGGACGCAGCCTAGCGGATAGCTTTTCGTGAAACCACGTTCTGGATTGCTCCACAACCTCACAAAGCACGCTCTGAATTTTTGCGGCGTTGGCGGCATCCGGTGGCGAAGACTGACGTGCCTGTACGCGTTGGGCGATGTGGTTATCCTTTATCAGAATCGCGTCGAACAGGCCGGTACGATGGTTACGTCCACCACCCTGCTTGACCGCGTATTTCTCAAGCCGTCGCCAGCCGGGCGTTGTTTTGCGCGTGTCGTAGATTGCCGCGTGTGTCCCTGAAATCTCATCGACAAATCGACGAGTTAGCGTTGAAATACCACACATGCGTCCCAACATATTTAGAATCGTTCGTTCCGCCACCAAAATCTCCGCCGCGGAACCTTCCAGCGTGGTCAACACCGTTTGGGGGGGCAACCGGTCGCCATCGTGACAGTGATGTTTCCAACGCACCGATGGAGCGACAAGCCCGCAAACCAACTCCACTATCGGAAGTCCAGATACCACGCCCGATTCACGAGACACAATACGGGCGGTCGCTAAACGTGTGGGATCAATCAGTGCCTGCGTCGTTAAATCGCCCGCCTCGCCTAAATCTTCCCGCAACGCCAACCGCAACAGATGCAGTGCGTCCGTCTCCAATGCGGCATCCCAGGTCATTTGGTGAAAATCGGTAAACGAAGATTCTGCCGACATGAGAACAACTCCAGAAACGGATGGGACAAATCACTGCGAAAAAAGAACGGAATACGGTCACGCGAAGAGTCCATGGTCACACAATCGAAAAACGATCAACCGTGACCATGAACTCGTTATAGCCCCCGTGGATATACCGTATAGCCCCGTTAAATGACAGCTCACAAGCTACAGCCCAATGGAGGCACGCGGCAGCGGACTACTGCACGTTATAATCGGTGGCCAGTTTGGTGAGCGAATCAAGTTCGCGGTCCGAAAGCGAACCTTGACGTTCGATTTCAATGGTCGCTTCCTTACCACCGGTGAGTTCTTTGGCCGAAATGCGGATACGTCCATCCTCGGTGAACGCATAGCAAACTTCGACTGGCGAACCTTTCGGCAGTTTGGTTGGCAAATCGGTGATCCGGCAGTTTCCCAACAGCGAGCAAGCGTCCGGATCTGGCGCGTCACCCTCGAGAACCTGAACGCGAACACGTTCCTGATTCTCCACATTCGTTTTGAATGTTTGTCGCTTTTCAACGGGAATACGCGTGTTTTTCGGAATCATGACATGATTCACTTTTTCACCATTGCGCGAAATCACGATTCCCAAACCGTGTGAATTGACATTTTCCTGACGAACACCCGATAGCATCTTTTTCGCCTTCGCGGAAATGCCGGATTCCGGACGATAACGCGCCTCGAGAATCGCCGCGTGGATCGCCGCCCCCTTCGCCACAGAGGTGTGGGGGTCCATTCCTGTGTACGGTTTTTTGCCCGTCGCTTCCTCAATCGCTCGCGATACCGCCGGCATAAGCGTCGAACCACCCACCAATACAATCGCATCAATATCTTCAGGCGTCTTTTTCGCCTCATCCATCACCAACATCAACGTATCGATGGTACGCTGGAGCAAATCTTGCGTTAACTCTTCGAATTTTTCACGTGTGACGGTAACCTGGGCCACTTTTCCTTTGTGACGGCAGGAAATTTGCGTCGATTCCACTTTCGACAGCTTCTCCTTCGCCTCGTTGCACTGATAGCGTAAACCGTGGACCGTTTGCGGCGATTCCCGCGGATCTTCACCGAATTTCGCCATGTATTCTTCCGCTACGTAATCAAGCAGTCGATCGTCCCAGTCCACGCCACCCAGCTGAACGTCACCATCCGTAGCCAACACCTCAAAATGAGAGGCCGTAAACTGCACGAATGTCACGTCGAATGTTCCACCACCCAAGTCGTATACCACGGCCAGTTTCGGGCGATCTAACTGTTCATTGGAGCCTAAAATGCCCATGTGCCAAGCGTAGCAGAGCGTCGCCGCCGTCGGTTCGTTGATGATATCGACCACATTCAAACCGGCAATGCGACCAGCGTCCTGCGTCGCTTTACGCCGCATATCGTTGAAATAATAGGGTACGGTAATCACCGCGTTATGAATTGGCCCCAGAATCTTTTCCGCGTCTTGCTTCAACTTTTTCAAAATCAATGCCGACAAAAACTCCGGCGTGATCATACGTCCGTCAAACGTCTGGCGATACTCCTCGCCCATATGCCGCTTGATACGCGCCACCACGTGGTCCGGATCCTCAAACGCCGCACGCGACGGTTTCGGACCGACAATCACGTGACCTCGATCCGCAAGGAGCACCATACTCGCCGTTTCGACTTCGTCCTCCTCATTCGGAACCGCTACCGGAGCCCCATTCTGGTCCAGTTGTGCTACGGTGGAAAATGTCGTGCCTAGGTCGATACCGACCGTCTGTCCCTCTTCAAAACGCATTGTGACGCTCCCATGCTCTCGAAACTGCTCGAATTCCAGTTGAAAATAACGGATAGGGTCGCTCCAAATGGCCTCACCAGCCTGTGACGAATACGCTTATCCGCCGACAAGAAAAAATCAACCGTCGATATTTTTCTTCACGATCTGTACGAAAAACGGCGTATTCTTCGCTTTGGAACGCTCTTCCGCATCCTTCAGCGCGTCCTCTTTTTGCGAGTATTCAAACAGGGCCACCTGTTGCATCAGCGGACTGAAAACGCCCCAATACGCACGTTGACGCACATCACGAACCGTTTTGGAACGCGAGGTCTTACGACGAACCGCCTTCTTCGTCTTCTTCACCGGTAGATCGTCGTCGTCCGCATGGTCTAAACCATCTTCCGAATCGTCCAAGTCATCATCCAGATCGTCGTCGTCCACTGAATCCGCATCCAGATCGTCATCCTCCAAGCTCTCGTCTTGATGCTCATAATCGTCATAGTCTTCCCGCAAACGACGGCTACTGCTGATTTTACGTGCCATATCGATACCTCTCGTGTTTTATTCTGATACGATGCTCATTTTGATGGATGGGAATGTTGGTACTCTTCCGTCTGATTTTGTGCATCCATTCGCGATTTTTCGTCTTAAAACCGCTCTTGTTGGGTCCAAATCAATTCCCTTTCCAACAGGAATGGGTACACATTCACGATATTTTCGCCGCTTAACGAACTTCGGGAACGAATTCTCTCCGACATTTCCCGTTGGGATCAGTATAACGAATCTCCCCCAATGCTTCCAGTACGGTTACCACGAAAATTCCCGGTTGAACGTTTCCTTTTCGTTCCCTGTGTACATTCCGCACACCAGATGAAACCCAAATATGTCAAACAACACTCAAACGTCAAACTAGGCCAAACCTAGACGAATGTCAAACACAACGCAGTTTTTCCAGCTCAGCCAATTGGGTCGCGATACGTTCCGGGTGGGGAATCCGACCTAACGCCTCATTTTGACGATATTCGATTTCCAATTCCTCTAAATCATCTCGAATACGCAACTTTTCCGTCTCAGTCGTTCGATCGACAAAAACCACGCCGTCCAAATGATCGCATTCATGCTGCAAAACACGGGCAAGCATTCCATCCGCTTCCCAATTCACTTCCTCACCCTGAATCGTGTAAGCGTTGAGCCGAATCGTCTTTGCGCGTTTGACCGGAGCCCAAATTTCCGGAAAACTCAGACACCCCTCGTCCAGCTCTTCCGTACCTTTTGGACGTGAAAGAACGGGGTTCAATAGGCAGAATTCCTGATCTTTACGCTCTGGATCGCCCGTTGGATTGATCACGATCAGTCGATACGGCAACGCCACTTGGTTGCCCGCCAAACCAATTCCTTTCGTTTCGTACATCAGCTGGAACATCTGAGCCGCAATCTCACGAAGTTCGGCATCCACACGTTTGAGCGGCTTCGACTGGTAGCGTAATGCGGGATGCGGATATTTGACAATTGCGATTTCTGATGACACGAAAATATTCTCCTTATCAAAGTTTGACGATACACATCCTCTAATTATAAGCAACCACTCGAAATACGATAGAGCCAACTGGAAATCGGAGACGAACAAATATTTTAGCGAAGCTCTTTTTTCGATATCTTCCATCCCTTATACTACACCGTGTGCGAATGGTGGATGCTTCTATTCTACGGGGGGATCGTTCGATGAAATCAGTTCAGTTTCCACTCGGAATGCTCCTATTGCCAATGTCGGTGCTGTTGATGGAATCTCAGGTGGAGATGGCATTCGCTCAAATCAGTAAACCCATCTCCAGCCGCCAAACAGAAGGCGATCTGTTGTCCAACACCGATCGGACGCCATCTAACATCAATCAAACCGACGCAAACCCTTCTGCCGCGAATCCAAAGGCCGCCAAATCCGCCGACACAAAGCCATCCGCAGTCAAAGCGTCCGTTGCCAATCAATCTGCCGAGGAACCATCTGCCGCGGAGCGTCCCACGATTGACGAACTCATTCCGCTAGACCATCCATCGTCCGGCGAGGCGGCCGTGGTGACCGACGCCCAGGGCAACGCCATGATCCCGTTTTTCGGGCACTCCGTGCGTGGCAACCATATCGTATTTGTGATTGATCGCTCAATGAGTACCGGGGGGGAGGGTAATTTGACCTTGCCGCTTATCCGCGCCCAAGTACGTAAAGCCTTAGCGGGACTGGGGGACGTCCAGCGATTCGAATTGGTATTGTACTCCGATGCGCCACGACTTTACAATCCCGCGGGCAGCCGTGGAAAAATCGCTTTTGCGAGCGACGACAACAAAGAACGAGCGCTCGCCTTTTTGGACAGTGTGCGTTCCCATGGTAATACGGACCATTTGCCCGCCATGCGACTGGCTCTTGAACTGCGACCGGACGTGTTATTTTGGCTTACCGATGGCGATGAACCAAGACTTTCGCGTGAGGAACTCGATCAAATTCGTGCGTGGGCGACCGGTATTCGAATTTATACAATCGAGTTTGGTGTGGGAAAAGAACCACAGTCACCAGGGTTTCTCAAAACGGCGGCTCTTGAAAACGGCGGAAAATATCAATGGGTAGACCTCGTTCAAGCACTCAAAGAGTGGCGGAAACGCCAACCGTAATGGCAAAAGAGTTGAACGTTTCACTTCCATACATTTTCAAAAATCTGATCTTCCTACGATAAAGTGAAAGGGATAAGGGACACACGATGAGTACGACACGTACGGTTTCGGTAACGTTAGGCGAACGCAGTTATACGATTGAAATTAGTTCTCTCGAACGGTTAGGTAAAATCGTCTCGGCGTTCGGTTCAACCAATCGAGCGTTGATTGTTACCGATGAAAACGTGGATCGTTACCATGCCGATCGCGCGGCGGAAAGTCTCGCGGAGTATTTCGACGAGATTGAAATTTTGATGATTACGCCAGGCGAACCAGCCAAATCGCTGCTCACAAGCGAGAAGTTGTGGGAACGTTTCGCGGAAATGCGTGTCGATCGGCGGACGATTGTGATTGCGGTAGGAGGCGGCGTGGTGGGCGATCTTGCCGGATTCATCGCCGCGACCTATATGCGTGGTTTGGCGTTCATCCAGGTCCCTACGTCGCTTTTGGCTCAGGTGGACAGCTCGGTCGGTGGAAAAGTCGGTATCAATCTCGAAAATGGAAAAAACCTCGTCGGGGCGTTCTGGCAACCGAAAGCGGTGCTGATTGATCCGACCGTATTGAGTACGCTGCCTGAACGTGAGTATCTGTCCGGATTGGGCGAGGTGGTGAAGTACGGCGTGATTCTCGACGCGGCGTTTTTCGCGATGCTCGAGGCGAATGTCTCGAAGCTGTTGGAACGTGATCCGGAGATTTTAAGCGAGGTGATCCAGCGTTGTTGTCGGCTCAAAGCGGACGTCGTGGAGCAGGACGAATGGGAGCGTTTAGGCGTGCGAGCGATTCTCAATTACGGACACACGTTTGGTCACGTACTCGAATCAATTACGCACTATCGAACGTATCTCCATGGAGAGGCGGTGTCGATTGGGATGGATTTTGCTGCACGACTCGCTCGACGCATGAAGTGGATTGACGACGCGGTGGTCCTACGTCAGCGAGAGTTGCTCACGCGGTTGAAGCTGCCCGTACACGCCCCCAAATATGATATCGACGATGTGTTCGAGATCATGCGGCGGGATAAAAAAAATGAACATGGCCAAATTTGCTTCGTCTTGCCACAATACATCGGACATGTCGAACGGACTGATGTTGAGTTAAGCATGATTCGTGATACGTTTGAGGAGGCATATCGAGCAGACTAACCGTATCCGTGTGTTGCGCCCCAAGGAATCTTAAGGAGAATATTGAATGCAAAAGTCGTCCCCTTTGACTTCCGATATATCCGTGTCAGAGCCTCCGTTAGAGCCTTCGCCACCTGCTATACCAACGGCTTCGGCTAAGACGGGGATGGAAAATACCGATACCGTCCACTCGCACCCAACGATTGAATCGCGTCACACGGTCGAGATTCCGGATCCCTCGCCATTGGCCCCCGCCCAGCTCTCGACCTATCAGGAGTTTATACTGCGAGCGAAGCATAATGGTTCCGAAGGGTTGGTGGATTTGGGACACGGGTTGGTACTGACCGCGAAGGGGGT
>JAQVKF010000010.1 GCA_028694795.1 Thermoguttaceae bacterium | reverse complement strand
GACGGTACCGCCCGATTTACCGTAGTATCCGCTTGCCCAGCGGCTCTCTTCACAGATGTTTCTACTGGGGGCGTACTATCCGCGGGAGTGGAACTGGCGATGAAATTCGAGGTGTATGTTGCGGAAGTGGGTGAAGATGGGGCGAAATATTCGATTCCACGTTGCCACAGACGCAATTCCCAGGACGGTTCCATCGTGGGTGTCGCGCTCCACGCCATGAGCAGTGCGAGCAACGCGAAGGGCAACGCGAAAAAGGTATGACTGAATCGAATCATCTCCAAAAATTTTCGAAGCTGCAATAAAATATTCATCGGTTTCCACGGTTCATGAGATCATCAAAGTACGCCGCATTTTGCGTGATCAGCTAGTTTCACGGGCCGTAATGCGCAACGACCCGAGCGGTTCCTCACCAAAGAGCAATTCTAACACATAAACGCCCGCGTGCGGCGCCGGTAACGATGGCAGCGGCAATGAGTATTCCATCGTTCGTAGCGGATCACTGCTGGTTGCTTCCATCTCGATCTCGAACAGCACCTGGTTGTCATCGAGATCGACATAACGCAACCGCAATTGAATATGCCCGATCACCTCCGTCAAACTCAGATACAGCGATGGTGAACCGGCCTGACGGAGTTGTTGGATCAGCTGCACGTGTGGGTTGGAACCGGACACACGTTTGGCATCCGAATTCCTCGCGGGAGTTTTTTGCGATTCGTTCACATCGGTCGTAGCGGTATCCTGTTCGGAACTTTCGACAACATCCCCCGTATCCTCATCCTCCGAATCGTCTTCATTGAGTTCATCGTCCTCGTCAAACTCGTCGTCCAATCCTTTCTCGTCATCTTCTTCGAAAAAGCTCGCGTCACCTTCCGAATTTGTCGCGTCCGGTGTCCGAGAGTGTCCAGAGGCGGAGGGAGCGGCTGGATTAACCGGTGGCTGAGAGGGATGTCGGCGAGCAAAAAGCAGCGTGTTGAACGTGCCTGCGATCACTTTTTTCCCCGTACTTTTGTCTTCGTACACCTGATCGGCAAGCACCATCGCTTGTAAAATAGGACGAATCATGAGACACCTCTCGTGTTATACCGGTTCCCAATCTTGGGCACGCTGGGATCGGCTAATTGACAGCCCGTCGCCACCATGGCAACAGCCATCCGTGTTACTGCGCGCTATGCAGCGATAAGTGGAATAACCGACCATGGCGTTCGATTAACACTCGGTACAAACGCGGCTCCGATTGTACCGTGTTTTCCACCGTCGTCTGCGGATGCACTTGGAAAACGTTCGCCGAATCCGAATCTTTCGGACGCTCGATATCTTTCTGGGGTTTCGGAGATTCTGTGATGTTCGTATCGCCAGACGCATCATCCGTCGTCTCCTCGACGTCGGCTAGGTCGGTAACCTCATCAGAACGAGGCGATGAGTCCACGGCATTCCCGGACGCTTCATTATACACATTCGGACAGGATGTCGAGGCCAAAAACTTCGGATCGGGTTCGATTTCCGGTTCGGAACCCAGTAATTGATCGAGGTGCTGCTCCTCATAAAACTGGATCGTTTGCGGCGTGGTGTGGGATCGGATGTTCCAACACTGTTCAAATGGTTCGCCATTCCACTCCGTTGTTTCGTCGGTGATGGAAATGATACGATCTGACTTAGCAATACCATGTAAGGCGGCCCACTGGTTTGGTTCAACTTCGGTCACCACAAGCGTATCAGGATCAGCAGGATCCAATCCACAGAGTATTCCCAAATCTTGTTCGAATGGCGACCATACATTATCGGTGAGCGGTGTCGGTTGAGCGACTTCTTGCTTCGATTCCGCGCGAAAGACCAAGCGTTCTGGTTGTTCCGCAAGTGTGTAGACGCAGCTCGCGGCCCATCGCACCAGTTCGGTCATTTCTCGAAATTGAATCTTTCCCGCCGTATCGCCCACACCGTGATAATCGCCATGCATCTCCGAATTCAAAACGATGCCCGGAATATTCAAGCGAAAGAATGGATAATGATCGGAAATTGCGCCCATGGTACCACGAAAATCGAACTCGAATGTGTCCGTGCCAATCGCACGCTCCGTCGCACGATCTAACGGTAATAGGGCTTGTTGCGTCTTCTCGCTTTGGTTGTGCTGACTGAGCAATGTGCGCAGTCCAAACGCGCTCTGTTCGCCCCCACAAAGGACCTGCCGATCACGAATCCGACCGAGCATGTCACAATTGAGTACGAAAACAATCCGACCCGCCGGAACGGGCAAATGGGTCGCAAACCACGTAGAACCGACTAACCCAACCTCTTCCGCGTCGGCAAATAGAATAATGATCGACCGAGCGGGGCGGCGCGGTAATGAGGCAAAAAAACGACCGAGTGCCAAGATTCCCGCGCAACCACTCGCATTGTCATCCGCTCCAGGTTTGTATTCACCAAATTCCGGCGTCAGCAGCTCTCGCCACGTTCCATCAATGAAAGCATAGTCGTGTTCCATATCCGGCGGCCCCTGAACCACTTCTGTGGGATTCGTCCGAACCGTACAGGTGGCTTCTGATCCATCCGTGTCGCGGTATCGCCATACTTGACGTCCCGCGTGGTCATAATGTGCCATCAACAGTAGATATTCGTCGCGCAATACCGGATCGCTGCCTCGCAAAATTCCAACCACATTGCGACATAACCGACCCTCTTCCGACACGGTTGGCCCATTTTTACCTAGCGTGGGTTCCTCGGACTTTTGTTCAGAAGGTACGTCGTTTGGTTGGGTGTCGAGAATGTCAAACGCGGAGGTACAGAAATCGCGGCCTAATCCTTTTCGCGAAAACGGTTGAAAAAACCCTTCCGTTCCGAATGGTTCGAAACCCAAAGCGGCGAGCTGTCGAGCGAGTTCCGTACTCGCCTTTTCTCCGCCGAGACTTTGTGTTCTTCGCCCGGCATATTCGGGAGCGGTGAGCTGTTCGATGATTGGCCGAAGCGTCGCTTCGCTGATGGTTGATTCCAACAGCGGAATCGCTTCCGGTGGGAGTGGAAGCGGTTCCGCTGCGGACGCCACTCCACAAAACCACCCACAGATCCCAACGCAGAACCAAAGTCTGCAAAATCCATTCATCAATCTACGATTTCGTAACATGTAAAACTCCCATCATATATCCTTCACAACGTGCCGCTTTTTGCTAGACAGTGGTGGTCCAAACTTTCTACTAGACGGTGGTGGTTCAAACTTGGTGAACAGGCATGATAGTCCGTTCGGACGATCACTTTGTTCCCGGTCCTCACTAGTCGAATCGACTACGTACCGCTAAATACTCTACTCCAACCCAACCGTCTAAAGGGCCGGGAGGTAAAAAGCCGTACTACAGTACGGTTTGAGAACGCTTGGCGGCAACGGCGGCGATTGCTCCGGCTACGACCACCTCTTCGCCCAACAACGCGGGTCGAATGGCGTACGAACCACGCATCGCCGGGAATACGTATTGCTCCACCGCTCGTGTCACCGGTTGAAGAAACAGCGATTCTGGCGCAAGTGATACGCCACCGCCCAATACCACCACGTTCGGCGCAAGTAACGTAATCATTTGCGCAATCGCCCAGCCGTAATACGTCGTACAACGGTTAAACGCCTCGATTGCGAATTGATTTTGCTCTTCCATCGCCAATTGAACGATCGTTTTCGTGTTTAATGCTTGCCAGTATGCTTCGCCATGCTCACGAATGGATTGGGCTTCCGGTGCATTTGGCGCCGCGAGACACGCTCGTCTCACTTGTTCGGTGATCGCCCAACCGCTCGCGCGTGCTTCGACATCCTCCGGTTCCTGAAGCGATGGACGCAGATGACCGATTTCCGACGCCACACCACTGCCGCCTGTATACAAACGTCCGTCAATCACCAACGCGCCGCCAATACCGCTGCCCACGTTACTGTAAAAGACGGACGCGAACCCTTTGCCCGCCCCATAAACGGCCTCGGCTAGCCCGGCGCAATCAGAGTCGTTTGCTAAAATCGTCGGATGCTCGAATTGCGATTCCATCCATTCGACAAGTGGAAAATCTCGCCAACCGTCGATCTGATTACTCAGAATCACACGACCTCGAACGGTATCGACTGGTCCGCCGAAACCGATTCCAATTTTTTGGATTTGCGGATATTTCGCCACGAGCTGTAAGGTCATGGCACGTAGCTGTTCACGAATCCCCTCCGCTCCACGTTCAGCCGACACAGCGAGACGTTGAACCTCAATCCAGTCGGTATTCAGCCCATTTCCGACGATCCATTGTAATTTGGTGCCACCGATTTCGATCCCAAGATACATGACGATTCCCTCAATTTTTGGCGTCTGTCGCCAGACGTTCGGCTTATTTCTTGTTGCCCTCTTTACAGGAGAAACAAAATCCATAAAATAGGTTCGGATCGTTACAGATGTTTTTTGTTTGTCGCGTGGTCCGTCTTCTTGACGAATCGCCACATAAAAAAATCTGGAGATCCCTATGTTTCCACGGCGTCCATATCCTCATTTTAACACGATTCCGCTTTGGCAGGAATTGCTGCGCACGGTTGAGGTGGACCGTGAAACGAAAAATCGGAAAAATTTAGTCCGCAGAAGATGATTCTGCGGATTTTTTTATACCCATAGGGGTGATTCCCTCGACGCAAAATCGACAGGACCTTTGGAAAGGGAACTTCCGTAGCGATTTTTCATCCACAATCGCGGAGAACCGGGTTCCAATCCAACGTGTTTTTTAACCCAAATGAGTACCAGTACCATGAGCCATATGTTCAACCGAATTCCGTACCACAGGAGGAGAGCGTTATGAATGCAGATGCCGGTTATGATAAAATAGTGAAAATGGGTATTACGTTCGACGACGTACTTCTCATGCCGCGCTACAGTGAAATTATTCCCGCACAATGCGAAATTTCAACGCAACTGACGCGACGGATTCGGATGAATCTACCGATTCTCAGTTCACCCATGGACACGGTGACGGAATCGGCGATGGCCATTTCACTCGCACGGGAAGGCGGTATCGGATTCATTCACAAAAATCTGTCGATTGAAGCTCAGATGAACGAAGTTGAGAAAGTGAAACGCTCGGCGAACGGAATCATCCGTCATCCGGCGACGCTTCCACCGGATGCCTCCGTTCAGGAGGCCCGTCAACTGATGGATCAGTTCAACGTTTCCGGCATTCCGATCGTGCATCCTGACCAGACGCTCGTCGGCATCGTGACTCGCCGCGATTTAAGATTTTTAATTGATTGGAATGTCTCCGTTTCAGAGGTAATGACGAGTAAACCGCTTGTAACGGCTGTTGGTTCTGTGACGCTTGAAGAAGCTGAAAAGATTTTAACGGAAAAAAAGGTAGAGAAACTTCTCCTAACGGACGAAAATAATAAACTGACGGGCCTCATTACGATCAAAGATATCGATATGATGCGGAAGTACCCGAAAGCGTGCCGTGATACAGACGGTCGTTTGCGAGTGGGAGCCGCGGTCGGTGTCCACAATTACGATCGTGCGGAAGCCCTCATTGCCAAGGGCGTGGACGTACTCGTGGTCGATAGTGCCCACGGTCATTCGGCGAACGTGATCGACACGGTGCGAGAGCTGAAGCGACGTTGGGACATTGATGTGATCGCCGGCAACGTAGCGACTTGCGAAGGGGTGAAGGCACTTCTGGACGCGGGAGCGGACGCGATTAAAGTGGGCATCGGTCCCGGTTCGATCTGTACGACACGGATCATCTCCGGAATTGGTGTGCCGCAGATATCGGCGGTCATGGATGCGGCCAAGGTCGTGGAAGGAACAGACGTTTCGATCATTGCGGATGGTGGTATTCGTTATTCGGGCGATATCACGAAAGCGATCGCGGCGGGTGCCCACGTGGTGATGATTGGCGGCTTACTGGCCGGTTTGGACGAAAGCCCTGGAGAAAAGATTTTGTACCAAGGTCGTGTGTTTAAGACGTACCGTGGGATGGGATCGTTGGGGGCGATGGTTCGCGGTTCGAGTGAGCGATATCGTCAGGGCAGTGAGAAACAGGTAGAGAAATTAGTACCAGAGGGAGTGGAAGGGCGAGTACCATACAAGGGTTCGCTCGGCTCGTTTGTGTATCAACTTGCGGGCGGTCTCCGTTCTGGTATGGGATATTGTGGAACAAGGACTATCGAAGAGCTTCGCAAGGAAGCGAGGTTTGTTCGGGTCTCGGCTGCAAGTATGCGGGAGAGTCATCCTCATGACATCGTTATCACACAGGAAGCTCCGAACTACAGTATGGAGTCGGATCTCTGATGAAATGCGTCGCGGTGGCGTCGCGGTATTTCGTATGACACGACAGCTTCGATGGATTGGAGCGGTTGGTTTGGCCGGGTGTTTGGTGACTGGCGGAATACTTTCCGCTGCGGAACCGATACGTACAGGTGCCACACAGGGAACGAAGGCCATTGTATCCGAGAGTGCGGGACGTCAAGGTTCCGTACTACGTTGGGGTAAAGCGGCGGCGGAAGTACCTGCGTCGGAAGTGGAGTTAAATCCCACCGAGATGACTGAGTTTATTAATGCCGTACAACCGGTCAGTTACCAGCAATCCGTCTCGGCATCCAATGTGGTTTCGACGCCGGGAGTGGGTGGATACGCGGCGAATCAGATTCCGCGAATTGCGATGGGGCAGGAGAGTCTGCCGGATGTTGCGCAAGATGCGCCGAAATATCCGACCGCGGCTCCGGCACCGATTTCGGGCGTAATTACTCCACAGAATGGCGAGCCATTCAATGCGGATATCTGTCCGGATGCGGCACAGGAAGCTCCGATCTCGACTTCGATTTTGGACCGTATCGCGATTAACGAGCAGGTCCCGGTGATCTGTCCGATGACTGATCAAGGATTTGAGGGACGTTGTTGGGATCGGACCTGTTACCATTGGACAGCCTCGGCACTGTGCTCGAAACCGGTCTACTTTGTGGACAACAATTTGGAGCGTTACGGTCAGAGCAATGGTCCATTCATCCAGCCATTTGTGTCCGCCGGTCACTTCCTCGTGTCGGTACCGATGTTGCCGTACGCCATGGGCCTGTATCCGCCGAACGAATGTATCTATGCGTTGGGTGATTATCGACCTGGTTCGTATGCCCCGAAGTACCTAGAACCGCTACCGATTAGTTTCCGGGCGGTGGCCGCAGAGGGCTTGGCGGCGGGTGGTGCGGTCGCCATTCTTCCGTAAGGCGTTCATCAAGGTTTTTCGACCATTATTCTAGGTCTGGGGATGGCTCCAGACCTATTTTTTTGGCGTGTTCACACAAGCAACTACCCCAATCGGGGCAACAACGTCAGGTAAAAGGGGTTGGTGTGGTCGATTTAATCTATTGTGCAGGCAATTTCCATGTGATGTCGGCGTGCGGTCAACGCCTCTGCTCGTAATTTACCCAACGCTCGCGATTCGATCTGCCGAACACGTTCTTTACTTACGCCAATGCGTTGTCCAATCTGTTTGAGGGTTAAACACTCACGATCGGGCGATAAACCGAAACGATGGATAATCACTTCGTATTCACGTGGATCGAGATGTCCGAGAATTTTACGAATCAGGTCGTCACTTCGCAGTACTACCTGTTCTATTTCTTCCGGATCAATCGGCTCTTCAGCCAATGTGTTAAGATGTTCGTCAAATCCTGTACAAAATCGACCGTGATACCGATTCTCATAGGTAATCGACCGTGTAAAATTCTTCACAATCGTCCAAACGGCGTAGGTACTAAATTTGTAGCCTCGTGCGAAATCAAACTTTTCTACCGCACGAATTAACGACATATTGCCTTCGCTCACCAGCTCGAAAAAATTCCATCCCGGTCGCATATAGCGTTTGGCAATCGGCAGAACGAGCCGTAAATTTGCCGCGATAATCTCGTTACGCACCACTGCCGCCTCTGCTAGATATCGCTCCAACTGATCCATTGTCCGAATACGCGGATGTTCTGGATTTAACGATAATTGGAGTTGTCTCGCCAAAAACAGAAGATAATTCATCTTCCGAAACAGGTGGACCTCCCGCTGTGGAGTCAACAATGGTACGTCGTACAAACAAGCCAAATAGGCGGGCAAATTTCTTGGCGATTCGCCAGAACATACAGTTGCCGCCGGACCACTCCCTAAAAACTCCGCATGTTCGGCCTCCCCCCATTTTGGAAATTCGGGATGATCAATCCATTCGATCGGCAACTGTCGCAACTGGAGTAGCCGCGTGAGCATCACCACACGACGAATCGTACTCGACGACCGACCAAACCTAGCCGCCAAAACACACACCTTCTCACCAGCGTGAAACTGCCGACAAATCTCATCTTGAACACGTGGCGAAAGTCCACGCATTTCCGTAGGAGTTTTCTCCCATAACGCCACCGATTCCACTTGGGCCGGAAGAGACGCTAAAAAATTGGCAGATTCACCCTCCTCCACCGCCGAGGAAAGAAGTGGCAAAGACGAATCCTCTACAACCGCCGCGGAAATCATCGACACGATCATCTTTCAACGCTCCTTTTTGGCAGTATTGCGTAATCGACTTATTTGTCCTATTCGCAATAATCGTCTTATTCGCAATAATCGATACAATAAGTATAGTCACGATTTTCGCCCACCTTCCCACTTTTGTTAAGTTAGCAAAACTACCTGAATTACCCATCCGAAAGCGCAGTGTTTCTGAGGTGTGGCGGTACTGGTGATTTCACGATGGTGAGTTACAATGGTGTGTGGAAGGAATTTTGGTAAGAAGTCCCGGAGAAAAGAAGGGAAACGAGAGATGCCGACGATCCAAGTGAATGGAGAAAGCCACGAAATTCCGGAGGCGTATACGATTGAAGCGTTGCTGGTTTCGTTAGGTTTTTCGGGGAAATTTGTAGCGGTGGAGCGGAATCGCGAGTTGGTACCTAAGCGTCGGCATGCCGAAACGTCGCTCAGCGAGGGCGATCAGGTGGAAATTGTGACACTCGTGGGTGGCGGCTAGGGTGTGTTCACATAATTCTCATGGTAAAAAGTTGATTGCCAAGAGCGCAGCGACCACAACCAACGCCAATATTTACCAAGTTTGGATCACTACCGTGAGTAAAAAGTTTTGAAAAGGGGGTTTGGAGGAAAAACTTTTTCAAAAGTTTTTCTCTCTATGTGCTTTTTCCCCGTTCAAAAAAGTTTTACGAGAAAAGCATTTCAGTAGGGAATACGCAAACTTTTTTGAACTTTTTACCTATGGGTGGTGCTGCGACTTCACATGGCGAACCTGTGGGTCACATTGCCTTTTTGCCAGGTATTGGTAAAGCCGATCGTTCTGATTGGGGTGGCAACTTGTGCGAACATGCTCTAGTACGTTGCCATCCGTCCGAACCGTTTTGTATGCTTGCTCACAAGTTTGCGTCACTATCGTATAGTGGGAAGCACGAACACGCCGCGGGCGGTTCGCGACCCAGCGGCGTTGAGAAATCAAAACAATATTCCAATAGATGAGGTATGAAAAATGGAAGCATTGACGATCGGTTCACATCGTTTCACAAGTCGTTTGATTCTCGGTACGGGCAAATACAGCAGTTATGAAACAATGCAGCAGGCGTTGGAAATTTCTGGAGCGGAATGCATCACGGTCGCGGTACGTCGTGAGCGGTTATACGATGCGGAAGGTCGTAGTCTGTTAGACTTTATCGACACGTCCCGTTACACCATTTTGCCGAATACGGCGGGCTGTTTCAACGCGGCGGACGCGGTGCGTGTGGCGCGACTCGGTCGTGAAATTCTCGAACAGATGGGGAATCCGGGAGCGAGTTGGGTTAAATTGGAATGTCTGGGCGACACGAAAACGTTACTGCCTGATCCGATTGCGACGTTGGAGGCGACCCAACAACTCGTGAAAGATGGGTTCGAGGTATTGGTTTACACGTCGGATGATCCGATCATGGCGAAACGACTGAAAGAGGCCGGTGCGTCGGCGGTCATGCCCGCAGGAAGTCCAATCGGTTCCGGGCAAGGAATTTTGAACGCCAACGCTTTGTCGATTTGCTTAGAATATCTCAAGGAAAATGACCCAACTTACCCGGTGATCATTGACGCGGGCGTCGGTACGGCCAGTGACGTGGTCATGGCGATGGAACTCGGCGCGGACGCGATTCTGCTCAACACGGGCGTGGCACATGCAAAAGATCCGCTCCAAATGGCATTGGCGATGAAACTCGGCTGTGAGGCCGGTTATTTTGCCTCGCGTAGCGGACGCATTCCGAGAAAACGATACGCCACCGCTTCCAGTCCTATCGAAGGACGGATCAACGGCTGAATTTACGCCATGCTGGCAAGATAGATCAAACGGCGGTAACTCCGAATATCCGCCGTTTGCAGCAGATTTACCGCTTGTTTGGCAAACATCGGACTAAATTTTAAAAAAATAAAAAATTTTAGCCCCCTTATTCCATTCCCATCAATAATGGATATAATCTCACTGAATTGGTAGATTTTGGACACGCCGAAACTTTTCTTTTTTGCCATATCGGTATGTTTTGGTGTTCATAAACTGCTTTTGTACAGGCATGTAGAGAATGTGTTTTCATACGATACGATGGGATCTGATGGTGAGAGAGCTTTTTCTCGAGCCTTGCGCTGTTTATTCTTATGGGAGAGTTCCTATGACTCTAAAAGATGGATGTTTGCGCTATGTGCCCCGTTCGACGAAAATTCGCATCCGAGGTTTTACCTTGGTCGAGCTTCTCGTCGTTATTGCTATCATTGGTATTTTGATTGCCCTTTTGCTGCCAGCGGTTCAGGCCGCGCGTGAGGCGGCACGTCGTGCTCAGTGCACGAACAACATGCGTCAGTTGGGCGTCGCGGCCCACACGTTCGTCGACGCGAACAATGAAATGTTGCCGCCAGGTTGTCGTGACTACAACTTCATGAGTTGGTGTGCGTTCATTCTTCCGTATATGGAAGAAACCGCACGCTATAACAAAATGAGTATCGGTTACGCAGCGTATGGTGCAACCTCTGGTCCAGACGGATTCGTCTACGATACCAGTACGCCGAACTCGCAGAATCAGGGTGGTCGTTATGATCGTTATCAAAATATCACGGCATGGGGTGGTCGTGATGGTGGTGTTCCGACGTATACTTGCCCGAGTAGTGTGAAGTACCCGTTTTATACTGCCGGTCCGTCTGGTATTGCTGTTTGGCCGAAAATTAGTTATGTGGCCTGTTGTGGACAGACGGCTGTCGGTGATGAACAATCTTACAGTGGTGGTACAAACTGGCGTGTGTCGAAGTACTACGGTTTGAAGCGTATCGGCGGTGATTCGACCGATATATTGGATGAAAAAGGCGCGTTGTTCGGAAATGCGGTCGTTGGTAAGGCTCTAGCGGACTACACACAGGCGAAAGGTGAGGCAATCGCAATTGCGACAGACGGTCTTTCCAATACGGCGATGTTCTCCGAAATCATTATGACGGACAGTTTAACTTCGCACAGTGCGAATTATAGTGACTTCCGCGGTGGCCCGTACCGTGGTGAGGTGGCGTTCTTCTCGACGTACTATGAACCGAATACACGGAATCCGGACGAATTGATGTCCACCGGTTATTGCCATACCCCGGATGTGGTTGTGACGAAGGGGGCCCCGTGTATCCGAGAAAACGCTCCGACCGGCTACGCGATGCGTATGTCAGCTCGTAGTTATCACTCCGGTGGTGTCAACGTATGCCGTGGTGATGGCAGCTGTGCGTTTGTAAGCGATTCGATTAATCGTGTGACGTGGCGCGCGTTCGGTACGGCTCGTGGTGGTGAGACGGTCACTCTGCCGTAATGATGATGTCGCAAATGTGGATGATTTTCTGGTGTTTCGTGGAGGAATATGGTTTGTCGTATTCCTCCGCGTTTTTAACCCGTGTGAAAAAATAAATTTTCGTGAAAAAAACGCGGCGGGGCAGACCACTAAAAGCGAGCGGCGTGTTTTGCCAAGAGTGTTCGCGAAAGAACATACCATACAAAGAGGTCTATCAGATGAAGATGAATTCGGTACGATCGTTCTATTCCTGCCTTTTACTGTGTGGTCTTTTCCTCACGCTAAGTGGCTGTGGTAAAGCGAATCCGGATGGTCGTGAAAATGTGAGCGGTACGGTGAAGATCAATGGAGAACCAGTCAAAGGCACGGCGGGCATTCGTTTCGACCCGATTGGGGAAGATAAGACAGCGGGCGGTAGCGGCCAAATCATGGAAAGTAAATACCTTTTGACGCAGCAAGATGGCGTCAAGCCTGGTAAATATATTGTCCGTATTAATGCGAAGACGACATTTGACCGCAAGACCGGTAAAGTCGCGGATAACACACTTAAATTTGGTAACGAAGTGGATGTTGAATTGGTGCCGCCGGAGTACAATACCCAAAGTAAGCAAGAGGTGGAAATCGTTGCGGGCGGCAAGAACGTGTTTGATTTCGATATTAAGAGCGATATCAAACCGGATCTCTCCTCTGCAAATGGCGAAAAGAAAAAGAAAGAAGTCGAGCTTTGATTTTGGCCGTTATTTAGAAGAATGCAAAAAGTCCGTCGCGTTCCGTGACGGACTTTTTGCATAATATTGATTCGAGTGCTACATTTTGTATGAATAGCCCATTTTTTGTGTTCCTGTTTGTCGATTTATCGGATCAACGGAGAAAACGTTTTCTGATTTCACCTGTTGTCGAAAAGGAAAAACAGAGATATACTCTGGTTCCGTTCGAAAAGGCAACGGAGTGAAACTTTGCCCCATGCGAGTTTCCCATAAAATTTGCGGACTCAAACATAAAAACGTCGGCACAAAGTCCAATGAAACCCAACGCGGCCATACGGGCCTGTCGCAAACCATATAGGCTTCCGTGGAATGTCCGCGGAGAAAACGGATGCCTTCCATAGGTGGTCGGCGTACGTAGCGATTTTTGAATGTGCGATATCCCAACCATGTCCCCTCGTTTGGACCATCCATTTCGGTAATAGGAATCCCTCTCGATGAGTCGTTTTACTCGGATATGTATCATCACTGGCGGAATGATCCTTCTTCTTACGGTGATCGTCGTTGGCGGAGCGATTTGGCTTGGCGTGGGTGCGTTTGGCGTATCGCCCATGCAGAGCGAAGATCACGCCGGAACTCCGACGTCCGTGGGATCGACCAACACGAATGTCCCTACGACGTCCCCTACGCAGCCGGATACGGTGGGACGTGTCGATGTCGAGTTGGACACGCCGGAGGACGGTTCGCTACCAGATTTAACACCACGAGAGGGTGAACACCCGTTGGCACGGACTTTGGCTTGGGCAAAACGTGAATTGCCGCGTGTCAAGCAGATTCCCGGCTATTCCGCCATGTTTACCAAACGTGAAACGATTCATGGGGAATTAGGCGAAACGACGCAAATGTTCCTCAAAATACGGCACCAGCCGCTAAGTATTTACTTGCGATATGAGGTTCCCCAGAAAAATAAGGGGGTTGAAGCAATTTATCTCGAAACGCCCGACACGCCGTCGGGCAAGGGCAAGATGTGGGGACATGGTGTCGGTTTAGAACGGATCATTGGAACTTTGGAGTTGGATCCCTACGGTAAAATCGCTATGCTCGGTCAGAAATATCCGATCACGACGATTGGCATTCTGAAGATGCTGAATTTGCTTATCGAGGTTGGTTCCAAAGACACGGCGTACGGTGAATGCGAGGTCGCATTTGCGCCGGATATGGTGTGGAACGGTCGTCACTGTGCTGAGGTCGTCGTCACGCACCCTGTAAAACGAGATTATTTCGTATTCTACCGGGCGATTATTCGAGTTGATCTCGAAACTCATTTGCCGGTGTTTTATCAGGCATACAATTGGCCCGAAGCCGAAGGCGGCGCGCCACCGCTGATTGAGGAATTTTACTACGAAGATGTCCAACTGCTCGATCAGCTTACGGATGAAGATTTTGACACGAAAAATCCAGGTTACCATTTTCCGTAACGTAGACCAAGCGACGGCAACACAAGAGCGGTGGCAACGTGCCGCTTTACTATGCGGTGGTGATTCGAACTTGGTGAACAGGTTTGCAAAATTGTTCGGACGGTCACTTCGTTCCTGGTTCTCACTTGCCAAATATTGACTCAATGATCCATTCTGGCTCGCCGTGCTGACCATTGGACCGAACGGCGTTGTTTATTCTGACTATTTCGATTAATCTCATATTGCGGATAGCAACGCTCTCCCGTTATACTTATAATAATGCCGTGTATCACGTGCCAATCGGGTTAAACTTATTTTCTCGTGACCTCGCGACTTATGGCACACGGAGCCGCACGATTTTGAGCCGAAACACATTCCCAAAAGGGTGAGAAAATCACCCATGCGAGTCTCCGTGGGATGCTCGCGGACCACGTAATGACCGACCGCTAATCGGATATGGAGTTTTTTTGATGAGTGATCGTTTGCCAACTTCCCCGAAAACCACCCCATCCGGCTCATCCCAGACGACGGACATGACCGAATTGGCATCGGCTCACTCGACAGACAATACCTCAAACGTTCGGGCAAATCATTCGACGTCCGATACCGCGATGGACCGAGATTTCTACCTCGGTTGGTCCCATGTCACCGAAGGTGAATCGGAAGATGATCCATGGAGTGGAGCAGAACGTGCTCTCAATCCGAATGCGGAAAGCGGAACGGGAGCCGTCGGCACGGAACGGTTGATTCGGCAATCACGACGTGAACGCGAACAGATTCGCAACGCCGCGGAACAAACGGCCCAACAGTTGCAATCGCGACGGTCGTCGCTGCTCTCACGCATATCGCATTTTCGAGAGATGATCCGTTCACTACCCATTCCACGACCACGTAGGAAAAAAATCGAAAATTCCATGGGAACGCTCTCGGATCCCACTTCCAACCTAACACCAAGTGACAAAAATGGCCCCGAACAAGACGCGGCAAATGGACAAGTGAATTTGGACGGTACCCTGTCGGACGGTGGCATTTTCGAGAGTGAACGTTCCCAAGATAATTCCAATGGTTATGACGATTCAAACAACAATGATGGCTCCGATGGCAGCGGCGGGGCCAATCGTCGTGGCAATGGTCGGGATGATGACGGGCGAGAGCCGGCTTCGGCGGAAGGTTCCGAGGCGTGGGGTCGGACTTTGGCCGGCATGCCGCGAAAAATCGCCATCGGCGTCGGGGTGTTCGTGGTACTCGTAGTACTCGCCCCGTTTCTCGTGGGATACACCGGTATTGTCGAATCCATTGTCCAGAAGCGGATTCCCGATTTTCAGGGAACCATTAAAATCGGCTCCTCCTCCATTCGATGGTTTTCGCCCATTTCACTCAACAATGTGACGCTCTACGGCGAAAATAAGATTCCATTGGCCACGATTCCTCAGATTGATACCGATTGGAATTTGGCGAATGTGCTCTTTGGTCAAACCGATACAATCTCGCTCAAACTCCACCATCCGGAGATGATTTTTCTCTGTGCGGAATCGACGAGCAATTGGGAACTGGCTTTGGCCAAATATCTCGAAGGCACGGCCCAAATGGACTCCATGGGAATGCGGGTCGAGGTGGTGCAGGGAACGCTCCATATTCAGGACGCCATTCGACAACACGAAACCGTGATTCAGGAAATTAACGGTACGTGGACGCAATCGTCCGACGCAGTACAACCCACCCAGTTGACGATTAGCGGAGCCAAAATTCCTTTCAATATCACCAGTGTTGATGGTACCAGTACGCCGCTTGAAGGGGTCATCCGTAGTTTAAAATTAGCCATCGCCGCGGAACAACCGACAACCTCTCCGGCGGCTCAACCGGCAGATGGCAAACTGGTTCGAATATTTCCAACTGATTCCGTTGGTTCCGATTCCATCAATTCTGATTCCACACCGAATTTCTCCATCATCACGTTACGAGGATTGGCCGCGATACTCGGTTCGGCAGCTTATGCCGAGGACGCCGCACCAGACTCCACACGTTCGGCGAGTGAGTCTGCGGTGACGAACGATGCTACCCTCCCTCCAACAGCGGCAAAACCGGTCGTTCGATGGTACCAGTGTGTCGTGGACGCGGAAGGGGTGCCGCTTGATGCGTTGACGCCATTAATGCGGCGGATTCTGCCAGGTGCGCAGCTCGACGGTGCGGCGAAAACCAATTGTGAGTTAGTGTGGCGAACGAGTCCGACAGAGACGACGCAAATGTCGTTCCGTGGAGAGCTTAGTGGTGTGGAAAGTCGATTCAGTTGCGACGCGATTGGAAATGATCATCCCTATTTTCAGCGTTGGAATTATGCGGGTTATTGTGAACTGCGCGATCAGATGTTCTATTGTGGTGAGGATCAGACGGCGGCGGAGTTAGACTGGGGTTGGGGCCAACTTTCGTTACGCGGTGCGGTGCGCACGGATGTTTTTCATCGATTAGTCGCCAGCCGCGCGAGTGGTGAATCGCCCACGGAAAGCCAATTAACGGAGATTTTGGCGGCGAAAACGATGGTCCAAATGAAGATCAATGTGCCGGAATTTCTGCGAAATTTTTCCGATTCGCTTCGTGTACGGAGCGACGTGATCGCGGAAAGCGGAACACTCGAACTCCATATGAACAGTAAAGAGGACACGGAAGGTTTATGTTGGGTCGGCAATCTCTCAACGACCAATCTCAAATTCCAACAAAATGGACAAACGCTCGACTTTAGTCCGATGACCGCCGATTTCGATGCCGTGCGGATGGCCACTGGAGTCAAACTTCGAAATTTGAACGCGCAAACAGGATTCTTCGATCTGAACGCTTCCGGTACACGTCAAGAATTTACCGGTACGGCGAATTTCAATTTGCAAAAAATGCGTACTGAATTGAGTAAATTCATTGACTTTGGTGATTGGAATTTCAGCGGAACGGGTCAATCGACGTTCCACTGGACGTGGAAAGACGATCAGGCGTTCGATATGGCTTGGAACACCTACGCGGATGATTTTCTTTGGCACCGCGCAGGCTCATTCGAGTGGTCGGAGCCAAAATTCGAGTTGAATCTCAGGGCGACCGGCACCTCGTCCACGACATCTTCCACGCTCCAAACGGCCAGTGTTGTCGTGAAATTGGGCAATGGAGGAATGGAGGAGTACTCCGCCGCGCTTGCGGAACCGTTTGATGCGGGGCAAGCCGCCAAAGCAGCTCAAGAGGGAAAATTCGATGTGGTACCGGTCTTAAAATTGGCAGGACGTGGTTCGATCAGCCGCTGGGTATCGCGAGTCCGAGGGATTGATGGGGTGGAATTTGGCGGTACATTCAACGGAGCGACGACGCTCAAAGTGACCAAAACGGCCGTACTCAACGATGCCGGCCAGCCGATGCTCGACGAGCGGGGGCGTGTGGTGATGGCGGATGTTTTTGACATTGATCAGCTAAAAATCGACCTCAATAATCTGATTTTCCGAAGTCACAGTCGGGATGGCGGCGCGTTTGCGCAGTGGTGCGGCGATTGGAATGTGGGAGTGGAGAAGGCGACGCAATTGAATTTCAGCGGGGCGATTTACCAAGATTGCCGTGTCAAAATCCGCGAGGCGAACTTTTTGTGTTGGGACACCGTGGCCGCGCGTGACTCGCGGCAATCTCCTGAATATCCTGTCGTGGCGATAGGTATTGATCGCACGACCGGTTTTCAACTCGAACGTAAAAAGACGAATCAGGTCTGGATGTTCGCGGGGAAGTTTCGCGCGGCGGGCGATCTGAATCGATTGCAACGCTGGCGATTTACCCCGACAGACGGCTCGGCTCTCTCGATGCTTGTCTATGGCAATCTCGACGCCACGCTTGACTGTACAGCGAGTGCCGGGCTGCTTGTCCAGCCGACGTGTGACGTGAAAGTGGCCAATTTCCGCATTACCGACGCGGCAGGTAATACGCTGTACAGCGATCCACAGATTAGTCTCGCCGGAGCGGGCAGTATCAACCAAACGGAGGGCAATTTTACGATCACCAACGCGGTGCTGCAATCGTCGATGGTGAGCGTTCCGGATGGACGCGGCTCGTTACGCCGGGCGGCGATACCGAAAGGTATGGTTCCCGCAGGGACCGACACGGCATCGAATCGTGCGAACGGTATGCAGACGGAGATCAACCTTTCCGGCAATTTAACGTATGACCTCGCGGCGATTAGTACGCTACTCACCTCACGATTTGGAACCCCCATTTTACTCCAAGGCAACAGTGCTTTCTCACCATTCGAGGTCAAATTACCGCTCAATCGTCCGGATGCGGTTTTAAGTGGTACGTTCGGTTGGACGAAAGCCTCGATTGCCGGTGTGGCATTTGGGCCCGCGACGTTACGTTGCCAAAGTCCCGAACCTGGTCGTGTGCAAATCGCTCCATTTGCGGTCACGGCGGGTGGTGGCAAGCTGATGCTCACGCCGGAGATTGGTCACTCGGCGTGGCCGCTCGAAAAGCCGACGCAAACACAGATGCCCGTTAGCGGCGGCAATTTCGATCTCTCGCTATGGGACCAGTTTATTCCACCGGTCACGCCCAGCACTACTGACGAAACGGTGTTGACGCTTGCACCTGGGCAGGTTGCACAAAATATACAGTTGACGCAAGAGGTATGTGATAAGGTACTGGCATATGCGAGTCCGGTGTTGGCTGGTGCGATGCAGGCGCAAGGGGTCTGTTCGGTATTTATTGATCGGGCGGTGATTCCATTGTCGAATCCGTCGCAGGCCGATATGCTCGGATGGATTACGTTTCAACAGTTCCAGGTGAGTTCGAGTCCGTTGTTGGCCTTACTCCAGGTGGAGGGGACGGTTTCGATGGCGGAAAATGCGACCGTGCCGATTCGGATTGCGCAAGGCCGCGTCGCGCATTTGCCCACGGTGTTGAACTTTGCGACCAAACAGCGGGATAGTTCTGGAAATGTGACGGGGTCTCGCGATTTCCAAGTCATCACCTCCGGTTCGATTGGTTTTGATCGAACGTTGAATCTGGTCATTGACATGCCGTTGCCGACTGGTTGGCTGAAGAATGAAAAACTCAATACGGCATTGAAGGATCAACGGCTCAGAGTGCCGCTCGTCGGAACACTCAATCAACCGAAACTCGATCAGAAAACGCTTGATCAATACTGGAGTGTTCTCATTCAACAGGGAGCGTCTAATTTGCTGCAAGATCAAATGAATCAACTGCAAACGAAGATTTTTAACCAGATCATGCCATCCAATACGAACGCGACGTCGGCGGTGACCGAAACCACCAGTAGCACAAGCCCCAATGCATCAGCAAATACCGGGCAAAACGCTGCGCAAAACATGCTGAATTTTTTCAATAACGCATTACAGCAGGGACTCCAACAGGGCAAACAGTAACGCGGCTTAGTAACGATTGGTAACGTTTTTTGGTCCATGTCGTCCACGATCCACCGCCTAGAAATGCGGAATCGGCATGAATGCGTGAGGTCCGAAAACGAGTGACCGCCCAAACGGACCATTCCAACACGGCGGTAAATGAGAAACGATGAACAGATTAGATTGGCGAAAAGATGGGTTGCGTTATCACATGTTGGGCTGGCATTGGCGACATCAATTCGGTGGACGAACGTGGAAAATCAGTCTTGATGCGGGCTGTTCGTGTCCACATGCTCAACATGGCGGCTGTATTTTCTGCAACCCGCTTAGCTTCAGTACATTACGCCGCGAGGAAGAAGACGTGCTACATTCGCCGATTCTGACCGCAATCAGAACGGCGGCTCCGCTCAATCTGCTACTGCCGGAACTTAGTGTGGAACGGGTGACGTCCGAAGTTTCTCGACAATTGGCGGTCGGTATCGCAGCACTCGAAGCGCGTTGTGAGCGACGTGGTTGTGAACCCATTCGACGTGTCGTGGCCTACTTTCAGCCAGGTACCAATACCTACGGTGACCCGGAACGACTGCGTTCGATCTTTACGGCGGCCGTTTGTGATCCGCGTGTGGTCGGTTTATCGATTGGTACGCGTCCCGATTGTCTGTCGGACGCGGTCGTTTCGATGCTCGCCGCACTTGCCCAACAGACGTCGCTTTGTGTGGAACTTGGTGTTCAATCGTTGTCGGATCGTTCGTTACGTTGGCTCGAACGTGGACATGACGCACAGTGTTCCCTGGACGCGATTTCCCGACTCGCACAACAAGGGATTGTCGTGGGGGTACACCTCATCTGCGGAATTCCCGGTGAGAGCCATGCCGAGACTCTCGACACAATCCGACAGCTCAATGCGTTACCGGTTTATGCGGTCAAATTACATAATTTACACGCCGTCCGAGAGACACGATTGGCTCAAATGGTCGAGCGTCAGATGGCGGAGCTGATCACCTTGGAAGCGTTTGCTTCATTAGCGGCGGATCAGATTGAACATTTGCGACCGGAGATTGTGATTGATCGAATTGGTGGAGAATCGCCACCAGAGTTGCTCGTAGCCCCTACGTGGAGCCGAGCGGCATCAGCCGCCCGTAACGCCGTGCAGGCCGAATTACAGCGGCGTCGTACCTATCAGGGAATACGTTTGCGCGATGGATGACCTGATTCGCAGGTATAAAAATCGTCAACGATCTCTCACTTCGCAATGTGCCTTCAGTCCCGAAGCTCAGCAAGACGTAAAAGTGTGGTAAATGGTTTAGCCTCGATTGCTGTGTCAAAAAAATATTTCATCTCTTTGGTTCTTTTTTTCTATAGGGGAACACGAATCATTCGTTCATCAAAAGCCATAGGATGGCGCGATACGCGAGTTCATTTCCATCCTGTGCGCGAATGCGTGTACGAATTCGTTCTCGATACGTTTCAATCGTATGCGCATTCAAATGCAATTGATGCGCGATCTGTTTGGTCGAAAATCCCGCACCTAACAGCTGGAACACCTCGCGTTCACGCGGCGTGAGCTGCGAAATGGGGTCCATGTTTGTCGTACTTTTATGACGTGCCCGTGTTGAGTTGGAATAATATAAAATTTGTTCCGCGATTTTATCACTTACGAACAGACGTCCTTGTGCCATCTGTTCCAACGCATCCAAAATTTGTCGCGGCTCGGCATTACGACTCAAAAAACCAATTGCGCCCGCCGCTAGAACCTGACTGGCATAGATCGCGTCTTCCAGTGGCGATAACACGAGCATCGCAATCTCCGGCATCAACGAGGTCAATTGGCGTATTTGACGCAATCCCAACCCACTACGCATCGAAAGACTCAAAATCACGATGTCCGGTTTCTCGCGTTCCACTTTTTCGACCCAGTTTTCTGCGATGGTGGTCTCGTGACAACGCCATTCGGGATATTCCGATTCAATCATGACACGCAACGCCAATCGTGTGAGCGAATCTTCCGATACTAGTACCAGCGAATGTATCGAAATCGGCTTCGACTCCATCTTCGATGCCATGTTGGCCGAAAAAGTCGATGTCATGTTCGAACACGATGCTTGAGTTTGAGCTGGAATTGATTGCCCCAGTACAGCTTGTGACATGGGAAACTCCTTTTAACGGATTGCGGAGAATCGTTTCGTTGGAACGATGGGCTTATTCGGACACCCCTAAAACCGGCGGTCGGTACCAAAATTGTTGGACGACGTTCGGATGACGCTTACGAAATGACCGTAAAATGCTAACACGAATGGAGTCCGTCTAAAAACACTGTAAGGATTCTTACCACGAAAAGGAATGAAAACAGTGCGAGAAACTACGGGGTTTTCCAGAAAAAACTACGAGCACATTCTTTTTATTTATCCTATCTTGTGCAAATTGTATTTTGTGCAAGATCCTTTTCATCGGTTTGTTCGTGTTGTTCGGTAGGAAATTTGGAAAAAAGGAGGAATTGATAAGCGGAATCAGTTGTTTTCTCTACTGGAAAAAGTTACGATTAGGGAATCATCGAGTTATGCTGGAAAGGGGTATCGACATGAATCCAGTAGTGGGTCGGCATCGAAGAAGAGAGATGTCGATTTTGGGGGGTGTCGATCTGTTTTGTGCTTTTTTGGCGTGAAAAAGAATCCACCTGATAAATGAGCAGTCCCATGAAATCATTTTCTTTTTGCGGTATTCGACTATTTCCGATGCGAGCGGCGGTCCTTTTCGCGTTGATTTTCACCGTCACCATGGCGAGTTCAACTCAGGAAGCGTGGTCGCAAGGTTTGATCTCAAAGGGGATCGCTTTACAGTCGGGATTGACCCGGATGTGGTTCGCTCAGGCGAGCTGTGATTCGGCCAATACGTTGCGAAACATCTCGATTAACGATACGATGCTTTTGATTCAGGGGCGAGACGGTTCGTTGGAAGCGATGGACGGAGAGACCGGACGCCATCTGTGGAATGCGAGTGATCGTGTGCGTGGTACGGCGTTTACCGTTCCGGGCGTTTGTCGGCGTATGATCGCGGTGATCAGTGGAACTCGTCTTTTTGTGTTGAATCGAGAGAATGGCAAATTGTTGTGGCAGGTGTCGATGGCGAATGCGGGCACGACAGCCCCGATGATTTCCAACTTCCGCATTGTGGTTCCGTTGATGGATGGGCGTTTGGCGACTTGGCCGGTTATTCCGGAGATTGAATGGGCGGAGCGTTTGGAGGATGAAAAGGCGGCCAATCCGACCAAAGCGAGCCAGATTAACGCAGAAAAATGGACCAATTTGCGGTTGGACAAAAAAATGTACGACGAGGCGAGCCATTTTGTGTCGCTCGGTTCTGTCGAAAATCCGGTGGTTGCGACGCTGCGATTGCCCGGAAGTGAGTTCTATGTCTGGACATCGGACAAGGGACTGGTCTACGTGTCCAAACTTTATACCAATCGTAATGGTCTCAATATCCAACCAGTGTTTCAGACGACGTTAGAAACTCCAACTACACGCCAGATCGCTTATGTGCCACCGAAGGGCTATCCGATTGATCGTGCGGCGGCGATGGCGTTAGTCGAAAAGCAAAACGCGGCTGGAGCGGGGAATAAAGCGGTAGAAACCAATGGAGCGGGGAATGCGGGGCAAGCGACAGGTACTGACGAAGTCACGATGCGTGTGACCCCTGAGGGCGTGCCACAACTTTCGCTTGATGGCGATTTGGGTGCGATTGTCATTGTCGATGAGCGCGGATTGGTCTATGCGTTTGATTTACGAACAGGTGTGATTCGTTGGCGCAATTCGATCCAAAGTCGTCCCCTAGATCATCCCGTTGCAATTGGTCGTCAGATCTTCGTGCACAGTACGTTGGGCGGTACGTTCTGTATCGATGGTGATAGTGGGGAAGTGGTTTGGAATGTGAAGGAACCGTTGCGTTTTATCGCCGCTTCCGCGACGCGGTTCTACGGAGAAGATTCGCTCGGTCGTATATCAATTCGCTCGTTGGCGGATGGTTCGCCGATTGGAATGCTTCCCACCACGCTCCAGCATACCAAATTAGTCAATACGCAAACGGACCGTATTTATATTGCGGCGCAAGATGGTCTGGTTCAGTGTTTTTGCGAGACAGCGCAAGAGTCGCCTATTTTGCGAACGCTGCTCGATCCTGATCCGAAAATTGATTCGGAATTTATCGCCGGTTTGCGTAAGAAGGACCAACAGGGGAAAGCAGCCGCGACGAGTACCGCGGATGTGTTCGATCCGTTTGCCAACGCTCCGGATGGCAACGCCGTAGTACCGGAAGAACCGAGCGAGAATCCATTCTCGGATATGAACGAGGGCGCGTTTGAAGAGAATCATACGACCGGTACTACCGATTCGGAAGATCCCTTTGCGGGCGAAACGTCGGCTACTTCAAGTGATACCTCGGAGGATGCCTCGAGCGATGTGAATTCCAATGATACAGATCCGTTTGCCGAATGATTCCTCTTACCAGCCTTCAAAATACTGCGGTCAAGGAAGCGATGCGCTTACGTGAATCGCGGATTCGCCATTCGTCCGGGCGTTTTCTGATTGACGGAGCGCGGGAATTGCGTCGTGCTCTGGAGTTAGGAGTGCGTTTGGCTGAGCTTTTTGTTTGTCCAGGGCGATGTCGAAATGCGGAGGCGAAGTCGCTTCTCGACGACTGGCTTCCGCGGCTTGAGCGAGAACGTCAAACAGATTCGACGTTGCGTCTTTACGAAGTGACGCCGGAGGTATTGGCGAAATTGTCGTTTGGCGATCGTGACGAAGGTTTTGTTGCCGTGGCCCATATGCCCGATGCGTCGCTCTCGACCTTTGCCGCACGGCTGACCGCTTCCACTCTGCTTACAGATTCGCTATCTACCGCTTCGAGATTAATTCCATCAGAAGAGCCGTTGCTGATAGGTGTTTTAGAGAGTGTAGAAAAGCCTGGCAATCTTGGTGCGATACTTCGCAGTGCGGACGGGGCGGGCGTTTCAGGCGTGATTGTGGCGGATCGACGGGTGGATTTATACCATTCGACCGCGATTCGAGCGAGTTTAGGCACAATTTTTTCAATGCCGGTGACGAGTGCGAGTGTTGTGGAGACGTTGGATTGGTTGCGTGTTCATCCGGCGAAACCACGGATTTTTACCGCCAGAGTGGAGGGTTCGATTTCGTATACGGAGGCGGATTTTCGAGGAGCGTCGGCGATAGTGCTTGGGACGGAGGCGGAAGGTCTTTCGGACCGGTGGCATGGCGAGGATATCACCGCGATATCCCTACCGATGTTGGGGATTGCGGATAGTTTGAATGTTTCAGTGGCGGCAGCGATTCTTTTCTACGAAGCCCGTCGGCAACGGTCGGCAACTCGCCGCGCGGTTGTTGAGTAGTTGCCGTGCGATGCGTGCTTCTCGGTTTTGATATTTGATCGCCCGCATATTGGGTAAGTGCCGGGAGCCATGGGCAACCGTCCGAACGGACTCTTTGGGCCTACTCACCGAAGCGGCTACACCAACGTCCAGTAAAATGGTTGGTGTAGCCCGCAGGTGCGCCGTGTGAAGCGGCAGCACCAACGTCTGGTTAAGAAAACGGCAGCACCAACGTCAGGTAAAAAGGTCAGCCAAGCAGGTGGTTGATGATGGCCAGTTCGAGCGCTTCGTAATCGCGATTGCGAACGCACTGCTGCTCCACATCTTTTGGGAATGTTCGGACTTTTTCAACTAAACGCAGGAAAATCTCGCGGCTGTTCGACAGATGCTTTTCGGCTACTTCGGCCTTTTGCGTACGCATCGCCTTCACGTCCAAACCGATGAATCGACCGGTCTCCGCATAGTTTGCCAATTCCAAAACGCGAACCTGGTTGTACGCACCGCGCAAATTTGCCGAGCCAAACGTCTTGTCCTGGTCAAACTTCAAACCGTTCTGATCGTTCAGGTGGACGCTCCACAGTTTGCCCTGTTCGAGCGCGAACGCCATTTCGTCCGAGGGGTCTAAACCGGCCAGCTGAGCGTGTGCCGTTTCGATCAAGCCACCCACACGAGACGGATCAATCGTACGATGCGCAATTGCCAACGCGTGACCCACCGTCGGCACATAGGTGTGATCGGCTGGTTCGTTTGGCTTCGGTTCAACCGCAATCGTGATCTTCGAATCATAGCTGAGTACCTGATTCATCGTATCGATAATCTGTCGATAGGCCTCAATCGCGTTCTTTGATTCACGGATATAGGTACCCTCACGTGCCAGCCAGAAGACCAACATGTTGCAACCCAAACCGTGTGCGATATCGACGCAGCGTTTCGCTCGCTCGTTTGCCCACTTGCGGCAGTCGGGACAATTGGCTGTGAAACCACCATCAATTCCCTTTGGATTTTCCCACAAACGCGGCGCGACAAATTCTGCCACAAGTCCTTCGTCATCCAGCACCTTCTTCAATTCAACTGCCGCTTTGGCAATCGCGTCGGGAGTCATATTTTCCAAATTCGGCACAGCGTCATCGTCATGGAACTGAACGCCATCAAAACCGAGCTTTTTGTATATTTTGAGCTTATCGGCGAACGCGACCGTTGGACGTACTGTTGGACCAAACGGATCGGCACCCTCGTGAATGTTCCACGGACCAAACGAAAAACGATACTCTGCCATGAGATTTCTCCCTAGTATACACGCTGTCAATTCTGCAAATATTCCGAAACATTTAACAGCCTCCATGATAATCCGAAGGAGAGAAGAATGAAAGAGTTTTTTCCAAAAAAGATGTCGATTTTTCTTTCTGAATAAAACCTTTTTTATCTTTTACAAAGCACTTAAATTCGCTTGCCAGCGTATGATCACGAATATGTCTATTCTTTTTATCAATTATATATCAAGTCGATTTTGCAATCGGTTTTTTATCTGTATACTGTTTATCTTTCGCATCCAACCGGAATCTGGCTACGTAACCCATCCATGTCGACCACTTTGGCGATAGGAGTACACGTACGGCGATGGTGTACCAAACTTTTTTCGGTATCAAAAAACTGGAATAATTATACAATCGTTACAATGTGCTTCCTATTTTTACGTCGTTTTACAGATTCGCTTGGTTTGTCCGTTGAAATCTCCTCTGCGAATCTTAAAATAGAAAATATGAGGGTTATAGGAAAGGGATATCTGAGAAAATAGAAGAAATTATTTCGTGAAACCTTTCCTGATATCATATTCAGGTTAAAATAGACGATTAAGTATATAAGGTAAACCGGGTAACCTGTTGGAATAAGGTGATCAGATGACTTCGACTTCACTCGTGGGTTATTTTGCACTTTTTGCGGCGACAGCTTTTTGTTTGGTGCTGGTGGCCCTGATGATCGGTTGGTTTTTGCGACCGAAGAAGCCATCGAAAGAAAAACTTGCCATTTATGAGTGCGGTGAAGAGCCGATTGGCTCGAGTAAGCCGCAATTCGACTTGCGATTCTATGTGGTCGCGTTGGTCTTCCTCATTTTCGATGTTGAGTTGGCGTTTTTCTTTCCGTGGAGTTTGGTTTTCGGTCGCGCGGCTCAGCTCGCCTCGTCTCCTGCCATCATGGCTACGGTGAATACGAATGACGCAGACGCCGATGCCGGTATGACGGTTTGTGCGGATGCCGATGGTAAAATGTGTGATTCTGCGAAAATTTCCACTGTGAGAACGGCGAGTTTGGTTCGCGATTCCGCAGCAGCTGGAAATGATAAAGTGACGATTGAGCGTGGCCAACTGGTGTTGCAGCCGAAGACGCGAGCGGCGTTTGCGGAGCTGGGAGTAAGGGAACCGACGCTGCCAGTCGTGACGGACAGCACGGTTTTGCTACAAGCGGCGGCGGATCAGAATGCGGTCGCGATTTCGGAATACGGCAAGAAAATGATGCGGATCGCGATGGCCGATATGGCGGTCTTTTTTCTCGTTTTGATGGTCGGATTCGCCTACGTTTGGCGACGCGGCGATCTCGACTGGATTCGTACTTGGAAAAATCGCGGCGATGCTCGGTTGACATTACCCGAAGATTGAACCGGTGGTGCGAATCGTGTGGTGTCCGATACAATCCGATTACGAGATGGAAAAATCCTTGAATCGGTGTTAGAAAACTAGTGAAGTGGGGCAAAATTCCATGAAATTTGCAGATATTGCTGAAATGGTTCGGAATCGCCTGCCGAAAGCGGCGGTGTCGGTGGTGTCGGATGCGGTCGATCCGTGGATTGAAACGACCTCAGGTTCGCTTGTGGCATTGTGTCAGTTTTTGCGAGACGAAGAGCCGCTGCGGTTCGATATGCTGCATCTGGTCTCAGCTGTCGATGAATGGACGCCGCTCAAACCGCCGAAAAAGAATCCCAAGACGGGTGAGATTCTCGCGCCAGGTGACGATCCAAATCGACCGGACCCCGGTTTCACGGTGGTCTACCATATGTCAAGTTTGGCAAATCAACACACTTTGGTGGTGAAGGTACGGGTACCACGGTGGCAGAACGCAAAGGGGCCGAAAAATGATACCAATTTGCCCGCGTTGCCGAGTGTAAGTGGCATCTGGCCGGCGGCCAATTGGCACGAACGGGAAGTGTACGATCTGTCTGGTGTGACGTTTACGGATCATCCTGATCTGCGGCGTATTCTCTGTGCAGACGATTGGGTCGGTCATCCATTGCGTAAAGATTATGCCGAACCGAAAGCGTATCACGGCATCGAACATTAGGAGATGAAATGGTCGCCTCACTTGCCGGGCGGTGGGTCCGGAGCGATCAATGAACAAAATGAAATGGATATTTCCCAGTTGAAAAGGTGACGGTCGTTTTAACTGGAACACATATATCAGAGCGGATTCAGAAATATGGCACAAGAACTTAAGACGATAGAGCTTCCGATTCATACGGATGAAATGATGATCAACATGGGGCCGCAACATCCGAGTACGCACGGCGTGCTTCGTTTGGTGTTGCGGACGGATGGTGAGGTCGTCGTCGATATGGACCCAGTCATGGGATATCTGCATCGATGTGCGGAGAAAATTGGTGAAACGGTGTCACCGCATCAATTTGTGCCGTATACAGATCGTCTTGATTATCTGTCCGCGATGAATATGAATTTGGGCTTCTCGCTGGCGGTTGAGAAACTCTGTGGCGTGGAAGTTTCAGAACGTACACGGCATATTCGTGTCATGGTGTGCGAGTTGAACCGTATTGCGAGTCACCTCATCGCGGCGGGCTGTTACGGTCTCGACTTGGGAAGTTTTACGCCGCTCATGTACTGTATTCGAGAGCGTGAAAAGATTTTGAATCTGTTTGAAGCGGTGTGCGGTGCTCGGATGACGTGCAGCTACATCATGCCAGGCGGCATACGTTACGGCGATTTGCCGGATGGTTGGGTCGAACGTTGCGAACAGTTTGTCGAAGAATTTTTGGCCGTGGTGCCCGATCTGCATCATGCGTTGACCTCGAACGAGATTCTCGTGCGACGCGGTGCGAATATCGGTGTACTTTCGCCGGAGATGGCGGTTGCCTATGGTTGTACCGGGCCTGTGCTGCGAGGTAGCGGTGTGGCTTGGGATTTACGCCGGCATGGCGAACCGATTTATACGAAAATGTATGACGATTATCGATTCGAGATCGCGGCATCCGTCGGTGGTTCCTATCCGAAAGATCACGTTTATCCCGCGATTCCGCCACACGCGGTGTTGGGCGATTCGTGGCATCGATTTTATGTGCGTATGATTGAAGCGTTCCAATCCGCGTTGATCATTCAGCAGGGATTGCAAAAATATAAAAAATCGGAACCTGTGATCTCGGAGCCGATGAAAATTATCACGAAAATTCCGGAAGGCGACGCCTATGTGGAAACCGAAGCACCGAAAGGTCAGATGGGTTTTTACGTCGTCGGCGACGGTACGAATATTTTGAAACGCAGCCGTATTCGTAGCAGTAGTTTCTGCAATCTTTCGGTCTTTCGCGAGATATCCAAAGGTTGCATGATCGGTGATATTCCATCAATTTTGGGTTCGATTGATATTGTGTTGGGTGAAGTGGACCGATAAACGATCCGCCTGACATGCGAAAGCAAGAGATCATCAATTACGATGCGTCGGTAAACGAGAACGCCATGGATCAATGAGCGATGGGGATGAAACTGAGCATCGTGACGCAAAAAACGCGGATATGAATTCAACATCAAATATGAGGGTATAAACGTGAAAACTTGGTTTGTTGAACTGGTACCGCCGGGCTGGCAGTGGGTGATGGAGACCATCTGGGCAGTCGTGATCGCGGTGATTGTGATCGCGATCGCGTTGTTGTCAGTGGCGATATTTAACTGGCTGGAACGCAAGATTGCCGGACGTACCCAGGACCGTTTGGGTCCACATCGTGTCGGTGGTCGTTTCGGTTGGCTCCAATCGCCCGCAGATGGTATTAAATTGTTGTGCAAAGAGGATCTCGTGCCGACGGAAGCCGACCCAATTCTCTTTCGGCTTGCTCCGTACCTCGGACTGACGGCGGCGTTTACCGTCTTTTTCGTGGTGCCGTTTGCCGATGGTTGGGCGGCTCAACAGGTGAATAGTGCGGCGTTTATGGCGTTGGCAATCCTCGGGATGGATGTGTTTGGTACGGTGTTGGCCGGTTTGAGCAGCGGTTCCAAATACTCTCTTTTGGGAGGTATGCGAGCGGCGGCCCAGATGGTGAGCTACGAAGTGCCGCTGGGAATGTGTGTGGTGATTCCGGTCATGTGTTTCGGTACGATGGATTTGAACGTGATCGGCGAGGCGCAGAGCGGTTGGTTCTGGCATTGGGGAATTTTTGCGAATCCATTCATGTTCGTAACATTTTTCGTATTTCTCGTTTGTGCGACGGCAGGTTGTAACCGTGCTCCGTTCGACATGGCGGAAGCGGAGAGCGAGTTGGTCGCCGGTTTCATGACGGAATACTCCGGTTTCCGTTGGGCGGCGTTTTTCATGGGTGAATACACCTCGATGGTGGTCATTTGCGGTTTAGGTTCGATTTTGTTCCTCGGCGGTTGGAATGGTCCGATTCCGTGGACCGAGTGGGTTTGGTTGTCCGAACATGTGCATCCGGCTCTCGGTTGGATCGGCAACTGTTGTGGAGCGATCGGCTTTTTGGCCAAAATTTATATTTTGATTGCGATCATGATGTGGGCGCGTTGGTCACTGCCACGTTTGCGTGTGGACCAAGTGATGACGATGTGTTTGAAATACTGTTTTCCAATTACCGCGGCGATGTTTTTGGGAGCCATGCTTTGGATGGCGGCGTTTCCTGGATAAAAACGGAGTTTTCCATGAACTGGCATACGATATTTTTCCTGATTGGCGCGTTTGCGGCCTGTGCGGCGGCGGTTGGGATGGTGTTTTCACGCAATATGACCCGGATGGCGATGTTACTAGTCGGTTCGCTCGGTTCGGTGGCATTGTTATTTTTCTTGGCGGGGGCTGATTTCGTCGGTGCTCTGCAGTTGATGGTTTACGTCGGGGGGACGCTGGTGTTGATCATCTTTGGTGTGATGATGACTGCCAGTGGTGCGCGTGGTGGATTGGCCGCACGCTGCATGAATGGCATGTTGGCGACCCTCGCTGGATCTTCGCTTCTGTTGCTCCTGCTCATCGTCTCCGGCGTGTTGTGTCCGATGAATATCGACTCGGCATACTGTGAAGCCCCTGTCGGCTGCGGTGGCTGTGAACGTGGTGATTTCGGTGAAGGTGGTGATTCCGCTGCAAATTCGACCAATGGGACCGCCGTGGCGAGTACGGTAGATGCGGAAACGCGTGCGGCACAGTTGGTTGCGGCGAAGCGGGAGAGTATGCGTGAGAATAGCGAAAAACCGTTTCCACCGACCTCCGGTGCGTTGGGTTCCGCTTTGGCTGGTGTGCGAACTGATACGCTGGCGGGTGTCGATCACGAGCATTGCGATGCGGCGGATGAGACGTGTCACCACACGCCTGGTACGGGATATATGCTACCGTTCGAGATCGTTTCGGTGCATTTGGTGGTGGTGCTACTTGCGGCGGCCTACCTAGCCCGAGCCAAAAAAGTGCGTGCCGAAAAACAATCGACAACCGTCTGATCCGATCAATCAGCCGGTGGTCCATAGACCATCTTTTTGTACGAGAAACATGCTGTTTGGGTACAAAGAGAATTTTTTGACTGAGATTGAATTGTTTGACCTAAATGGAATAAGACTGGTTCATACCGTGAAAGGACAGGGGAATCCGATGCGAAACATTTCGACAACTCGACGAAACCTGTTGCTCGGCGGCGTATTGGCCAGTGTGGGCGTGTCGCGTGGAAACGCCGTGTCGGCTGGCGGTTTGGCGGTCCCATCGGCGGTGAATCCGGCTAACACGGCAAAATCCACGGCGGTTCGGGATTGGCTGGTGGATGCCTCGGATTTTGTCGCTCGTGTGGAATGGAACGCGGCGAAGAGGACTTGGACGCTCGATAATGGGTTAGCTCGGCGAGTGATGGTGTTCGCTCCGTTTGATTCGGCAGCGTTTGATTCGGCAGTGTCGGCTGCTTCAGCAGTACCGGTTGGAACTTCAGCGGTGGCCACGGTTAGCCTGCGAAATGTCACGTCGGGTGAGGAGTATGTGCGAGCGGTTGGGCCGGAAGCAATCGTGACGATTGACGGGATCGAATATCCGATAGGCGGGTTGACGGGGCAAAAAATCAACAATTACCTGAAACCGGAATGGTTGACGGAGATGAAACCGCTCGAGCGTGCCTACCGCTGCGTCGGCCAGAGCGTGTCGGAAATCGAAGAGCGGTTTGCGTGGAAAAAACGGCTAGAATGGATGCCGCGTGATGTCGCGTGGCCGCCGCGAGGTAAGCATTTCGTGATGACGTTCATACCGCCAGATGTGACGACGGGTGATGCGGCGAGTGGAGTAGTCCTGCCGAATGTGGAGGTGCATTACGAGATTTACGATGGGATTCCGCTTATTGCCAAGTGGATCGAGGTCGAGCTGCCGAGCGAAGCGGGCAAAGAGATTCGGCTGAATCAATTTGTATCGGAACAGTTGCGGTTGGTCGAGCCGGAATCGAATGTCGATGGAGCGGCTTTGACGGAGGCATACCGGCTGCATGTTGAGTGTGATTACACCTTTGGCGGCATGTGCAGTACGTCACTTGGAGCTGGGGTGGCTGTTAGGCTCGAAAACGATCCCGATTATCCGACGCAGGTCAACTACCTGTGCGAGACGAAATGTTTGCTCAAATGCGTGCCGCCGTTGGGACCGGACCAGATTTTGAAACCGGGTGAACGATTTGAGTCATTCCGTGTGTATGAATTACTCCACGATAGTACCGATCGTGAGCGACGTGGGCTGGGCGTACGGAGGATGTATCGGACGATTGCGCCGTGGACGACGGAAAATCCGCTCATGTTCCACAAGGTGCAGTCGGCCCCCGATGCGATTCGTGAGGCGATCACGCAGTGCCGCGAGACGGGATTCGAGTTGGTGATTATGAGTTTTGGCTCTGGATTTAATTTGGAAAGTCGTGATCCGGAGTATCGAAAACTTTATCGTGAACTGACGGACGAAGCACGGCAGGCGGGTATCGCGTTGGGTGGTTATTCGCTGACTTCGTCACGCGGCGCGGCGACGGTGGCGGACAATGTCCAAACGGCGAACCCTCGATTCGGAGTGGGGCCGTGTTTGGGATCGCAATGGGGAATCGACTACTTTGCGACGCTGCGTTCGTTCATGGAAGAGGCTGGCTTTGGCGTTTTCGAGAACGATGGTCCCTACCCGGGCGATTGCTGCGGGACGACGACGCATCCTGGTCATCACGGTTTGGAGGATTCGCAGTGGATCCAATGGCGTGCACAGTCAGAGCTGTATCGATGGTGTCGATCAAAGGGTATTTACGTCAATCAGCCGGATGGTTATTTCCTGAACGGCGGCAACAAGACGGGCATGGGATACCGTGAGACCAATTGGTCGCTGCCTCGCGCGGAACAGGTGATCATCGAACGTCAGAATGTTTACGATGGCACATGGACGAAACTCAATTCGATGGGGTGGATGTTCGTACCGTTGAGTCAATACCATGGGGGTGGCGCGGCGGCGACGATTGAACCGCTTTGCGAACATTTAGAACATTACGACGCGCGATTCGCTAATTTGATCGGGGCGGGTGTTCAGGCCTGTTATCGTGGGCCACGCCTCTTCGATACGCCGGAAACGAAGGCGATCGTTTGCAAATGGGTTGATTTTTACAAGGCTCATCGCGAAGTCCTCGATGGAGAGCTGATCCATCTTCGACGTGCGACGGGCCGTGATTGGGATGGTTGGCTCCATGTGAATCCGAATAGCATGACGGGTGAACGCGGTCTGGCGTTCCTGTACAACCCGCTTACGGAAGACATTGAGACGGAGCTGACAATTCCGTTGTACTACACCGGGCTGACCGGTTCGGCCATGGTCCGTGGTGACGATAGTCGGAATGGAAATGGTCCGGAGAATAGATTAAGTGATGCGTACACCGTGACACTCGACGAGCGGCAAAACGCCGTGGTGTGTGTGACGATTCCGGCAGAGGGATATGCTTGGCTCATTTTTCGGTAGATTCTTTTTCCATAAAACGAATCGAAATATGGGCGACTAAAATATGCGGTGAGTAGGCCTATGCGAAAAACGGCGATGAAAAACGCTGTCATTTGCGGGCGATGGGCGATGGTAACAATCGCGGTGGATACCGTTTGGATAACGAGATGAGGCAAACAGATGGATTTATTTTGGAAGATATTCGACTTTGTCAATCAACCGGTCGGTGCGACGCATTATTTGGCGGTGGGCGCGGTCCTATTTTGCTGTGGATTGGCGTGTATGATTGCCAAACGGAACGCGATCGGTGTGTTGATGGGCATTGAGCTGGTATTGAACGGGGCGAATGTGAATTTCGTGGCGTTCGGTTCGCCGGCACTCTGGCCGGAAGCGAAAGCGCCACTTGGCCTCGACGGTCAAATCATCGCACTGTTTGTGATCGTGCTGGCAGCGGCGGAAGCGGCTGTGGCTCTGGCCATCGCGCTCCACTTTTACCATACGCACACCACCATTGATGTCGAACAGGCGAACGAACTACACGGTTGAAAATACGCTAAACGTCTTCAGCTCAACGGATAACGGAATACGGCTATGAATACACTCAATTATTTACCAACATTGCTCGGTTTGGCGTGGCTTTTACCGCTCGCGTCGTTTGTCCTCATTCTCTTCTTCGGTCCGAAGATGGGGAAGGCTGGCAAGTGTGCGGGATATTTGGCGATTACGGCGATTGGAACGGGTTTCCTTCTGTCGGCGATCTCGGCGTGCATTTGGTGCTCGCATTATCCGCCGGTTGCGGTCTCACACGAGGCCGCTCACGCGGCAGTTGCGAATGATCAGGCGGCTACGGGTACTCAGACCGTTGCAGGTACTCGGACAGAAGCGGCGTTGGAAAAGACCGCTGCGGAAGTGGCGGACGCAGTGGTGACCGATATTCCGACACTCGATGCCGAGGTGTCCGAACATGCCGCCGCACCGGTGGTCCGTGAGTGGTATACGCTTTGTGAATTCGGTTCGTTACGGCTGTCGTTCGGCTGTTATATTGACGCGTTGACGATTGCGATGTTCTGCATGGTGACACTGATTGCGACTTGTATCCACGTTTACGCCACAGGGTATATGCACGAAGAGCTGGAACCGATGGTCGATCACCAAGCGAAGTTGCGTGACGGTTCGCCGCTCCGCCGTCCTGGAAGATATCATCGTTTCTTCCAGTATCTGTCGCTCTTCTGCTTCAGTATGCTCGGTTTGGTCATTTCGGGCAATCTGGCGATGACGTTCGTGTTCTGGGAATTGGTCGGTATTTGTTCCTACTTCCTGATCGGTTTCTATTATGAACGAGAGAGTTCGTCGATGGCTGGTAACAAAGCGTTCATCGTGAACCGTGTGGGTGACTTCGGTTTCATTATCGGCATGATGATCTTTTGGTCGGCTCTCGGTACGTTGAACTTTGGCGATATGCCCGTCCATGGCGGTTCGAGGACCCCAGTGGCGACTACGCAGGCCGTGGAATCGGGTGATCCAGTTGCGAATGATGCGGTTGTGACGGATGCTGGTGCGGTCAGTGAATCCGCTTCGAACGAAGTGGTCGATATCCAGCCGGGTATCTTTACGCTGATGCGTGGAGCGACGCTTCCGGGTGATGACGATCCTCATAGACTGAGTGTGCCGCAAGGTTTTATTGATCTGGCACGCGGTGCGGGAGCGGAAGATCCAGAACAGTTTGCGTATATTTTGATGATGATCGGTGGATTGGGTATTTTCTGTGGTTGTGTAGGTAAAAGTGCCCAATTCCCGTTACATGTATGGCTTCCAGACGCGATGGAAGGTCCGACGCCGGTGAGTGCGTTAGTGCATTCGGCGACGATGGTCGCGGCGGGCGTTTTTCTCGTTGGACGATTTTATCCGGCGTTCGTTCCGGAAGTGTTGCTCGTGATTGCGGCGATCGGCTGTATTACGTTGTTCGTGGCGGCGACGATTGCGATTACGGCGACCGATATCAAAAAAGTACTCGCCTATTCGACGATTAGCCAATTAGGTTATATGTTCTTCGGATTGGGTGTCGGTGGTTGGTTTGCGGGGATGCTGCACCTGTTTACGCACGCCTTTTTCAAGTCGTTGCTCTTTATGGGTTCCGGCTCGGTGATCCATGCCGTACATACGAACGAGATGACGGAAATGGGAGGCTTGCTCAAAAAGATGCCGTGGACGGCGTACACGATGCTCGTGGGCTGTTTGGCGATTGCCGGCGCGGGGATTCCGCTGATCATCGGTCTTTCAGGATATTATTCGAAAGACGCGATTTTGGCGCAAGGATATTCGTTCATGACGTTCGAGGGCGGTTCGAATCCCTACGGCGGATTGCTGTTCTGGGTCCCGACTTTCGGTGCCTGTATCACAGCGTTTTATATGTTCCGATTGTGGTATCTAACATTCCTCGGTAAACCACGTGACGCACATCGTTACGAACATGCTCATGAATCGCCCTGGTCGATGGTTGCGCCGCTGGTGATCACCGCGGTTTTCGCCATCGGTTGTGCTTGGACGCTTCCGGTTGTGAATGGTGGTTTGAAAGAACTGATCATGCAGGCGGAACCGGCGGGTGTCGCGGCTGGCTCGCAGCTCGGCGAGATCGTGCAGGTGCTCATGCCGGCGGAATCGCTCTCGCATGAACATTCGATTCACGTGTTTGTCTCCCTATTGGCTTCGGGACTCGCACTGCTCGGATTTGTCGTTGCGACCGTTATTTACGCGCTGCGAAAAATCGATCCACAGAAGGTAGCCGATACGTTCCGACCTTTATATGTTCTATTTAAGAACAAATGGTGGTTCGACGAAATTTATGACGTGGTATTTGTTCGCGGTAGCATCGCCGTTGGTGGTGTAATCGCTGGAATCGATAAACTCGGAATTGATCGCTTTGCGGATGGGCTGGCGACGCAAACAAGATGGATTTCTAAGATTGACGAATGGATTGATCGGTGTATCGTAGATGGTTGTGTCAATGGCATTGCGCGTTTGACCTACCGTGTTGGCGATACGTTGCGTCAGGTACAGACGGGCAATATCGGAAATTACGTCGCGTGGGTGGGTGTCGGCGCGGTGCTGCTGTTGGCGATTGTTTCGATGTTGTACCTCGGAATTGATGTCCCGGTGGCGAATATCCCGATTCGATAAACGGTCGAACTGACAAGCGGTATCGAGTGTGCGGTCCGATCTATCGTATCGGGTCGTACGGCCGAGTTCGAGTAGGGGTGGTGATGGACGTGATAGTCGAGAGGTGTGGTGAAAGAGCGGCTTCGAACGCCCTCATCGTACCGCTCCGATGGAATGGGAATAAACAGAATCTGATCACATAGTACGGAATAGAACAATGGCACTTTCAGACTGGTTGCTTTCACTCGTAGTATTTATGCCCGCGTTGGGGACATTGCTTTTAGCGGTGATGCCGAAGGGTGAGAATCCGCAAAATACCGATCAAACGATCAAGCGAGTTTCGCTGGCGATCACGATTGCGGTCTTTTTGCTTACGCTTTGGATGGCGATTCCGGCGGCGGTTGGCGGCACTGATGTAAACTTCAAACTCGGCGCGGCGGGCATGCAGCAGGTATCGCAATTCGCGTGGATTCCGACATTTGGCATTCAGTATGCGGTGGGTTATGACGGTATTAGTTTCCCACTCGTCATTTTGACCTCGTTCCTTTCCGTGTTGGCGATGTGGGCGAGCTGGTCGATTACGAAGCATGTGAAGGCATATTGCATTCTTTTCCTGATTTTGGAGACGGCGATGCTGGGCGTTTTTGTTTCGCTTGACTTCGTGCTGTTCTACATATTCTGGGAAGTGATGCTTTTGCCAATGTACTTCCTGATCGGTATCTGGGGTGGTCCGCGACGTGAATACGCGGCGATCAAATTCTTCCTATTCACCTTTGTGGGTGGGGTGTTGATGTTGATTTCGCTCTTGGCGTTGTACTTCCATAGTGACCTGCGTATGCTTTCTGAAGCGGACATGGTGGAGTCGTATATTCCACAGGAAACAATTGCTTTGGCAGTGGAATCGGCGACCAATTTCAATCACACCGAGCCGGTCCATACGTTTAACATCCTCGCGTTGGCGAAGATGGGTCAGATAGAACATTCGCCATTTGATGTGGCGCTGTGGTGCGGCAAATCGGTCCAGTGGTGGACGTTCCTGTTGTTGTTCATCGGATTTGTCATCAAGCTGCCGGCGGTTCCGTTCCATACGTGGTTGCCAGATGCGCACGTCGAGGCGCCGACGCCGATTTCGATGATCTTGGCCGGTGTACTGTTGAAAATGGGTGGTTATGGTATTTTGCGAATTTGCTATCCGATCTGTCCAGACGGAGCGTACACTTTTGCGTGGCTCGTCTGTTCATTAGGCGTGATCAGTATGGTATATGGAGCGTTTGCGGCGTTGGCCCAAAAGGATTTCAAACGTCTCGTGGCGTACAGCTCGGTCAGCCATATGGGTTATGTGCTACTCGGTATCGGTGTGTGGAGTGCGGTGGCCGATTATGGTTATAATGTTGAATACTGGCAGATGGGTACGGCAGGCGCGATGTTCCAGATGATCGCGCACGGTTTGTCGTCCGCTGGCATGTTCTTTATGGTTGGCGTATTGTACGACCGTGTTCACCATCGTAATTTGGACGAGTTTGGCGGTATTTTCGCCAAAATGCCCGTATACAGCGGTTTGGCGATTGCGATCTTCTTTGCTGGTTTGGGGCTGCCCGGTTTGTGCGGATTTATCGGCGAGATTCTCGTCGTTTTGTCGGTTTGGAAATATAGTATGTGTTTGGCGGTGATTGCGGCGTTTGTGGTGATTTTGACGGCGTCGTATATTCTGTGGACGATTAAGCGTGTTTATTATGGTGCGGAATATGTCGGACCCCATGCCGAAGCGTTTGATAAGATGCCGGAAACGAAACGAGAAATTACGATTGCCGGAACGTTGGTGGCGATGGCCGTGTTGTTCGGCTGTGCGCCGAAACTGCTGCTTGACTATATGACGCCGACGCTCAACGCTCAGGTTCAAACGCTGGCTGATTGGAACGAAAATATCCGCGATCCGCGAGCGAATGCGGGTCTGGATGGACCGCAGTCGGTTGTTGTGGCGGAACGCATGGAACGTGACGCGTTGGAAAAAGCGGCAGCGGATGCCGAGGCGGCTCGTGTGGCGGCAGAAACGCAAGCGGCAACCGACGCGGCGGCCAAAGCAAAGGCGGAAGCGGATGCCAAGGTAGCAGCGGATGCGATGGCAAAGGCCGAAGCGGATGCGAGGGTGGCAGCGGATGCGAGGGCGAAAGCGGAAACGGATGCCAAGACAGCCGCGGAAAAACTTGCGGCTACGGAAAAAGCGAAGGCGGAAGCGGATGCGGCGGCCAGTGCGGCGAATGCGGCGAAGACGAAAGCGGAAGCGGGCGTGAAGGCGGCAGCCGATGCGGCGACGAAGGCGGTAGCGGATGCCAAGGCGGCGATGGAACAATCGACGGTAGACGCGGCGGCGAAAGCGTTGGCGGAAAAAGCTCGCGTGGATGCCGAGGCGGCGGCGAAAGTGGCGGCGGAGAAACTTGCGGCAGCCGATGCGGCAGCTGAAGCGGCGGTGAAAGACGCGGCGGCGGCAACTCAGGCGGCGACTGATGCGAAGGCGGCCTCGGATGCGGCGGTCGCCCAGGCAATGGCCAAGCAGGCGGCGGCGGAAAAGGCTCGTGCGGAAGCGGATACGGCAGCGAAGGTGGCTCTGGATGCCAAAAACGCGGCGGAAGCGGAAGCGGAAGCCTTGAAGACAGAAGTGAAAGCACTGAAAGCGGAAATCGAAGCCTTGAAAAACGCTCCCGCGCCGCAACCCGTACCGGAACCGGCTCCAACGCCAGAACCGGTACCGCAGCCTGCACCTGAACCCGCTCCAACGCCAGAACCGGTGCCGCAGCCTGCACCTGAACCCGCTACAACGCCAGAACCGGTGACCGAGTAAGGGATAGGTACT
>JAQVKF010000152.1 GCA_028694795.1 Thermoguttaceae bacterium | reverse complement strand
GGGCGAATGTGGCGCAATATGCTGGAATTTGGGACGGTACGCCGAATGGAGCGCCTGGAAACTGTATGTCGGGACTGACGATGGAAGCGGGAAGTCGTTATACGTTCTCTTCCTCTCACGTTTCGAATGCGTTTCGTGGACTTATGGTGACGATGGGTTGGGTGGAGGCGAACGGTTTTATGACCATTACGCCACCGAATTCACCGCTTTGTAAGTACAATGGTACCTTTAACGATTGGGGCGTTTTCCCTCCGGGAAGTAACCATTCTGGGGGCGTCAACGTGGGCATGATGGACGGTTCGGTTCGTTTTGTTAGCGATTCGATCAATTGCGGTGATTTGAACGCGCATGCCGTTCGAACGGGGCCAAGTCCGTATGGTGTATGGGGTGCGATGGGAACACCGAACGGAAACGAAACGGTCGCCCTGCCGTAACCGGTGATGTTGAGGTGATGTAATCCTTCCGAGTGGTGTCGCGGAGATGGTCGTTTTCCATCACCACCGAAGAGATCCGGTCGAAAGGGCTATACGGTCGATGGGACTGTACCGTTGGAGATGGGGACGCACGCCGGAAGGATGTGATCGGGACCGCCCGTGGGGATGTGTTGTGATCATCAGGAGCCGAGTTGCAATCGGTTCCATTTTCGACCAAAATGAGAGTATATCGATACTGTAATCATCAATCATCAGATAGTAAAGGAGTGTTGGATGACACGTAGTCGACGTCAGTTTTTGCGAGTCGCCGGAGCGGCCGCGATGGTTCCATATCTTGTTCCGCGCAGCGTGTTTGCTACGGCGCAACAGCCTGGGGCGAACGATACCGCAAAGATCGCAATGATCGGTTGGGGTGGCCGAGCGCAGGGAATTTACCATGCTTCCGTCACGCCTGCCAAAGGTGCGAAAGTGGTGGCTTGCAGCGACATTTTTCAACCGCGTCAGGATTCGTTCTTGAAACAGAGTGAAGGTACCGGAGCGCATGCGTATTATGATTTTCGTGAAATGATCGAAAAGGAAAAGCCGGATGGCGTGATGGTTGAGACGGCGACGCACCAGCGTGCGTGGATCGCCGGTCAGGTCATGCAGATGGGTGCGCACTTGTACATCGAAAAGCCGATGTGTTTGACGATCAGTGAGGGACGATATCTCGTCAATATGGCGCGGAAGCACAAACGTGTTACGCAGGTTGGTACCCAGCAGCGTTCGTTACCGCTTTGCAATTGGGCGAGCGATTTAATCCGGAACGGCGCGATCGGCAAGATTAAAGTGATTGAAGTGCCGAACTTTATCGGACCGAACGTTTGGCCGGGCAAAGATGGCGTCGCCATGCCGGAGGGTTGTCGAGACGGCTGGTGGGATCTTTGGACGAACCAAGCGGAAATGCGTCCGTACCATCCCGAATTGCATTACGGCTGGTCAAACTGGTGGGATTATGACGCTGGTGGGCAGTGTTTCGGCGTGAGCGGTTGGGGAACGCACTCGTTTGACCAAGCGAATCGTGTGCTCGGAGCGAATGATTACGGGCCGTTGGAAATTTTGTTGGAAGAGAAATGTGAGATTCAAGATTCGGGTAAATTCTCGACGCGAACGATCTCGGACGACGAGACCGGTGCGGATTATTACGGAATGGCGAAGGTAGTGGGACCGCGTGCGAAGATCAAAATGTTTTTCCCGAACGATATCGAGATGTGGTTCCATCTGGATGGTGACCGCGGGCCGGGATTGGGTTGTATCGTGACGGGTGAAACGGGTAAAATCGAGATTAACCGCCACAAAGTGGCGTCGAACCCCAAAAATCTCGTGGCGAATATTCCGGAAGAAGCGAAAAACCTTCGCGATGAAACCGTTTACCACATCGAAAACTGGATTGAGTGTATGAACAGTGGGGCGACGTGTAACGCGGATATCGAATATGGCCAGCGTTCGACCACGTTGTGCGATTTGGTCAATATCGTGCGCAAGATTGGTCGTGTGGGTGAACGTTTGAAATGGGACTCCGTCAACGAACGGTTCACGAATTGCGACGAAGGCAATGCGATGCTTTCACGTCCGCGCCGTAAAGGTTTCGAACTTCCGGAGATCGGGTAGTTCCACGGCGGTGAGACGGGCAGTAGATAAGAAGGTAAGACCCCACGTCGTGTCGGCGTGTGGTCTTTCTGCGAAATGGTTGCATAAAAATGGTATGAAGGAGTGGTGTCGATGATGTTTGGAATGAACCGTCGCTTTTTTCGAGTGATCGTGTCCGGCGTAGGAATGGTGATTAGCCTAGGTATTTCCAGTGTTTTCGCGGTTGCTTCGGATGATTGGCGCACACCAGACGCTCCAAGCTCGCCGCGGTGTACACCGGAAGAGCTTGCCGCGGCGGAGTCGCAATTTGCGGCAGAAGTGTCGGCGGCTCAGACTGTTCAGCAGGCGGCCCAAAGTGCGAAACTGCCACTCGAATGGCAAAATGCCTATGGAATGACATTTCGATTGATTCCCGCGGGAACGTTTGAAATGGGATCACCCGCCGCGGAAGAAGGCCGCAAGAAATACGATTGGTGCGGTGACGAAACATCCCATTCGGTTACGATCTCACGTCCGTTCTACATGATGACGACCGAGGTGACGCAATCGCAATGGACGACGATTATGGGTGATAATCCGAGTAAGTTTGCGATCGGCGGCGAATTGGCGGACGCCGTGAAAGGACTGGATACGGCCCATTTTCCCGTGGAAAACGTAAGCTGGGACGATGTACAGACGTTTATTCAGAAATTGAGTACTCAGCCGGATGAGATGTCGCCTGTCGCGACCTGGAAAAAGGCCGACGGACAATATGGACTACCGACGGAATCGCAATGGGAATATGCCTGTCGCGCGGGAACGACGGGACCGTTTGGAATGGGCGTGATACTCAATGGTGAGCAAGCGAATATGGATGGCCGTGAACCGTATGGAACGGATCAGGCGGGACCATTTTTGAATCGTCCGACCGATGTGGCATCTTACACGTCGAATGCGTGGGGAATTTTCGACATGCATGGCAATGTGTGGGAGTGGTGTGCGGATGGCTGGGCGAACGATTTGGGTACTGCGGCGGTGACCGACCCATTCACTGCGACAGAAAATATTTTGCGTGTCGATCGTGGTGGAAGTTTCGATAATATTCCCGCGTTGTGCCGCTCCGCTCATCGTGGAAGTTACGAGAAACATCGGCATAGCGGATATGTCGGATTTCGGCTGATTTTCCAACTTCCGAAAAATTCAACTTCCGAAAAATGAACATGATAATGAGAACCAATGGGTTCGATCATAAAGAGGACAACATGAAAATATTCCGGATATGTTTGTTGGTGGCAGTTTGTTTATGGACGACTTCTGTTTGGGCGGCGGATACGTCCCAACCGAAGTGCAAAGACGCGGATGAAGGTTTTGTGCCGATGTGTAACGGCGAAAATCTGGACGGTTGGGAAGGCCAACCCGGCTGGTGGCAGGTGAAAGATGGAATTTTGTCCGCGGAAAGTACGCCGGAGAAGCTGTGTACCGCGTCGCATTATGTGTATTGGCGCGGTGGTGAACCGAGCGATTTTGAGATGCGTTTTTCGTATCGTATTGCGGGTAATGGAGCGAATTCCGGCGTTCATTTGCGGAGTGAAACGCGACCGAACTGGGATATGTGGGGCTATCAGGCCGATATTGACCAAACGGGTGAATGGACGGGGTGTCTGTTTGAACATGCGCGAGGCGGCGTGGCGATGCGTGGCGAAAAGGTGTTCATCGCCGAGGATGGTACCAAAACGGTAAAAAAACTCGTCGATTGCGACGACCCGAAGGCTGAACTGTACAAAAAGATTAAGCCGACCGATTGGAATGATTATCGGATTGTGGCGAAAGGTGCGACGATTCAACTATGGATCAACGGCGTGCTGATGAGCGAGGTGGAAGATCACAATGCGAAGGAAGCGAAGGCGAAGGGCGTCATCGCGCTCCAAATGCACCAGGGCAATCCAATGAAGATCGAATTCCGTGACCTGCGTATCCGTATTGATCGTCCGTAACCGGACGCATATCGAAAAATCTTAGAAAAACATCTTTTCGGGGCGGGTTGACCACGGCTTGGCAATTCGCTACACTCAAAAGTGCGATGTTTTACGATGTTTAGTTGGAGGATTATACCTATTCCGTCGATAGATGATTATGGGAATGTGTATATCTTGGGCAATTTGGGAGAAATTGGATTATGGCAGCGAAAAAAGCGTATCTTGCGATCGACATGGGCGCGTCGAGTGGTCGTCATGTGATTGGAACCTTTGAAGGCCAAAAGCTGGCGTTGGAAGAAGTCTATCGCTTCGAAAATGGTCCCGTAGAGGTCGGCGGGAGTTTGTTTTGGGATCTGCTTAGCCAGTGGTCTCATGTGAAGAATGGGATGCGTGCGGCGGCGACCAAAATGAATGGTGCGATTACCTCGGTGGGCGTGGATACTTGGGGCGTTGACTTCGCGCTGTTAGGGCGTGACGACACGTTGCTCGGCAATCCGTACCAGTATCGTGACGCTCGCACGGACGGTATGATGGACTACGCCTTTTCGCTGGTACCGCGTGAAGAAATTTTTCAGCACACAGGTCTCCAATTTCTCCAATTTAACTCACTGTTCCAGATGTTGGCGATGAAGAAACAGCGTTCGCCGATTTTGGAACAAGCGGAGTCGTTCTTGATGATTCCTGACATTTTCCACTGGTTGATGACGGGTGTGAAGGTCAATGAATTCACCGAGGCAACGACCTCGCAAATGTTCAATCCGACGACCGGTTCGTGGGCGACAGCGTTGCTTTCAAAGTTCGGTTTGCCGACCGATATTCTTCAAACGCTTGCGATGCCGATGACGAATCTTGGTAAATTGCGTGCTTCAGTCATGGAGGAAACGGGGCTGAAAACGACTGATGTGGTGCTTCCCGCGACGCACGACACCGGAAGTGCCGTGGCGGCCGTTCCCGCGAAGAGCGTTGCGGGTAAAACGCCGGATTGGGCCTATGTGTCGCTTGGCACATGGGCGTTGATGGGTGTCGAATCGCCTGTACCAGTGGTGAATCCGACCGTTTCGCGGCTTAACTTCACGAACGAAGGTGGTGTCGATGGAACCTACCGTATTCTAAAGAATATTTGCGGCCTGTGGCTAATTCAGGAATGCCGTCGTGTTTGGAATCTAGGCGGTAAACAGTGGGATTGGGAAGATTTGAATAAATTGACCCGTGAAGCGGCTTCACTCGTTTCGTTCATCAATCCTGATGCGCGAGACTTCCTTGGTCCGACGAATATGCCGGAAGCGATCATCGCGTATTGCAAACGCACGGGCCAGACGGCTCCGGACAGTGAGGGAGCCGTGCTTCGTTGTGCGCTCGACAGTATCGCGATGAAGTTCCGCCACGTTTTGGAAATGTGTGAACAGATTACCGGTCAGCGGATTGAAGTGATTCACATTGTTGGTGGCGGTACGAAGAATCGTTTGTTGTGCCAGGCGGCGGCCAACGCGACGGGACGTCATGTGGTCACCGGTCCGATTGAAGCGACAGGTATCGGTAACATTGCGGTTCAAATGGTGGCGTCGGGCGAATTCAAAGATATCGCGGAGGCTCGTGAAGTGATTCGCAATAGCTTCCCGGTGGAAGAATTTATACCGCAAAACGTTAGTGCCTGGAACGATGCGTATACCCGTTTTCTTAAGGTGCAATAAGGGCTAAGCGGTCCGGTTTCACGGGCGAGTGATCCGGGGTTAGCCGCGTTTCCGCGGCTAGCGTTGGGTTCTGTCCCATGATGTGGAGGCTTTATAGTGGATTTTGTCGATTTGGGGAATATTTGCCAACTTTTTAAGGTGTGGGGTGATGCGTTTCACGACCTATTTTCATCCGTCGAGTGAGACACCGCGTGCGGCGATGGTTCTGGATGTCGCGGCAAACGGTGATACGTCACTGATTGATTTAGAAAAATCAGATCCCAAATTACCATCGGATATGATGGAAATTTTACCCAAATTGAGAGACAAATCGCAGCAAAAGCGATTTGCTCGCGCGGTAAAATCAGGAGAACCGCGAATGGTGTCGCGCGGCGAGGTTTTTCTTCCCGTCCCCAGACCGGAAAAGATTTTGTGTGTGGGGCTGAACTATCGAGATCATGCGGCGGAATGTGATCAAAAGATTCCCAATCAGCCCGTTTGGTTCAATAAATTGCCAACCGCGTTGTGTGGTTCGAATCAACCGGTACGGATTCCTTCGTCGGTCCATTTTTTAGACTATGAAGCGGAACTCGTGATTGTCATAGGGCGTGCGGGTCATAATATTCCGGAATCGGAGGCGATGGATTATGTGGCGGGGTACACCTGTGGGAATGATGTGACGGCGCGTGATTGGCAGTTTGGCCGTCCTGGAGGTCAGTGGTTTGCGGGCAAAACATTCGATACGTTTGCTCCGCTCGGGCCAGTGCTTGTAACGCCGGATGAATTGCCAAATCCGCAACATTTGGCGATCGAAAGTCGGGTCAATGGCGAGGTGCGTCAACATAGTTCCACGTCGAATTTCATCTTTTCGATTCCGTTCCTAATTCATGAAATATCGACGGTCTGTACGCTGGCCCCAGGTGATTTAATTTACACGGGAACACCACCGGGCATTGGATACGCGAGGGAGCCCAAAACGCCTTTGCAGCCAGGGGATGTGGTAGAGATCGAAATTGAAGGAATTGGGATTCTGCGAAATCCGATTCGTAATGAGGAGCCTTGCGAAGTGTAATCTTTCCGAGTAATCATAGTCCGGTGTTGATACTCACGGCTTGGCGTGTATAAACGATCAAACTTGCGGCGGAATTCGATGGAGTGCCGCAAGTTTTGTTTTATTGCCTAAGAGTTACTTTCGGCAAGAAGACCATGCGGCTATGGTGTTTTGGGAAGCGGTGTTGGTGTTTCGGTGAGAGGCTGCGTTTCAGAGGGTGGCGATTGGATGGCTTTTCGCATTTTCTCGGACAGCTTTTTATCCTGATGCGGCGTTAGGGCATCCAATTGCAGCGCCGTTTCTCGTTCACGTTCGAATCCTTCTAAGTCGCCCGATTGGTGAAGAGCGACGGCGTACTCCGCGCGAAGTTCCGCAGAGTTTGGATAATATCGGACCGCTTGCTTGTACCACGTGACAGCAAGTGCTTGATACTGGGCGATTTGCGTGGCTATTTCCGCTGTCGGAATATCCGAAGAGCTGAGCATGGCGGCAATTTCGCTCGCTTGTCCCGCCAGCATACGGTAATTTTTGCTCGATTTTGGGGTGAACGTAATCAGTTTTTTCGCGACTCCCCGCCATGTCCGCAGTACCCATTCGGCACAGGCTTTCTCATCCATTGTGGCATCGGCCACATTTGCCCGTTTTACCGAGGGAGAGATGCCTCCAGTGGCAATATTGGCTGGAGATGCGGATATTTCGGGATTTACCGCGTTTGTCTGAGAGGTTGAGATGGTGAAGGAAGGTGACGTAAGAGCCGAGGACTGGGCGTACGTAAGGAGTCGGATTGCCCGTTGATTCGCGGGCGTTTGTACCAACTCGTTGGCCCATTGGAGCCATGGAGTTTCGGTGAGAGGATCGGCCGCGGCCGCCGCGAGGTAGCGTTCCGCCCGCTCATATTGCCATCTCGCGGTGGTTTCTGGAGTGGAAAACGCCATACTGCTTTCGTTTTCCACGGATGATTGCAACTCAACCAATAGGGCACGACATTGGAGCGAGGGTTGTAGACCATCGTGGATCACCAAAACCACGGTCAGAAAAATGGCCGCGATTACGAGGACCGAACTGCGACGTTGGCGGCGTAACTGCGGAGGCGTGGGGAGCGTCACGGGACGCGGCGGTTCGGCGAGTTGGATTTCGACCCAAAGCATCGCTAGAAGTATCCAAAAGACGCAGATCATTCCGGGCATTCCGAAACCGCCTGCCGCGAGCAGATTGACGCCAAATGCCAAAATTCCCATCGATAGGGCTAACAAGCGTAAAAAACGTTTGTCGGAAAGTTGCCATAATGCGAAATTCCAAATTGGATACGCAGCGGCTACCGCGACGCTAAAAATCACAATATTGAGTGGTACGGGTGGGGTTTCCGTCATTCCGCCAAAGAACCAGGCGAGGAATCCGCCGCCTATGGTCACTAAAACCACCCAATAGGGTGCGAATGGAGAATCGGACGAGAGCAGGCCCGCGGTCGCTTCGGAATCAACCATGTCTCCTCCCTGTTCGGCGGGCGGAGTGACATGACGTGTGAGACAAAACCGCATCGCGCGGAGGGTTCGATAAGCCAAAATACCGAGTAATAGGGCAAAAATGAGCAGTGCGGGAAGGCCGTAGGAAGCCGCGATTTCCATGATAAAATTGTGTGGATCGGCGATTTCTTCGCTCGATTGCGGTAGTTTATACTGAGGGTAAAACGTTTGAAAGTGGGTCGGTCCAACACCGGTGAACGGGTAATCGGCAATGAGGTGGGAGGTTGCGCTCCAGTATTCGAGTCGATATCCCAGCGATTTTTTCGCCTCCGAGATCACTTCCAGATCAATGCCGCCCACCGCGATGGCGAATCCGACAAACGCCGCCACAATACCCCCTAACAGTGCGGCAATACTCCCATATTTCATCCACGGAATCGGGCGTCTGGTGTGTGTCGTATCGGTATACCATTGGTAAAATAACATTGCCAATACCGCGATACCGGTTCCGACCAACACGGCGAGATAACCGGCACGACTTTTGGTGAGCAATAGGCAAATGGCCATCATCGCGATCGAACCAATGAGCATGGTGGAACTGGCGATTTTTTTCCAACGCGGCAACAGATTCCATGCCTCAATACGTGAGTGAATGCGACTTTTTTCGGTGTCGCGAGAAGAATCTTCTGACGCGGTGTCTTGACGCCGAATTTTCCATCGCGAAACGAGCCATTCGCCCAGTACGATCACACCAATGACCAGCCATGGAGTGAGAAAACCGGCGAGCGAATTGGTTAGCGCAAAAGTTCCGAACGGTTCGACACTTTCGAGGCGATTCTCGAACATCATCCGCTGTGGCGAATCGGGAGCGAACCAAAGTCCGGACTCACGCAGCATTTCATCCGGATTGGCCGCGTAAGCCGCTCGCGTTGCGGGCATTTCGATAAAATATTGGTAACAACCGAGCGCAGCCAACCCAATTCCCAACGAAAGCATCCACGCTAACATTGAGCGTCGAAACGCTTCCCTCGCACGAAAAACGAAATGGAACCATCGGAAGAGCAGCAGTAAACCAAAGATTTCCAGCATCTGATTGAACGTGGTCCGCGCGGGACCGTTCGCCCAATGACTGTAACCGCTGGTCAGAATCCACAGAAAAAAGAGCGTAATGAGCCGATACAGCCAGCCGTGATCTTGAATCGCGAACGGACGCAGCCATTCTGGTCCATATCCACCGTTAGTCAGCGTTTCCGCGTTGATCGGCAGAGCGTTGGGATTTTTTCGTATTCGCCAGAGCTGGCGTGTCCAATACAAAACCGCGACCAAGAGCAAAATCGACCAGGCGACGATCCATGGCAACCCCGTTCCGGTTTCGACCGATTGTTCGCATGGTACTAGCAGTCGCGAAAAGACGAGCATCATGGAAATGAGGAAAAATCCGGTCAAATATGGCATCGGGCAGAGAAATGTCTCGCCACCGAGCGTTGCCCCGTAGAGGCGGATTCTTTCCGAATCCGTCTGGGGTTCTGCCGCGTTGGACGGTGTTTTTGGCTTTTGCCTCGTCTCTTTTTTCCCCATCGTGTTCTGTTTTACCACGTTGATTGATGGACCAGATTTGGGACGGTTTGCGACGGAATGCTCGTTC
>JAQVKF010000151.1 GCA_028694795.1 Thermoguttaceae bacterium | reverse complement strand
ACTTTGCGATGATCAACATCCTGCTCTACGTGGTGGAAAACGGCTGCAAATGGCGTGCGTTGCCGAAGGAATTTGGCAACTGGAACACAGTGTACATGCGTATGCATCAATGGGCTGAAAATGGTGTCTTATTCCATCTTTTTGAGGCTCTCCAAAATGGCTGAAACTCCATTGGATATCTCCGAATTGTCACTCGACAATAGCTGTATTAAAGTCCACCCTGATGGCACCGGCGCATTAAAAAAACGGAAAACAATCCATCGGCAAAACACGCGGTGGCCAGGAACGCCCGGCTGCGAATTCGCACTGCCGTGCGGCCGGTCATGGTCCGCAAAAGCAGTCACTACCTTCCTGGCTTTTGCTTCTTTTAATTCATACAATATATTATTCAAATATACACTATGTGATCGTCGCAAATGACACGTTTCCGGTTGCGTTGATGCTGTCGAGAGGCCATCTGAACGACGGTCCGCAAGGGCGAATTTTGCTTCGCAAACTGGACGGTCAGTTCAATGGGTCAAGTGTACTTATGGACAAGGCGTACGAGGGCAACGCGACGCGTTCACTGGTCGAATCGCTCGGAATGCGGCCGATCTTTCCGCCAAAATCGAATCGCAAAAAGCCGTGGGAGTATGATAAAATCCTTTACAAACGCCGCAACGAGGCAAAAAGTTTTCGTAGACGGTTCTGACGCCTCGTCGTGTCTTTACCCGTTATGATAAATTGGATATTATGTATCTCGCTTTTGTTCACCTTGCTATTATTAGCGAATTGTTACGCCGAATTACGTGAACACGCCCTAGTAAATTGGAACCTAGCCGGAGCGATGTTGCGCAAACGATTGCGCAAGATAAAATCGGGCAACGGGCATCAAATGATCAACAGGGCGTAAAATTCGTCTTGCAATACGGGCGGCCTTTCGGATATGTCTTGATTTTAGCATCAGCTATAGGTTCGTGGGGATACTCTGAAATGACGCGATGGATTCCGCAGGGCCTCCAATAATGCCTTAGCGGAATATTTTTGCCGTGAATCGATACAATGGGGGATGAAAATAGATTAGAATGGGAGGATTCCGATGGTATTGATTCGAATGAATCGCTAGATTTTCGAGTGAAAAGGACTGATAAAATGATCGAACGTACACGACGTGATTTTCTTAAAGTGGCGACAGTTGGTATTCCCATGATTCTGACAAGTCCGACGATTTTGGCCGGCGTGACCGTTGGTGCGGAACCAGCGGAAGGTGCGAATGAGCGTCTGCGAGTCGGACATATTGGACTGGGCGGTATGGGACGTGGCGACGCGTCGGATTTCTCAAATCTGGCGGATGAGGTTGCCCTATGCGATGTGGATGGCGGCAACCTTGCGGAAGCGGCGAAAAGTGGTGGAATTGGGACGAAACGCGATGGGCAAAAGGTGGGAACGCCGGATACGTATGGCGATTATCGGCGAGTTCTCGATCGGAACGATATCGATATCGTGGCCATTGGTACATGTGATCACTGGCATGTCAAAATAGCCATTGAGGCGATGCAGGCGGGCAAACACGTGTTTTGTCAGAAACCGCTCACCTTCACGATCGAAGAGGGCGAGTTGATTCGCCGTGCTTGTGTGAAATATTCCGATCGTGTTTTTCAGGTGGGGACGCAGCAACGTGCCCAACGTGATCAGTTTGCGTTGGCAACGCTCATGATTCGTAAGGGACTGTTGGGCGATATCAAGAAGATGATAGTGAACATAGGTCCATCACCAGTAGGCGGTCCGTTTCCGTTGGCCGATGTGCCAGAAACGTTCGATTATGAAATGTGGTGCGGGCAGTGCCCAAAAGTTCCCTACCGCACAGAACGCTGCTTGCGGACATTTCGGTATTGGTATGAATACGCGGGCGGCACCTTCACCGATTGGGGGGCACACCACCTCGATTTCGTGCATTGGGCATTGGATTATTCAGCGAAAGGGCAAGGCCCTACGCGGATTACGCCGACGACGGTCGAGCATCCCGTCGCGTTGAAGGATGGTTATCCGACCCCGGATGATCGTTTTAACACATGTACAAAATTCGATATTCAGTGCCAATTTGGTGATACAGAAGTTCATGTATGCAGTCATACGCCGGATGGCAATGGCGTTTTGGTCGAGGGCACGAAAGGCCGCATGAATGTCAATCGGGAGCAGATCAAAGGGACACCGATGGAGGAGAAGTGGTATGACGGTGTGGTGACGGAGGACGATTTTACCGCGTTAGCCCACGGCAAGTCATTTGACGGTTGGCACAAGCGGAATTTTTTGACCTGCGTTCGTGAGGGTGGGCTACCGATTTCCGATGCGTTTAGCCATGTGCAGGCGATGAACAGTTGTCACCTTGTGGCCATTGCGGCTCGCCTTGGTCGCGAACTCGTTTGGAATCCGACGGGGGAAAAATTTGACGGGGACGAACAGGCACAAAGTTTTACCGCTCGTGAGCGTCGCGTTGGATATGATATTCCGCAAGTTTAACGCAGTCACTTCCGGTCCCAGTCTTCACTTGCCGAATCCACTACGTACCGCCAAATATTTCACTCCAACCTGACCGCCCGCGTAGCGGGCCGGGAGGGAGGTAAAAAGTACCAGCGTCAGGTAAAAAGGGTGAACCGACGAATGCCGGGAACAGAGTGATCGCATCGTCGGCAGCACTTTACCGAGTTGGCCATACCAGCGTCAGGTAAAAAGGGTGAACCGACGAATGCCGGGAACGGAGTGACCGCATCGTCGGTAGCACTTTACCGAGTTGGCCATACCAGCGTCAGGTAAAAAGGGTGAACATTTTCCGCGAAAATGCTTTTTTCGCAAAACTTTTTTTGGGGCGAAGAACCCATGAGAGGAAAATTTCTGCAAAAAGTTTCCCCTCAAACTCCCCTTCCAAAACTTTTTACTAGACGCACGAGCTACAGCATCGGTTAAAATGGTACGACATTTGTGTGAACACGCCCTAGACGGTGGTGATTCCGGCTTTTTGCCAGACGGTGATAATTCCAACCGGGTGAACAGGCATGCAAACCGTTCGGACGGTCACCTCGCCTCCGATTCTAACTAGTCGAATCTATCGCGACGCGGCCAGGAGATTCGGAAAATTTTCATCGTGAATTTATTCGAACACAGCATGGTGTAAACGACGCAAATACTCCGTTCGCGGAATTTCCACCGCTCCGAATCGTTCCGTATTTTCAGTCACCATTTGGATATCAAACAGCCGATAACATTCCGCTCGCAACCGCTCATACAGTGCCACAAGCGCAACTTTCGAGGCTTCTGGTTCAAGATAGAACATTGATTCCGCGGCAAATAATCCACGAATGGCAACGCCATAAATACCGCCGACTAAACGATTTCCGATCCAACTTTCGACACTATGCGCGAAACCGAGCTCGTGGAGCCGCGTATACGCTTGGACCATTCGCGGCGTGATCCACGTTCCCTCCCACTCTCGATGGGCGACACCGCAAAGCTGTATCACCTGTCGAAAGGCCGTATCAAAACGGATTTCAAATCGATTTTGTCGAATCGTACGTCGCAAACTTCGTGGAATGTGAAACTGATCCCATTCGAAAATACCACGCGGATCAGGCGAACACCACGGAATGAGCTTGGCTCTGGCACTATGCGGCCACGGGAAAACCCCATGCGCATATCCATCGACCAACATTCTCACCGGCAACGAGTCACTGTAAAGTACATGGCCCGACTCCGAATATTGAGAGGGATGCGGAAAACAAGTCGAATTTTCCACCAGCCAAGCGGCATATTTTTCAGGACATTCCATCTGGATCTCGTCGAAAGATAGTGAACACCTCGAATTTTTCGAGGAAAAATATCGGTAAAACATTCATTGACTAACCGGTCAATTTCGGATACAATACCTTGGCTATTATACCGTGTGGGATTCGTAAACGTATAGGATACCGCGAGAAAATCCGGAAATACGGTTTCCCCTTGGCGATAAGGTACACAACACGGATTTCGTTTTTCGGAAAACGATTGCCGGGTAAGGTGTTAATCACGAGGTGCTGTGTCTGTGCTCAGACAACGGGTCCGCGATTTTGGTAAGGTATTTGGATAAGGTAAATTTTAAGTTGCAGGGTGTTTGGGTTGTTTTTGCGGATGATGAGAGTGTTTTTCATCAGAGGCAAACCTCGCTTTGCCGGTACGGTAGAGCATTCAGGAGATGATTACTATGTCCGCTCATAATGTAGCGACACGTTTGCGGGTGTGGAACGAAATGTTATGCGGTTGTGTCCTTTTGGGATGCGTCCTATTGGCAGGCTGTGCGCCTCAGGGTGAAGCGACCGAGAAAGCGGCTGCGGCAGATGGCAAGGCAGCAGAAGGAAAAGCGGCCGCGACCGGCCAAGCAGCTCCTGTTCCGGTTAAAGTGACCTCTCCGATCCAACGTGAGATTGTGGATGCGGAGGAGTTCCGAAACGCGCGTGTGGAAGCGATCAATCAGGTTGAGGTGCGTTCGCGTGTGAGTGGTTATCTCACGAAGATTTATTTCCAACCGGGAGCGGAAGTCAAAAAAGGCGATCCGCTGTTCGAGATTGATCCGCGAACGTATCAAGCGAGTTACGATCAGGCGTTGGCCCAACTGCAATCGGCGGAAGCTCAAGTTCAGATTTATGACGCGCGTGTAGCACGTTTGAAATCGGAACTTGATCGTGGCGAGATTCTTTTGGGTAGTAAAGCGATGACACAAGAGGATTTGGATAAACAGCGAGCCGATTATGCGGAGGCGATAGCGGGATTGGCTGCCGCGAAAGCGGGAATTTCTGCCGCGAAAGCCACGGCGGATAACGCGAAATTGGATCTCGATTTTACACAAATCACCTCACCCGTGGACGGTATCGTGGACCGCGAGTTGGCGACTTTGGGCAACCTGGTGACTATCGGTGCCACACAGCTGACGCAAGTCGTTTCGATTGATCCGATTTACGTCTATTTCGATATTGATGTGGGCACCGTGTTGAAATTGCAAAAACTGGCACGTAATGGCGAGGTCAAACCGTTCCAGATGCAAGAGGGGGCAAAGGTTAAGGTTTCGGCAGAAAACCCAGACGCACGTTTCCTAAACGAACAGAAATGGGAATCCACACCTGTTTATATTGGTTTGGCCGATGATGCAGGATATCCGACTAAAGGATATTTGGAATATGGTAGCCCCTGCCTGCGCAAAAGCACGGGATTGTTGACGCTTCGCGCGGTCGTTCCGAACCCCAAAGTCAATGGTATTCGCCGCTATATGCCAGGTATTTACGCAAACGTACGGCTACCCGTGAGCCAGCCGTATACGGCCATGATGATTCCCGAAAAAGCTATCGGTACCGACCAAAATATAAGCTATGTGATCGTTGTGAATGATCAGAATCTTGCTGAATATCGGTTTGTCAAGCTAGGTAAGCTACAATCAGATAATATGCGGGTAGTGCTTCCGTGGACCGAGGAAGAAAAGAACGCGAGACAGTTAAAAGATTTAACGACGACGGATCGCATTGTCACGGAAGGTCTGTTGTTGGCTCGTCCTGGTTCGCCAGTAATTCCGGTAGAGGACAAATCCATTCCGAAAACTTCCGCGGTAACGGATCCGATCATTGACGCGGAAGGTGCAACGGACACCAGCTGTATGCCTATTTCAGATTATGGCGTTCCGATGTTCTTGCGTTCGTTGACGTCACGTCAAATGTCGATGCCAACGGTCAATGCGGCGGCATTGATGCCCCAAACGGAAACGGCTCATTTAGCCGCTAAAGACGATGTGAATGAATCGACCGTGACCGTGCGTGCGATTTCCTACCAATAGCGGTGGTGAAATGCCGTGATAGAGGTGTACTCGTGCGGGGCGGCGTCTGAGGAAAGATTCTGCAGGTCGACTCCGAAGAGTCGGCTTTGCGGGCTGGGTTCTGAGGGCGATGGTTTCACGGATGGGGTTCAGGATTTCACCCAAAGTTTCGCGGTACCGCTTCCCGAAGATCACCTTCCCCGTGGGATTCTCACATGAGGAGGCGGCCTTCGTAGATACCTCTCATTCGGCAACTGGGCCCCACTGGCCGGGCGATTTCCACCGTTCGGCCACCCATCTAACTGGTGGAACGCAGGCTGTGGAGTGTGGATGGAATACGGGGCGGATAGGACCAGCGCATGGGTAGAGTCGGGGTATGGGTGCAATGAGCCAACCTGATGGTGAACGTTAAGGCTTTGACATTTTTGTGAATCGAACGAGAAGATGTGAAATCAGGCAGACGAGGCAAGATAGAAAAGAATGTGTAATTCATCTTTTTCTTGCTTTGCCGTTTTGTCCGAAGAGTGATCGTCACCGGGTTTTGTCATCTTCTTTTCATATGATGGAGCAGCGACAGGCGTTATGTTTTCAAGATTTTTTATTGACCGTCCGATTTTTGCATCGGTTCTATCGATTATTATTTTAATTTTAGGCAGTTTGTCCTATTTCTCATTGCCTGTTGCGCAATATCCTGATGTTGCGCCGCCAACGGTCAATGTGACAGCGTTTTATCCCGGTGCGAACGCCAAGACGGTTTCTGAAACGGTGGCAACACCGATTGAAGAGCAGGTCAATGGCGTGGAGAACATGCTCTATATGTCGAGCAGCAGCACAAGTGACGGGCAGATGTCGCTTTCCGTGACGTTTGAAGTTGGTACGGACCTCGACATGGCAGCTGTTTTGGTGCAAAACCGTGTTTCACTGGCCGTTCCGAAACTTCCTCAGACTGTTCAACAGCTGGGCGTAACCGTTCGTAAACGTTCGCCGAGTATTATCCTGGCACTCAGTTTCATCTCGCCTGACGGTCGTTACTCGCCGTTGTATATGAGCAACTACGTAAAACTCCAAGTATTGGACTCAATCAAACGAATTCCTGGTGTTGGTGACGCCATGATTTTCGGTGAGCAAGAATACAGTATGCGGCTGTGGATTGATCCAGAGCAGGCGATGCAGCGAGGGATCACGGCGGGCGATATTTCAGCGGCGATTAGAGAGCAGAATCTGCAGGTTGCCGCTGGCCAGGTGGGACAACCGCCGGTCAATCAACCTCTTGCCGAACAGTTCATTTTGGACTGTAAGGGACAGTTGCTCACCGAGGAAGAGTTCGAACAGGTCATCATCAAGACGGGCACAGATGGTGAAATTACGCGACTTGGTGATATTGCGCGTATTGAGCTGAATGCAAAGACTTTTGATACTCAGGCATCCATGAACGGAATGGACGCGGTGATGATGGCCGTGTTCCAATTACCGGGTTCAAACGCGTTGGATGTAGCGGAACGTGTGGACAACGCGATGGAAGATCTGGCGAAACGTTTTCCAGAAGGATTAACGTACAGTAAGTCCATGGATACCACGCCATTCATTAAGGAATCCGTCGAGGAAGTGATTAGTACACTAAGAGATGCGATCTTGCTCGTGGTCTTGGTGGTGCTTTTGTTCTTGCAGAGTTGGCGAGCGACCATTATTCCATTGATTGCGATTCCCGTTTCGTTAATCGGTACCTTTGCCGTGATGGCCGTGTTGGGCTTCAGCTTGAACAACCTTTCGTTATTTGGTTTGGTTTTGGCCATTGGTATTGTAGTGGACGACGCGATTATTGTGGTTGAGAACGTCGAACATCATATGGAAGAGGGATTAAAACCGCGTGAAGCGGCGTACAAGGCGATGGAAGAGGTTTCCGGACCGGTCGTCGCGGTGGCGTTGGTGCTCTCTGCTGTGTTTATTCCGACAGCGTTTATTTCTGGAATTACGGGGCAATTTTTCCAACAATTTGCCCTAACGATTGCGACATCGACGGTAATTTCGGCGTTTAACTCGCTGACGCTTTCGCCGGCATTGTGTGCGATTTTACTGAAACCGAAGGGCACGACACGTGATCCATTGACGTGGCTTTTGGACACAACGTTAGGTTGGACGATCTTCAAACCGTTTAACTTCCTATTCAAATGGACGACCAAGGGGTATGTTCACATTGTCTGGCTCTGCCTCCGTTTGTCGATCATCGTGCTGGTGATTTACGGAGGTTTGCTGTTCATGACCTATAAAACGTTTATGAGTGTGCCCACGGGCTTCATTCCAGAAACGGATAAGGGGTATCTCATGGGCGCGTTCCAACTACCGGACGCGGCGTCGCGTGAACGAACGGACGCCGTCGCGTTACAGATGGAATATCTGATTCTCGGCAAGCCTGAATTAGACGAACGTGGGCATATTCGAGAGGTAATCGAAAAAGACGGTACGAGGCGCCAAGTGCGTACCGGCGGTATCGATGGTATCCAAAATGTGACGCTCATTCGTGGTATGTCGTTTATTACCAGCAGTAATAGTTCGAACATGGGTTCCATGTTTGTGACATTGAAGCCTTTTAGCGAGCGAGGTCCGAATGGGCGTACAGCGGCGAAGATTCTCAATGAGATTCGTGCCGTGTTGGCTCCGAAGCCTGATGGTACGGGGATTATCGAAGGCATTACGATGATTTTTGGTGCCGCGCCGGTGGATGGTCTTGGTTCGACGGGTGGCTTCAAAATTCAGATTCAGGACCTTCGTAACGTCGGGCTGGCGACGCTCCAAGAGTATACGCAGCGACTGATCGCGGCAGGCAGCAACACCAAAGAAACGGGGTTGGTCGGGTTGTTTTCCAGTTTCCGCGCAAGTACGCCGATGTACACAATCCATGTGGACCGAGACCGTGCGAAAGCGATGGGCGTGCCCCTCTCCGAGATTTTCAACGCGATGCAGATTTACCTCGGTTCAGTGTATATCAACGACCTGATCTATTTAGGCCGAACGTTCCAGGTGAAAGCTCAAGCGGATTCTCGTTTCCGAATTCACCCGGAAGATGTGGGTAAACTGTATGTTCGTAACAATGCGGGCGAGATGGTTCCGTTGGGCTCGGTTGTCACGATGGAAAAAACGGGCGGACCGATCCAGATTTCAAAGTACAATATGTATCCCACCGCGGCAATCAATGGTGGTGGTATACCTGGCGTGAGTTCCGGTCAGCAGATTGAGCGGATGGAGAAATTAGCCGCCGAGATATTCCCTGACTCCATCGGTTATGAATGGACGGATCTTTCATTCATGGAAAAACGGGCGGGCAACACGGCCATGTACATTTTCGCGCTCGCCGTGGTGTTGGTATTTCTCGTATTGGCGGCACAGTACGAAAGTTGGGCATTGCCGCTGGCCGTAATTCTCGTGGTGCCTATGTGTTTGCTTTGCTCGCTCATTGGCGTAAGTATCGCGGGACTCGATATGAATATTTTCACACAGATTGGTTTCATCGTACTGATTGGTTTGGCCAGTAAGAACGCGATTCTAATCGTCGAGTTTGCGAAGATGAAACAGGAAGAGGGCATGTCCGGCAACGATGCGACGCTCGCGGCGTGTCAATTGCGATTACGTCCGATTATCATGACGTCGCTTGCCTTTATTCTTGGTGTAGTACCGTTGATGTTCGGTACGGGCGCTGGTTGGGAAATGCGATTTACACTCGGTGTCGCAGTCTTTAGCGGGATGCTCGGTGTAACAATTTTCGGTATTTTCCTTACACCGGTGTTCTACTACGTCATCCAATGGTTCACACACAAAAAGAGGAAAATCGCTCCCGTCCAAAAATCGGCGGATTAGCTCCATGGTGTTACCCACACACAGTACCACCCAACACCCCGCGGTGTGGGTGGTCGTGGTAAAGTAGTATGTTGAGGAGCTATGTGCTTGGCATTAAGAGGCGATCGTAAGAGCCGAGGTCGGAAACGAAAAGAGTGATCCGTTACCGCCGTAGTAGTGAGCACTGTTGCTATAGCGATCCCTGAGATGCGAGTCCCCTCACGCTAACCAACCGTGATTCATAGTGCTATCTGACTCATACGCCGCCTGCCGCTAGAACGAACGCCTACTTGCCAAACGAGTTTATGCCATCCCAAACATCCGCGTAAATCCCAATGGGCGAAGCGTTCTATTCACTTTCCAGAATCCATGGGCCGCAGGCTATATCGAAA
>JAQVKF010000009.1:16521-40738 GCA_028694795.1 Thermoguttaceae bacterium | reverse complement strand
CCCTTCTTCGGATTTTTATGGGGATGGATGAACGCCGCGAATCTCATCGAAGGCGGGGATTGTGACGATGGGCAGACCTATGATACAACCCTTCAGGATCGTAGGAGCATTGGCCCCTCAAAAATCCATTCCAGTTCGCTCAAACGACAAAAAATAACTCCATGGATTTCCCCTATTTTGATCGCGGCATTTGATGCTTCAATGCGAGCTGACACGCAAGGTATCGCCTTTTTTTCATTCATTTTCTTCGTGTCGATAGGAAGAAATGTTCTTTTTCGCAGGGTACGACGGAGCCAAGAAAAAGTAAAGAGAATCCGCCACAAGGCTAGGTGAAACCCCCTAATAAAAAAGTGGTTACCATTTTTGGGGAGCCACTCACTGAGGTTTTACTTTAGAATGACGCGAGAAAGGGGAAAAGATGAAAAAATTTTCGGTAAAGAGAGCAATCAGGGCTGGAAATTTTTTGAGAACATGAGAAAATGAAGGCTCTGTTACTATCATGGGTTTGCGGTTAGCCGTGATTTGCTCATGGGGGGTAGCGGCGGGGGAATTGCAGAACGATACGGACGGATACGCAGGAAGTACCCGTTTTGGGATATGAGGAGTGAGATATCATGAGCTTTGTATGTGAAGTTTGCGGCAAGGGGATTGCGACAGGTAACACGGTTGCTCGTAAGGGTCGCCCGAAGTATTTGGGTGGTGTTGGTGTGAAGACGAAGGGTATTACCCGTCGTACCTTCAAGCCAAATTTGCGCAGTGTACATGTGACGACTCCGAGTGGCGAATCGAAGACGATGTGCGTTTGTATGAAGTGTATTCGCAGTGGTCGCGTTGTAAAGCGTATTCACGCCGCGCCGTTCCGCCTCCCGAAAGAAGCTGCGATGATCGCCGCGAAAGCTGCTGTCGCCAAAGGCAACGCCAGTAAGTAGCCGGGATTGGTGGCCGCTCGTGAGTAGTTATAGCGCATCACAGCGACGATTAGCGTGTGTAAGGTCGCGGATCGCGGCGGGCCGATGATAGTGGTGTGATTGGTGCTGGCGGTGCGAGTTTATTGCGGTCAGTGGATGGTTGACAGCGGTGTGATAGCTCTGGCGGCTTCGTTGGGTTGTGCGCTGGTGGTTGGTGGCTATAGATGATTGTTAGCCAGAGTTCGAGTTTTTGAGCGATTGGGTCTAGTCGTTGTTCTGCAAAAGAGTTTGGTAGACAGGCCAAGCTGTTCGTGGGCATTGACGATTCGGGTCCCGTTTGAGATAGAACCGATTCCTTGATAACGTTTGGTAAGAGCTATTTTGGAACCGGAGTTTTCTTGTGCGCTGGTTGTGTGAAAACGCCCAAATGATTCTACGAAGGAAAGTCTCATGAAACGTTCCGTTAATCGTAAGAAGTTTTTGATTCAGTATGCGGCGTATCTTTTTAGATGGCAATTATCCACGCCTATCCTCTGGCCATGTGTGGCATTGTTGAACGGAGTACTGGGGGCCAGTTCCACAAGTACCCTGATTGCCACAACGATAGCGAATTTTATCGGTGGGCTAATTTTTTTCTGGGTGGATCGTTTTATTTTCACTTCACGGCGGATGAATCCGATATGGGAAGTAAAATCGAATGCGGTTTGTGCGGACTGCGGGGCACAAGTGACGCGAGGCTATCGGTTGGTGTCCGATCTTTCGCTAGGTTACGACCGAAGCGGCGACGAGAATCCGCAATACCGTTGTGAAAGTTGCTCCATGAAGAAATACGAGCAAACGAGGCTGCACCAAATCGCTCAAAAAGAGGTCCATTCATAGCGACAACGTGAGGTACGGTCTGCCTATTCGTATTGTCGCTCTTTTTACTTGTACGGTCACTGTTTACCCAGTCACCCTATTTACACCATACGGCAACAAAGAACGAATGGCTTTCCCCACAACCGATTTCAGATAGGCATCCAACCCGCCTCCCTTGCTATTCGCAACACACTTCGCTCGTCGCCAAATCGTAATCGGCGAGATAGTCGAGCAATTTTTGGGCTGGACTGAGTACTTCCGGCATAAATCGTTCGCGAAGATAGGTATAAACGGCGTTTTTCTGCTCTCGCAGTAGTCCACTATCCCCAAGCGTCGCGGTCAGAATCGCGGATTCCGTTTGTGTCAACGCGGCAAGCGGATAGATAGGCGGCAGTTTTTTCGTCTTCATCCGCATGATCCGCACGGTATCGGCGTTCTCTTGGAGAGTCATTTCGACCAATCGAAAATCCCCTTCACGCGGCAATCTCGAGGTATTCCCCAAAAGCGGTATGAATCCGGTCCCACCTGCAATCTGCCATCCCGTTGCGGGAGATTCCCATCGAGCAAAAATTTGACTCGTACCGAGAATCAAATAGCGATGCCACCGATTCAATCCGATCGCCAATCCGATCCCCATATCCTCGGAGACCTGAACGAGCGGGTGCATTGACGAACCCTGCGGAAAATCGTCCAACGGGATCGTCGGCTCATTTGCCTTCGGCACCGCAGGCCGAGCGGGCGGTGGAGTTTGAACCGTTGGTCGGGCTGGGGGAGCCATTGACGCGGTCCCACCGGACGGCATCACGGGTGGAGTTTCCGCGGGTGCTTGAATCAGAAATGGCGTTTTACACTGAGGGCACGGAATCGTGCGTCCAATCAGTTTCGTATCCCCCTTCAAACGCACACCACATTTTGGACATACCACACGCAATAGCGACATAAGCACCTCCCTCTCGACTACACGATTTTTCCTATCAACAAAACCGTCTCAAATCGCAACCCCTCCCATGGACCCGCGTTGGAAAAACCGCGGGTAGCACATTTTCATCGATCATTTGGAACCGGATGATTTCTGAAACGCCTTGTCGGAAATATCTTTGCGGCACCATGCGCCCGGCCAGCGAATCAGCTTCACCGCGGAATAAGCAGCTTGTTTGGCCAAAGCGATTGACTCGCCCATGGCCGTAACGCCCAGAACACGGCCGCCGCTGGTCACCACCTCATGAGCCTCGTTCAACTTCGTTCCAGCGTGGAAGACCTTTACATTGGGCAATTTTGCCGCCTCATCCAGCCCGCGAATCACATCCCCTTTACGAGCTGATTCGGGATATCCATCCGCCGCCATGACGACACAGACTGCCGGACGCGGATCCCACTCGAGCGGTGGCAAACGATCGAGTCTGCCTTCCCACGTTGACTCACAAATGTCAAGCAGATCGGTCTTAAGCCGCATTAAAATCGGCTGGCATTCCGGATCGCCAAAACGCACATTATACTCTAACACCTTCGGTCCCTGATGCGTCAGCATCAAACCAGCGTACAGGACTCCTCGGAACGGTCGGCGGCAGCGTTTCATCGCATGGACAGTCGGCACCAAAATATGTTCATTCGTCCAATACAGTTGTTCGTCGGTCAACACAGGCGTAGGACAGTACGCCCCCATACCACCGGTATTCGGACCAAGATCCCCATCATATGCCCGTTTATGATCTTGAGCCGGTTCTAGCGTTAAAATCGTACGACCATCAGTAATTGCTAAAACCGACGCTTCTTGCCCATTCAGTCGTTCTTCGATCACGATTTGGTTACCCGCCTCGCCGAATTTTTTGTCCTGCCCGATTTCGAGCACCGCACGCACGGCATCTTCACGTCCGTCACAGACGTAAACCCCTTTCCCTGCCGCCAGCCCGTCCGCTTTCACGACCACGGGTACATCCTCACGATCTTCCAAATAGGCAACGGCTTGTTCCGCATCGGAAAACGTTTGGAAATCGGCGGTTGGCACGAGTCCTTGACGCAACAAGTTCTTGCAAAAAACCTTTGAACCCTCGAGTTCAGCAGCCTCTTTGGACGGTCCGAAAACCGGCAAATTCTCCGCCGCAAAAATATCGGCAAGACCTGCCACGAGCGGCACTTCTGGACCGACGATCGTCATCCCGACGTGGTTTTCTTTAGCGAATTTCACCAACGCGTCGATATCGGTCACCGCAATCGGAATATTTTCCGCATCACTCGCAGTTCCCGCATTTCCAGACGCGACGAAAACACGATCCACCCGGGACGATTGCTTCAATTTCCACGCAATCGCATGTTCGCGTCCACCACTCCCGATCACCAATACGTTCACAGTCCACTCCTCATTCGTTCTTAGTGCCAAAGCACGCCTTGATTCTTGTCGATCTCACACCGAAAACTTGTCTCACCCGTAACAAAAACACTCGCTAAAACGCGAACGCACACTTTCATCATCCAATGTCGGAATTGGTCGCAGTCTGGAACGGAACCGCAGTCTGGAACGGAAACTTTGATACCATTCCAACCTCATATCCTCACACCCGCCGATAGTTCTGACGATCTTACTAAAAAACCACGGGACCATTCGCTCCATCTGGCTACATGGTTATTCAGCCTGTAATATCTCTTGGGCTTTGCGGCACAGCTCGGCGGCCTCAGCTTCCGTCGCGGCCTCAGCAATCGCGCGCACAATCGGTTCTGTATTCGACGCTCGCAGCAGTAGCCACGCACCAGTGGGCCAATCAAGTCGCAGTCCGTCCAGTCGGTCGGCCACGGCATCAGGAAATGCGGCTTCGAGTCGGTCAAGAGCCGCCGCCACGCGAGCCGCCGCCACGGTGGCCTTCGTTTTCACGATGGCATAATGCGGAAGTTCATCCGCCAATTGCGAAATCGGCAATTGCCGAGCAGCCATCGCATCCAGCAAGAAAGCCATTCCCACGAAACTATCGCGCACCCCGCCCACATTGGGATCAATCGGTCCGCCGTTGCCTTCTCCGGCGAAAACGGCTTGTTTGGCCAACATTAGATCGACCACATTCGCCTCGCCGACTTTGCTTCGGAAAAACGGTACCCCCGCCGCTTTCGCAATATCCTCTGTCATTCGACTGGTCGAGCAGTTCGTCACGACCGCTCCACACCGACCTAAGCCACCCTCTTGACGCGGTGTCAGCAAATGTTTCGCACAGATCGCCACGGTGTATTCTTCGCCAATGTATCGACCATTCTGATCAATGACGGCCAACCGATCAGCGTCAGGATCCTGGCAGAAACCAATCGCCGCACACTGTTCTGGCACTGCAGCCAATACGGTCGCCAAATTTTCCGCTGTCGGTTCCGGCGTATGGGCAAAAGCTCCCGTCGGTTCCTCGCCCAGCAAAACGACCTCACATCCGAGCGATTCGAGCAGTTTGCGTCCGAGTCGGCCACCCGCACCGTGATTCGAATCGAGCAACACACGAAATTTCCGACTCCGAATCTTCGCAACATCTACCTGGGCCAAAACCGCCGTCAAATGGTCTCCATCACAATCCGCGGGAGCCGCAATATCGGTACCGAGCCGATCATGCGTCACCCATGGTTCCTCCACCATATCCCGCATCGCACGATATTTTTCCAAAACTTTGGCACCCGGTCCCGCGGGAATCACTCGTCCAGCCGCCGAAAAGAGCTTAATTCCGTTATATTTTGCCGGATTATGCGACGCGGAAATCTGAATTCCACCCGCCGCACGGAGCGAACGCACCAGGATTCCCACCGTAGGCGTCGCGCAAACGCCACAATCAATCGTCGCACGCCCCGCCGCTTGCAGTCCCGCACGCACCGCCGCCACAAGCATCGCCGCACTACCACGACCATCACTACAGATCACAAACGGTCCCGCAGTATTCGATTCCACGCCGAATTCCGCCGCATTTTCCGTACAGCAAGCCGAATAAGCCGCCGCATAGCGTATCGCCACTTCCGGCGTCAACGTCTCGCCAATCACGCCGCGCAATCCAGAAACTGTGATAATCGGTTCAACTCTTCCCATTGATTCCCCCCTCCATATCGTCATTCGATCCCATTCGGACACGCTCTACGTGCCGACCTCTTTTTAGATACCCCTTATCAAAGCAGGTAGTTAAAACAGCAAACAGGATATGACCCTAGCCGCATTACCGCATATCACCGGTTTTTTTCCAACCCGCCGCTTGCGTAGCAAGTCGGAAGGGGGGTAAAAAGGTCAATGTGGCCCGCAAGTGCGCCGCGCGAAATTGCGGTACCACCGTCAGGTAAAAAGGTTTTGAATGGAAGTTGGAGAAAACTTTCCTCGAAAAGTTTCCCTCATCCTTTTTCTTTTTGCCATCTTATCCCTTATTTTACTGATTTCCCTTATTCTATCCGCTAATCTTTAACCACTTTTCTATTCTGGTAATTTGAATAACCTACCGAACAGAAAAATCAACAAGAATGCCCGCTAGGATGTGAGCCCGATGCCAAATTTTCCCATTGGGTAAGGAATGAAACCGTTCCGATACCAACATTTCTAAACACCGGAATTTCTAGGCATCGGGACGTCGGACTGGTTGGCATTTCCGACCGATGAACACATTTTTGATTCATCCAAGCTACTATGGATGATGTTGCAAATTCCGGGTAAATTCAGCTCATTCAATATCCAGTGGCAACGTATGTCCCATTTTGTCCCGTTTGGTCGCGAGATAATGAGCATTGTACGGATTCACCGGCCCGCAAATCTGCACCTGCTCGGCGACTTTGAGATCAAATCCACCGTAAATCAGGGCATCTATTTTTTTCGGATTATTCGTTAGCAACCGTACTTCATGCAACCCCAAATCTTTCAGAATTTGGATTCCCACGCAATAGTCTCGACTATCAGCGGCATGTCCGAGAGCTAGATTCGCCTCGACCGTATCCAATCCTTGTTCCTGAAGCGCATACGCCTTAATTTTTTCAGCAAGTCCAATTCCACGGCCTTCTTGCGGCAAATAAACCAAAACGCCGCATCCCTCTTCTTGCATTCGTTTCATCGCCAAATGGAGCTGATCGCCGCAATCACACCGCAGCGAACCGACCAAATCGCCGGTAAAACAGGAAGAATGCAATCGGACGAGCGGCGGCTTGGTCGCCTTCGTAAGATCGCCCAAAGTGATAGCCACCGGTTCTTGCGATTCGTACTTCACGCCGTACACGACAATACGACCGTCGCCATATTTTGTTGGCAAATTCGCTTCCGCCTTACGAAACACAAGATTTTCTGCGCGACGCCGATATCGAATTAAGTCTTCGATGGAGATCATTTCGAGATGAAATTCTTCGGCTAATTCGTCGAGTTTCGGTCGCAAAGCACGATCGCCGTTATCGTCCAGAATTTCGATTAACACCCCAGCCGGTTTGAGTCCGGCCAGCTTCATCATATCGATCGTCGCCTCGGTATGTCCCGCGCGTCGCAAAACGCCGCCCTCCATCGCCACGAGTGGAAAAAGATGTCCTGGACGCGCCAGATCAGACGGTCTGGTCGCAGGATCTATGATTGCTTGAATCGTTTTCGCACGTTCGCCAGCGGTAATTCCCGTACGTGTCGAAACGTGATCGACCGCAACCGTAAAATTCGTTCCCAAGGGAGCCGTATTGTTTTGGACCATCAGTTCGAGTTCCAGACGCGCCGCGTGATCAGGCAAAATCGGCATACAGAGCTGGCCACGCCCGTGAGTAATCATAAAATTCACGATTTCAGGCGTCACTTTCTCAGCGGCACAGATAAAGTCGCCTTCATTTTCCCGATCTTCCGCATCAGTTACGATAATGACCTCGCCACGAGTTAATGCGTCAAGCGCGGCTTCAATGGACGATAATGGACGGCTCACGATCACGTTCCTTTCTCGAACAATTTTATGAACGGACGTTCAAAAACAGATCCTCACACGAATCCATTGTACTATTAGTTGGCAATTATCGCCAGTATCGAACCGATATTGCCATGTGAAAAAGAAAATCGGAAAGAAAAAATCACGACGCCCCACCGTCGTACCTCTCATTTTCCAACAAGCCTCCGATCGCGAAGAAACCATCTTACCACGCAGCCAATGTAGAAAGCGAACCATCATTAGTCCACACAAAACATCTTTCGAGGAAACAAACGCCTCTTAGTTTCACCGCATTCCACGATATCTAACGACATCTATGAGCCGATGTTCGGTGAGACACGTATTCTACTCGCGATGGTCCCGTACCTTAATCCATATCCATCGAATACTATTTCGTAGACCACAGGCCACCAGAAACAACGGCGGATGCTGCAATAATCTCGCTGTCCTTGTCATTTTTCCACGTGTCTTTAATACACCGAGCATCTCTTTTGTAAGTGGATTTTCCAGAAAGCACCGCAATTCGCGTAATTTTTCGAAAAAAGACAACGAGGATCGAGATAGTTTTATGCCCAAATTTCTCAGATTCTGCATATACCAAATTGCGTGTTCTATCCGACACTCGTCCTCAGAGAAACCAAACATGGGCAACAGACGTCTTCTAAAATTCATCATATTCAAAAGTGATTCAAACGATTTCTTCCGATAAGTACGACTCAACGAAATCAGTGTCGTACGATAGTGGCAAAATTGCCGATCTAAGAATAGATATCGCTGCACATATCGAAAATACTGAAGATTGAAGATATAATCCCCTCCATTCAAACTGGTACTACTCTCGAATGATGTAATTTCCGGGATATATCGGTACAGATGATTCCAAAGTAGCGATGAACCGTATCCATGAAGCATTTTTGCTCGTACCACACGATTGATGAATTCTGCTTTTTCAAGCATTCGACCATCCAATTCGTGCAACTCCTGTCCGCTCGGTTCTGCGAATTGCACGAGATCCAAATTCTGCTGTATGGCCAAGTTGTACATAGCTTCATAGGTGCCTAAATCTATCCAATCGTCAGCATCAATAAAAGTAAAGTACTGGCCATGAATATGAGCGATTCCGAAATTCCTCGCTGCGTTAACGCCTTGATTTTCTTGTCGAAAACTCACCATACGCGAATCTTTCGCAACATATTCCGCAATGATTTGGGGTGACGAATCCGTAGAACCGTCATCGACAACAATCACTTCAATTTCCTCGAGCGTCTGTCCCAACACAGAATCCAAACATTGACGAAGATATTTTTCCGCGTTATAGACAGGTACAATTACAGAAACTTTCGGTAATTCGGCAGACATGATATCCTCGTCATTTTTACGGAATTCAGACAAGACCCCACGCGTTATTGTACAACGGTTCGACTCCCCATTCCAGAGCCAAACAGAGAGCCTTCGAGGAAACATCTTTTCGATCTGTATCGAAATAAATCCAAACAAAAATGGACTCTCTGTGCGAGGGGGGATCTTTTCCAGAATTTTATTCATGATTTTTTTCGTCGATGATTCGTGAAGTTGGGACAAAAATCTATCGCGAGACAAGAACCCCTCTACAGGGGGTTTTTCCGATTTGCATGATTGAGGTAAACTAATAGGTTGAATTAAGTGTTGGGGTATGTCGTGCGCTTGGCGTGCCGAACGCCCCTAGAACAACGATCATCATATCAGCAAGATTGATTTTTCTCGACGGAAAAATGTTGCTTGTCCTTAGTATGCACTACGGAAAGTTTGGTATAATGAGGACGAGGTGGTTCACGATGGAAAATCGATCAGTTTTTGGGTTCTTTATTTAGGGAGACGAGCAGTGGCAGAACGAGTTTTCCGTACCGTTGATGGCGTGGAAGCAACGGCGAATATCGCACATCTGTGCAATGAAGTAATGGCGATTTATCCGATCACCCCGTCATCAGGACTCGGTGAGCTTCCGGACGCTTGGGCCGCGAATGGTCGTAAAAACATTTTCGGTTCCGTTCCGCACGTCGTAGAAATGCAAAGTGAAGCGGGAGCTGCGGGCGCGGTTCACGGTTCGCTTCAAGCCGGTGCCCTCACCAGCACATTTACAGCGTCGCAGGGGCTGCTGCTAATGATTCCGAACATGTTCAAAATCGCGGGTGAATTGACCTCGACGGTTTTCCACGTGACGGCACGTACCGTGGCGACGCACGCACTTTCAATTTTTGGCGATCACAGCGACATCATGGCGTGCCGGTCGACCGGTTGGGCGATTCTAGGCGGTGGTTCGGTGGAAGAGTCGCAGGACTTTGCGTTGATCGCGCAAGCGGCGACGCTTGAGGCTCGTGTTCCGATGATCCACACGTTGGACGGTTTCCGTATTTCGCACGAAATCAACAAGATCGAACAGATCTCCGACGACGATGTGAAATCGTTTATTCCGATGGACTTGGTCGCGGCGTACCGTGCCCGCGCGTTGTCTCCGGAACATCCGGTGATCCGTGGTACAGCCCAAAACCCGGACGTTTTCTTCCAAGCTCGTGAAGCGTGCAATGGATATTACGAACGTTGCTGCGGCGTCATCCAAAAATGGATGGACAAATTCGCTGAGAAGTTTGGTCGTTCGTACCACCTGTTCGATTATTTTGGTGCGGCGGACGCCGAGCAAGTGATCGTGGCGTTTGGTAGTGGTTGTGGTGTAGTGGAAGAGTATGTGGACCACGCCAAAGGTGCGAAGATCGGTTTGGTGAAGGTGCGTGTTTACCGTCCGTTCGATATGGCGGCGTTCTGCGCGGCCCTTCCGAAGACGGTCAAGCGAGTGGTCGTGCTGGATCGAACGAAGGAACCTGGCGCGGGCGGCGAGCCGTTGTACCTGGATGTTGTTTCGGCGATTGCGGAAAAGTGGGAAGGCGCGAAGCCGGACGTCATTGGCGGTCGTTACGGTCTTTCCTGTAAAGAGTTTACGCCAGCGATGGTCAAGTCGGTTTACGAGGAAGCCGCGAAAGACCAACCGAAACGTCGTTTTGTCGTTGGTATTTGTGACGACGTGCTTGGCAGTTCGTTGGATTATGACGAATCGTTCACCACGGAAGCGGATGACGTCAAGCGATCAATTTTCTACGGTCTAGGTAGCGACGGAACCGTTTCCGCGAATAAGAGCAGTGTGAAAATTCTCGGTGAAACGGGTCTCTACGCGCAGGGGTATTTCGTGTACGACTCGCGTAAGGCAGGTTCGATGACGACCTCGCACGTTCGTTTCAGCCCACGTCCAATCAAAGGTTCGTACCTGATTCACAAGGCGAACTTCGTGGCGTGTCACCAGTTCCACTTCTTGGAACGCGTCGATATGCTTTCGATCGCGGAACCGGGCGCGACGTTCTTGCTGAACAGTCCGTACAGTGCGACGGAAGTGTGGGATCATCTTCCGCAAGAGGTTCAGAAGGAAATCATCGGCAAGAAGATCAACTTCTGGGTGGTGGATGCCTATGGGGCGGCGCGTGAAGCCAACATGGGTGTACGTATCAATACGATCATGCAGACCTGTTTCTTCCAATTAGCGAACATTCTTCCGGCGGAAGAAGCGATTGCTCAGATTAAGAAGATGATCTACAAGACGTACGCCAAGAAGGGCGACGCGGTGGTGGAACAGAACTACAAGGCGGTGGATGCGGCACTGTCGTTCCTCGCACAAGTGAGCTATCCGGATCACGTGACGGCGAAACACGCGATGTTGCCGCCAGTCCCGGCAGATGCGCCGAAGTTCGTGAAGGAAGTTTTGGGCGAAATCATTGCGAATCGTGGCGATCAGCTTCCCGTCTCAAAGTTTGTCGAGATGGCAGATGGTACGTTCCCGACAGCGACGACACAATACGAAAAGCGAAGTATCGCGCAGGATATTCCGGTTTGGAATCCTTCACTCTGTTTGCAGTGCGGCCAATGTGCGATGGTTTGTCCGCACGCCGCGATTCGTATGAACGTGTATGACGCGAATTTGGTCGAAAAGGCTCCCAAGACATTCAAATCGGTTCCGGCGCGTAACAAAGATTTTGCCGGCATGAACTTTACGTTGCAGACCTATCCGGACGATTGCACGGGTTGTGGTCTTTGTGTGAGCGTTTGCCCGGCGAAAGACAAAGCGGATGCGACACGTAAAGCAATTAACATGGAGCTGATGCTGCCGATCGTCGAACAAGAGCGCGAAAACTTGGCGTTCTACCAGTCGCTTCCGGCGGTAGATCGTTCGAAGGTAAAGATGGACACGATGGTCGGTTCGCAGTTATTGCAGCCACTCTTTGAGTTCTCTGGTGCGTGTGCGGGCTGTGGTGAAACGCCGTATATTAAGTTGGTGACGCAGTTCTTCGGCGATCGAATGATGGTGGCCAACGCAACAGGTTGTTCGTCGATTTACGGCGGGAACCTGCCGTGTACGCCTTATGCGAAGAACGCGGAAGGTAAAGGCCCGGCTTGGGCCAACTCACTGTTCGAAGACAACGCCGAATTTGGTATGGGCATGCGTCTTGCGTGTGATCAGCAGAAAGATTACGCGACGGTCTTGCTGCAAGGTCTCGCACCGTTGATCGGTGACGAGCTGGTGAAAGCGATCTTGGACAATCCGCAAAAGACGGATGCCGAGATTGCGAAACAGCGTGAGCTAATTGCCACGTTGGTGGGCAAGCTGGCGACACTCAACACCCCGGAAGCGGCAGCGTTGGCAAAGTCCGCGGAACACTTGATTCGTCGCAGTGTTTGGTGCTTTGGTGGTGACGGTTGGGCTTACGACATTGGCTTCGGTGGTTTGGACCACGTTTTCGCGTCCGGTCGTGACATGAACATCATGGTTTTGGATACGGAAGTATACTCGAACACCGGAGGTCAGTCGTCAAAGGCGACGCCGCGTGGAGCTCAGGCGAAATTCGCGATGGGTGGTAAACCGTCGCGAAAGAAAGACCTCGGTATGATTGCCATGTCCTATGGGAACGTATTCGTTGGTCAGATTTCGATTGGAGCGAACCCGCTTCATGCGTTGAAGACGATTCGTGCGGCGGAAGCGTATGAAGGCACCTCGCTGATCATCGCACTTTCGCACTGTATCGCCTGGACAATCAATCTGTCAAAGGGTCTGGAATTCCAAAAGGAAGCGGTGGCGACAGGTTACTGGCCGCTGTATTCATATGATCCGCGTGAAGCGCAGCCGTTCCGTTTGGCTAGCAAAGCTCCGACAGGTGGTTTCCGTGACTTCGCACTCAAGCAGGGTCGTTTCAACAACCTTCATCGAGCGAAGCCGGTGGTTTCGGACGAGCTGTTGGCAAAGTGCGAAGAAGATATCAACACCCGTTGGACGTTGTACTCGCATATGGCCGCACAAGGCGAGTAATCGTGCTCCGTTCTGAGATTGTGCGATACCTCACGAATTGGTGTACCATGTCGGACAGTACCGATTCTCGTTAGTTAACAAACTTCCGAGAGTGGTGCTGTCCTTATTTTCAGGTGCGTTCTGCGAACATATCGCACATGAATGGGAAAACGGATTCCGTTTCGTCGTGTCACAAGACCGACAGCAAACTAGGGGGTTATCTCTCTCGACCCAATGGATCATGGAATGGTCAGGGGGTTTTGGAAACGGTGGTCTAAGAGCCGAATCGCATTAAGCGAAATTGCGACCATCTCATGAATCCGATCCTTTATTGATAAGTCTTCTGACCAGCCGAAGAAAATCTGATCGGCCAGAGAAAAGAGGAATCCGATGAGTCAGCCCCTTTTTTTGCGAGCGTTACGTCGCGAGCCTGTTTCGCGTCCCCCGATATGGATGATGCGTCAAGCGGGGCGGTATATGGCGGAATACCGTGAGGTGAGACATGCGGTTTCGTTTTTAGAGTTGTGTAAACGCCCTGATTTGGCCGCAGAGGTAATGCTTACGGCAGTACGCCGGCTCGGTGTGGACGCGGCGATTTTATTCGCCGATTTATTGCCGATTCTCGAACCGATGGGGCTGAATTTAACCTTTACCGCGGGCGAAGGTCCGGTATTATCCAATCCGATTCGTACCGCAACGGATCTGAATCGATTGACTGCGCTCGATGCCACAACCGTCCATCAGCTTGACTTCGTTTTCGAGGCCGTGCAACTCACTCAGGCGGGGTTACGCGCGGAATATGGTCCATCAGGATCTGATTCCGCCAAGCCGTTAATTGGTTTCGCGGGCGCACCGTTCACACTGGCCAGTTACGCGATTGAAGGCGGTGGAAGTCGGAATTATATCCATACGAAGCGACTTATGTACAGTGAGCCGCACGCTTGGTATGAATTGTTGGATCGAATCGCACGTTCCGTCGTCCACTACCTCAATGCGCAAATTGACGCGGGAGCGGATGCCGTACAAATATTCGATTCATGGGTCGGCTGCCTCAATCCCTCCGATTACCGCGATTATGTGGCTCCACACGTTCGAACCGTGCTCAACGGTTTGCGTTCCGGAACACCGATCATCTATTTTGCGGCAGGCAATCCAGCGTTGCTTCCCGCCGTTCGATCGGTCTGCAGATCTCGCATCGCACGGTCTGATTCCACACCGTTCACCACTCCACTCTGTGTGGGAGTTGATTGGCGTATCGAACTGACCGAGGCGTCGGCACTCGTCGGTCCGGAACTCGCTATCCAGGGCAATCTCGATCCGACAATCCTGCTCACAACGCCGGAGATCATTCGTCGAGAAACCCAGCGATTACTCGATCGCATGGCAACGCGTCCCGGGTGGATTTTCAACCTCGGTCACGGGATTTTGCCCGAAACTCCGGTCGAAAATGTCTTGGCCTGTATCGAAACCGTCCGCGTTTACCACGCCTCATGAAACAACGGCGTCCTTCATCCGAAAAACAATCGTCTGCATCGGGCAGTCCACCAGATAGAATAACGCCTCGGTCGTACTAGGTCCAAATGGACAATCCTCCGAATGGAACGCTTTCCCAAAAGCGCCAACGGATGGAACGATATTTTGCCTCTCGCATACGGCTTACAACGTTTTTTGTGCATCTGGAATATTTGCGCTGTTTAGAGAGCCATATTGTTTCACAATCGTGTCAAGTTTATCGATTTTCCGCTGCATCGTTTTCAATCGAACTTCGGCCAGATCGGGATCATCGAGCGGCGGACAAGCCCCCCAAGTAAATTGGTTGGCATCGGTGACCAATACGAACGCATACCCCTCTGTAATGGGAACTGTCTGAATCGCACGGATTGCGTAATGAGCAAGCCGGTCGCCAAGTTGTTCAATCAGGAAGAGGGCACCGATAATCCGTGAATCGGTACAAACGTTTCGATCTTGAACGAGATATTGGGAAATTTGGATGGAGATAAACTGTGCGGCGAGTCGCTTTGCCCTCGCGGCGTCAGGGGCATCGAGCACTTCACGTCCTTGGCCGATCAAGAAATAACTGGTCGTTTGGCGCTGCGTGGTCACCTCCACGAGACAGACCGGCTCACGATATTCGAGTTGGAGTACCAATCCCGCAGGATATCGGCGACGAATCTGCACAACATGTCCGATCCATGGAATCGCTTCCAACTGATTGCGAATTTTGGGAATAAGCGTATCATCAAGCAACGCAATTTGCCCATTTTTGGCAAAAGCATTAAATACCATCGCTGCGGGGTCTTCAGCAATCCAACCTGGGGGCGGGTTGACGATGATCTGATCTTGTTTCAGACGATAGACCGACCACGATTCAAAAAAAAGCGATTCCCGTTCCTGAAAGAAGACAAACAAGACAAAAAACAACAATAAAACCACACCCAGTAGCATCATGCTACGCCATGATAACCGCTGTGTAAGCCTCGAAGATGTGGTCATACGCAACCCCGCTTCCCATGAACATTCGCCCATGGGACCGTTATTTCCAAAAACCGCCGAATCGAACCATCACGTCAAATCCGATCGGCCGCCAAATCGAATTAAACCGAAACGTCGGCCCGTTTCGACGGGGCAGAATCATCAAAAACGTCCGTTAGTGTCCGCCGCAACCAGGGCATCCGATATTACTATAGTTAGGATTTTCGACGAGAAATCCACGTCGCTCGTCACCGTCCGCACCACCCAGATCAATCGTCGTTCCATCAAGGAACGGAGCGAACTTTTTTGTAGTCACCACTCCGACCCCACGGCTATCATAACGAACGTCGTTTTCCGAATCCATTTCGGTATCAAGTGTCAATTTGTAGCGTAAACCGGAACAACCGCCCCCCGCGATACTCACTCGTACGAAAACGCCATTTCCTTTATCCTGAAGTTGAAGAATCTGCTGTACTTCGTTCGCCGCCATCTCGGTAAGTTGAATCATCGAAAAAATCCTCTACGCATCTGTTGACCGATTACTCGACTCTGTCGATCGACTCCATCCCCACATTATACCGCAAACCCACCGCTTGCGTACCACCCACGCTGGTAACTATCCCATTTTCACTTCATACGACCACTCTATAGAGGACACGTCCCACCCGCAAGATGGTATGGTCCGATGGATCATTCCACCGGCCGGAGAAAAGCCCCTTTTACAGTTGAGTAAAATTCCGCAACAGCTGCATTCCGACCGACTGGCTTTTTTCCGGATGGAATTGGCAGGCATGTAGGTTCCCACGACGGATCATCGCGCAAAATCGCCCACCGTAATCCGTTTCGGCGGCAATGAGTTCGGCGTCGTTAGGTACCACATAATACGAATGCACAAAATAGAAAAACGCTTTATCTTCGATTCCGTTGAGCAGCGGATTCTCAGTGGCATTCCATGGCGAATCGGCGTGTGGAGCCACCTGTTCCACCTGATTCCAACCGATATGCGGCACAGGAAATTCACGCGGTCGCTCGAATCGCACCACCTCACCAGGCAATATCCCCAGACCGCGATGTGTACCATTTTCATAACTCACGTCGAACAGCATCTGCAACCCAAGGCAAATGCCCAAAAATGGCTTATCGGCACTGATCGCCTCGTGAATGGAACCAATCAGTCGATGTGCCTGAAGCTCTCGCATCGCATCCTCAAACGCCCCGACCCCCGGCAGTACGATCTTGTCCGCTCGCCGTAGTACCGCCGGATCGTTCGTCACCACGACTAGTTCCACAGAATCGCCTGTAGAATCGCACTTCCCAACGGTCATCACGCGTTCGAACGCTTTTTGTACACTTCGTAAATTTCCCATACCATAATCGATAATCGCAATCATTTTTCGTCCGTCACTGTCTATTTATGTCGCTAGGAGCTGTTCACGCAACTTGCAAACCACATAAGGTATGGATATTACCACACCAAACCGACCTTATCAATGGAACGCCCATCATTTCATCCGTTCGCGTAACCACCGTTCTTTGATCTCGCATTCCCGTTGAAAACGTTTACGATACGCCGTATCTTCATCCGCATCTTCGGTATTCTTTGTGTTTTTGGCATAATCGACCATCGCTGTGCGCAAACTATCGAGTGGCGTTTGTCCATTCGCGTTCACAGCGTATAGGTCGGCACCCGCCTCGAGGAGCCATGGCAACACACGACGATCCGTTGTGGAAGTCACCGCCCAATGGAACGGTGTATTTCCCGTGTCGTTTCGAGCGTTGGGATCGGCACCCGCATCCAATAGCAGTTTTACGATTGGCGGATGTTCATCGCTCCACCACCCTGTTATCGTTCGATGGAGTGGCGTCTCACCATGATGATCCCGTGCATCGACGTCGCCCCCCGCCGCCAATAACACCTGAACCATGCGAGTGATTTCCTCGTCGGAGCAACCCCAGCATACAACATGATGAAGCGGCGTATCGCCTTCGTGATCAACCGCAGAAACGTCCGCCCCAGCCGCCAACAAAACCTTTGCTATATCCACACTATCGACAAAATGCAACGGCGTTGCGCCGAACCGATTCCTTTTATTGGGATCGACACCTGCCGCCAACAGCATCCGAACAATCTCCGGGCTTTTTGCCTCGTGCAACAGCGTTCCATTACGGTAGGAATACGATAATGTATGGCAAACGACACCCGCTTCAAGCAGTAGTCGCACCGTTTCCGTTCGATCGAATGACACAGCCATAGCAAGTGGCGACGTGCCATCCGGCTCCTCGCGTGATGGATCTGCGCCAGCCGCCAACAGCAACCGCACCGCATCTGGAAGGATATTGCTCGCCGCTGCACAAAGCGGTAATCGTCGAAAATAGTTTTCAGCGTCATGAACGTTGCACGTTTCGACATTCCCTTCGGCATCTCCTTCATCGCTCCTCCCACCATCTCTTTTGGCATCCGCATCGTCGCTCGTTACCGCATTGGGATCGGCACCCGCTGCCAACAACAACTGGAGCATTTCGGTATCCTCTCGGAGTGCTGCGGAAGCTAACGGCGTCCAACCGTTGACCGAATGATTCACATCCGTTCCCGCGTCAAGCAGTTCCTGAACCAGCTCGCTCATTCCGCCGTGTGCCGCCGCACAGAACATTCCGCAACGCAACCACTCATCCGTCGAAGCGACGTCCCAAATGGCACCCGCCGCTCGAAGCATCTCGAAAATCTCTCGATTTCCACTGCGTACCGCATTAAAAATCGGAGGAAATCCGGTGATCGTATAGGGAACGACTTGCAGACATCCTGTCTCACGAACAACCATCACAGACGTCGGCAGATCTTGGCTTGGCTCGTTCGGATCGGCACCATGGTCGAGCAGCAGCCGCACGAGCGACGCAATACCCGTACACACCGCGAGACTAAGCAACGTATATCCCGAAGTCGTTCCGTCATGGTCATTTTGACGAATCTGGATATTCGCGCCCGCCTCGACGAGCAGCGTAAAAATCTCCGGACGCACTTGATCCGAATCATAATACCCCACACCACCGCAACAAATACCGAGCGATTGCACGAGCGGGACATAATCGTTCGTGTTCGGCTGATCAAGCAGTTCCGGACAACGTTCAATCCACCGACGGACAGCCGGCAGATCATTTTGCGAAATGGCATCTTCAAATGCCTTCTGAGGTGTCTGTTGTTTTAAGGGGACATACGGAAAATCATCGTTCATCTATTTCTGCCCAGGAATGACGGCTCCAGGCGTGGCCGAATTTTGAGAAACTGTGATAACGATATGACTCCATTCGAAAACGGGACTGATTCACACCAGCTATACGCGATTTTGCAACCAAAAATCGCGTGTGGAAACATAAACTCAAACAAATGGAACGAGCATCAAAAGAAAACGGCGGAACACTTAAAACGTTCCACCGCTTCATCGTATACTATCCTGCGAACCACGTCAACATTTCACCAAAGTTTGGAGGTATTAGATAACCCCTTGGGCGAGCATCGCGTTGGCCACTTTCACGAAACCGGCGATATTCGCACCCTTCATGTAGTCGATCGAACCATCTGGCTGCGTACCATATTTGACACAGTTTTCGTGAATCGAGATCATGATACCGTGCAATTTCGCGTCAACATCCTCAGCGGTCCATTTCAACACGCCAGCATTCTGGCACATTTCCAAACCACTCGTCGCCACGCCACCCGCGTTCGACGCCTTACCAGGAGCGTAAGCCAAGCCCGCCTTTTGGAAAATTTCGATACCAGCCGGTACGGTCGGCATATTCGCACCTTCCGCCACCAACTTACAACCGTCGTTCACCAACGCCTGAGCGTTTTCAGCCGACACTTCGTTCTGCGTCGCACACGGGAACGCCAAATCGCACGCCACGTCCCACGGTCGCTGTCCTTCTAGGTACTGCGAACCTTTGAACTGGTCGGCGTATTCGCTGATACGACCACGACGCACATTCTTCAGATCTTTGACCCACTCCAATTTTTCTTGCGAAACTCCAGCTGGATCGTAGATCGTACCGTTCGAGTCACTAAGCGTGAGCACCTTGGCACCATACTGATTCAACTTCTCGACCGTGTATTGAGCCACATTACCGGAACCTGAAACAGTCGCCGTCTTGCCGTCGAATCCATCACCACGGACCGCGAGCATTTCTTTGGCAAAATAAACACAGCCATACCCCGTCGCTTCCGGACGGATGAGCGATCCACCCCACTCCAAACCTTTGCCCGTCAACACGCCGGCAAAACGACCGGTCATTCGACGATATTGACCATACATGAAACCAATCTCACGTGCTCCGGTCCCAATGTCGCCAGCCGGAACGTCCACGTCCGGGCCGATGTAACGCACGAGTTCCGTCATGAACGACTGGCAGAACCGCATTACCTCCAAGTCGCTCTTGCCTTTCGGATCAAAGTCCGAACCACCCTTACCGCCACCCATCGCCAATGTGGTGAGGCTGTTTTTGAAAACCTGCTCGAACGCTAGGAATTTCAAAATACCGAGATTGACCGATGGATGCAAACGTAAACCGCCTTTATACGGGCCAATCGCACTATTCATTTGAATACGGTAACCACGATTGATCTGCAGTTCACCTTTGTCGTCCACCCACGGCACACGGAACATGATCACGCGTTCCGGCTCGACCATACGTTCCAAAATTTTGGCTTTCTGGTACTGAGGATGTTCGAGGACATAGCCCATGATCGAACCGATCACTTCTTCAACGGCCTGAATAAATTCCGGCTGTCCAGGATTTTTCGCCGCGACCTGAGCCACAAATTCCTTGACCTTCGACTGAACACATGCGCACTCTGCCATTTTTTTGCCTCTGCCTTGTGAAAAAATCTCGCCTTGTGAAAAATTTTCGTCCCATTCGCTTGAAAACGGGCGGCTCCATTTTTTCTATATAATGATGTGAACCCCCACACTTGTTTTCTGCCACGTCACTGAGGCATACCGAACTGCCCAATGACAACGATTGAATCATTATAAAACAATTCACTTCCCACAAAAGGTACATTACAAAATATTATAGCATTGTTTACCGGATATAATGTTCGAACTATTTTCCTTTGTCTTTTTCGGACGAAAATGCAAAATTTCAATCGAATAGAAAATACCCCCATTAGCGGCGTCATTTCGGTCGGAAAATGCCTAACACAAATTTAGTTCGAAATTTCTTCACGACAAATATTTTCGAGAACACAACATCAGATAGAATCGGACCTTCACGGCGCACTGACGCCACCATATCAATAGGCTACAGTCGTGAGAAAGGTCCTGAATAAAACGAACCACATAAAACGAAACTCGGATTAGAGCGAAAATTGATCGCGAAGCTCACGACGCTGATAGTCGCGAATAGCCTCCATGATCGGGTCCAGATTGCCGGCAATGATCGAGTCCAATTTATAAAGTGTCAACCCAATACGATGGTCGGTCACACGATTTTCCGGGAAATTATACGTTCGAATACGCTCGCTTCGATCACCAGATCCGATCTGATTTTTACGAACATCCGCACGTTTAGCTTCTTCCTCTTCGAGTTTCGCCTCATAGAGTCTGGTCTTCAAAACACGCAGCGCCTTCGCCATATTTTTATGTTGCGAACGTTCGTCCTGACACTCAACCACGAGTCCCGTTGCCGTATGCGTTAGACGAACCGCCGATTGTGTTTTATTCACATGTTGGCCACCAGGACCACTCGCCGTATATCGGTCAATAGTATAATCGTCGGGCGACAGATTAATTTCGACATCTTCCGGTTCCGCAAGCACCGCAACGGTCGCGGCAGAAGTATGAATCCGCCCCTTCGTTTCCGTCTCAGGTACACGCTGCACACGATGTCCGCCACTTTCGTATTGAAGCTCAGCGTAGCAACCATCCCCTTCAACACCCAAAATAACCTCTTTGAACCCGCCCAATTCCGTCGGATTCATGCCCAAAACTTCCGTCTTCCACCCTTTAGCCGTACAGTAGTGACGATACATTTCGAACAGATCACGAGCAAACAGTGCCGCCTCATCACCACCAGTACCCCCACGAATTTCCATCACACAACGGGTACGCATGGCATCGTCACCACCGATCGTCAGATCAAGCAACTCATTCCACAGCAATTCACGTTCCGCACGAAGTTCCGGAAGTTCCATCTCGGCAAGCTCTTTTAGCTCCGGATCACCACCACTTTCGAGCATCTCTTGCGTTTCGACGATCTGCGCGTTTACCTCGCGAAATCGGCGATATTTAAGCGAAATTTTTGCCAGCGCACCATGTTCACGCATCACCGCCGTCATGCGCGCAGGATCCGCGAGCACCCCGGGGTCCAAAAGTTGCTTTTCTAATTCTTCAAAACGGGTTAATTTCTGGTCAAGCTGTTTACGCATCGGCTACTATCGTGAAAGAGAAATAATATGTTTTAGGACACCCTCTAGTTTCTAACGAACCATCAACCCCGACGAAACACCACCCCAGCGGCAACTCCCTCCATGTCAGAACGAAAAAACACGACTGCGAATTCTCCACCACAAAAACGATTGGCGAATTCCATCGAGTGTGGATAACCAGGCCAACCACAAAGCCACTCGCGACGAGGCCCGTTCCAACACCACATAGAATCCGCAAAAAAGAACATCCAACAATCCACCCAACAACCAGGGCTCGGCAGACCAACTCTCACCCATAGCCGGCCCACCCAATCCACGGCGGTCTGGCCCCAATACAGTTGGACCGCACTAAATAAGCAGCCGGCTCCACACTAACCCGTGGTCGCCCCACACTATGAGATTCACGCCGCGAACTACTACTGTTGAGCTTCGCCGTTGCCGGCATCGCCAGCGTCTTTTTTCTTCTTGATGCCTTTCAGACTGGCGTACCCACTCGCAAAACGCGCCTTGAACTTTTCAATACGCCCTGCCGTGTCCGCGTACTTCAAACGCCCCGTATAAAACGGATGGCACGCGCTGCAAATATCGACGCGGAGTTCCGGTTTGGTACTGCGCGTGATGAAGGTATTACCACAACCACAGGTGACCTTCGTTTCCATGTAATTAGGATGAATGCCGTCTTTCATAACTGTTTTTCCTCATCGGAAGCCCTTCGTCAATCATTCGTCGCGTTTCTCTCAAAGAAAAATCGCTCTAAAAATCGACACGCGAGACTTCTCTCTAAGCCTAAAATCCCGGATGTTTCCGGAAGAGCCCCATAATGCCCATCCGATCCTCATGCACACGGGAAGCGCTCATTGTACCCGTTTTTCGTCATTTGACAAGCGGGCAGCTGGACGGAATCCGCCGCATAAATTCGACCACGTCAATCGTAATAATATGCGAACCGCCGTGAAAATACCACCCACGTGCAATTTGGACGAGCCATGAATACGATTTACAAAAAGAATCGGCAATTCCACCATTTTGGCTCCGCAGCAGTGCAAACGCCAAAGCACCTCTTCTTCGAACGAATAGCCTTGGGACAAAAGCGGACGTGACAGAATCGGAGGCAGCTGCGAAACTCGGTAACAACGATAACCTCCGCTACAATCGTACACTGGCAGCCGCAAAAACCATCGACTGTAGTGATTGATCGCCCAGCTCATAAGGTAGCGTTTGACCGGCCAACCCTGAATCGCACCACCACGGCAGTAACGTGACCCGATCACCACATCCGGCAACGTTGATTCCAACCCATACGATTTCGAATCCCGTGTATCTACCCGCTCGGAGGGCGATTCCATCCCAATATTTTCTGCCATAGCCAACATCAACGGCAACAACGCGACGGGATGCGAATGGTCGGCGTCCATGGTAACCATATATCGAAAGCCTCGTTCCACAGCAATCTGCATCGCCGTCATCAGTGCTGTACCTAGGCCTAATTTGCCCACGCGTTCATGGAGCAAAAGACGTGCGTCGTGCTGCATCCATTCGCGACACCACTCGCCTGTACCATCCGGCGAGTTATCATCGACGATTAAAATATAAACTTCCGGCAAAATATGACGAATCGTTTCCACAAGTGAAGGAAGTGATCTGCGTTCGTTATATGTAGCGATCGCAACGACCGTTTGCGCGGCTGGAAGTTGTGCAAGAATGGCGGGCGAAGGTGTGTGCATTGGTTTTCTGGGGGAATACGGGGTTAGGAATCATTTCGCGGTGCATTTCAAATTTCGGCGGAATATTTCGTCATTATACAGATTTTCGTCGTTTTGTCAGGCTCCCTCGAACGCGCACTACCGGCAACGTGATGGCGACAGCAACAAGCCGTTGCAAGTCCGTACTACCGCACGGTTGCTCATGGTCCATTCTGGCAACTAGGACGTGTTTACATCATTCGGCGTAGCCATTCGCCGGTGATGGCTAGGAGAACGAAAGCGAGATACATGATATCCAGTTTATCATCACGGGTAAAACACGACGAGGCGTCAGAACCGTCTACTCAAACTTTTTGCCTCTTTTTACCTGACGTTGGTATTGCCAACTCGGTAGAATGGCCGCCGATGCGGTCACTCTGTTCCCGGCATTCGTCGATTTATAAGATTTTACCTGACGTTGATATTGCCAACTCGGCAAAATGGCCGACGATGCGGTCACTCTGTTCCCGGCATTCGTCGATTTATAAGATTTTACCTGACGTTGATATTGCCAACTCGGCAAAATGGCCGACGATGCGGTCACTCTGTTCCCGGCATTCGTCGATTTATAAGAT
>JAQVKF010000009.1:0-16421 GCA_028694795.1 Thermoguttaceae bacterium | reverse complement strand
TTTTACCTGACATTGGTGCTGCGACTTCACACGGCACGCCCGCGGCCACATCAATCCATTGAACTAACCGTCCAGTTTGCGAAGCAAAATTCGCCCTTGCGGGCCGCCGTTCAGATGGCCTTTCGACAGCATCAATACGATCGGGAGCGTGTCATTCGCGACGATCACATGGAGTTTGATGTTTTCACCCCACGTGTTTTATCGATCAAGTGTCTTCCGTTTTTTAAGGCGCCGATGCCATCAGGGTGGACTTTCATACAGCGACTGTCGAGTGACAACGCGGAGATGTCCACATGGAGCTTCAGCTCATTTTGGAGAGCCTCAAAAAGATGGGATCATACACCATTTTCGGCTAACAATGAATACGCATGTACACAGCATCCAGTTGCCAAATTCTTTCGGAAACGCACGCCATTTGCAACCGTTTTCCACCACGTAGAGCAGGATTTTTACCTGCCCAAGCCAACATTCGTTTACACTCGCGATTTTTCGTTGCAAAATCGCTCTACTCCTAAGCCTTGATCCGAACCATTGCCGACGTTGATGAACAATTCATCGCAAAATGATCAATCTGTACACTACAACGAGACTTAGGGAAGACGTGTTTGATTTTTTCAAATGGTTGTTTTGCCATCTTCATACCGATATCATCGGCTAGTTGGCAATTTTTCTATCATGATGATGTGAACACGCCCTAATATCAATACGTATGACTTTGGATGAACCTTGTTGGCGGGGTTCATTTTTTTATTCCATTTTGCCTTTTTGAATTCAGCTCGTTGTTTTTCTAGACTTGATCATTGTCACACTCAATCAAAAGATTTCTTTTCGACAAATGGAAAAAATTTTTGGTCAACCGCTTGCAAATGGGGAATGTTATATGCTACGCTAGAGGGCACGGGGGATGCTCCCCAGAAATGTGGTTTAAAATCATTTAGATATAAGGACAGGCGAGAATATGAAGCGACGAGCGTTTATGGGAGCGGCGTTGGCGGCGGCCGCGGCGATAACGGCTAAGACGACCATGGTGAAGGCGGAGGATTGGCGAAGTGGAATTCAATGGGAAGAACCGAAAGTGATTGATCCGCCCACGCAACCAGGTGGTGCGCCGTCTGACGCGATTATTCTTTTCGATGGAAAGGATATGTCGGCGTGGGATGGTGCGGACAAATGGGAAGTGAAAGACGGTTACGTGACGGAAGGTCGCGGAAGTATCTCCACGAAGCAGAAGTTCGGAAGCGTCCAGCTTCATATCGAGTTTGCCACTCCGGAAAAAGTGGAAGGTTCCGGACAGGGACGCGGCAATAGCGGCGTCTTCTTCATGGACGGCCATTATGAGCTGCAAGTATTGGATTCGTATGATAACGAGACGTATTTCGATGGTCTGTGTGGTTCGATCTACAAACAGCGTCCTCCGTTTGTAAACGTTTGTGCGAAACCGGGCGAATGGCAGAGTTATGACGTGATTTTCAATCGTCCTGTATTGAAAATCGAAGGTGACAAAGTCGTCGAAGTCATTCGACCGCCATTCATCACTGTGCTGCAGAATGGCGTGGTGATCCATAATCATTTTCAGTTGGAAGGCGACACTGCTTGGCATAAAGCACCAGAGTTCACACCGCACGCAGAGGTGGGTTCGATCCAGTTGCAGGACCATGGCAACCCGACGCGATTCCGCAACATTTGGATCCGTGAAATTCCCGACGAAAACGTTAAACCGGCCAGCACGGGTGCATATATCGCCAAGTAAAAGGCTTGTTGTATCCTGCGGATAGTGTTACTCCTTGTCGAGAAATTTCCGTCGACGGGTGGGGGCCGGTTGAAGAGGCCCCTGAGCCCCATCCGCTACCGACGATGACGCTGGTGGGGACCGATTTCACGATGGGAATGTGCTTTCGCGTGGTTTTGCCGTTACAAATCGCGGCGTACAGCGTCGGAGGGAATCCGTATCGAAGGGGGCGGCCGCTTTGGTATTTTTTGAATAATCATGGCTCCAGATGGTAGGCGATGCTATACGACTTATTAGTAATAGGAGCGGGGCCTGCGGGACTTGCGGGAGCCATCGCGGCGGCAGAATCTTGGGAGGCGGCGTCTCGCGGAATGAGCGAGCGGTCGCCGGATCGTTCCCGTATCGCCATTCTTGAAAAAAATGAGGAACCTGGGCGAAAATTACTTCTTTCTGGTTCCGGACAGTGCAATGTGACTCACGCGGGGCCGATTGCCGACTTTCTGAACCATTATGGCGAACATGCTCGTTTCGTCAAACCGGCGTTGTACCATTGGACCAATGCCGAACAGGTGGCGTGGCTCCAACGGTTGGGCGTTGTGACGACGGTGACCAGTGGGGGCAAAGTTTTTCCACGTTCGCTGAGTGCGGAGGAGATTCGCAACGCTCTGCTCCGGGAAGCCAGGCGACTTGGCATTGATTGTCAATGCGGTCGGTCAGTTCAACGGATTGAACGAGACTTTGATGGAATTTTCCATCTTATGACATCCACGGATCCCGATACTTCTGCCGCCGATATTGCGGATACTACCGATATTGCTACCACGGACGCCGCGTTCCATGCGGAGGCCGTAGTAGGTGAATACTCTGCGCGGTGCGTGCTGCTGGCCACAGGCGGCATGACCTATCCGGTTACGGGAACGACGGGTGATGGTTATCGATTTGCGGAGCAATTGGGCCACACGCTTGTTCCACCGCGTGTCGCCCTCGCACCGCTGGTGATCCGCGATTGGACGACCGTTCGAGGTTATTCGAATCGAAAGATTCCGCCAGAATTTTCGGCGGAGGTTTCATTGGAAAATGTTACGAACAAACGGCGGGAAGCGGCAGGAAGCGGCGAAACGGATGGTGATCTATTTCGTGGTAATCCACCTTACGGCAATGAATCACATGGCGAATCGCGAGGGGATGAATCGCGGAGAAAATCGGAGACATGGCGTGATTGTGCTGGAATTTCGCTTTCCGCTGTGCGAGTCAGTGTAGCAAAATGTGAGCGATTTCCCAAAGGATTATCGCGTGTTGGCGATCTGCTCTGGACGCACCGAGGGCTGTCCGGTCCGGTGATTCTCGATATGAGTCGGTATTTGATGGCAGGTGATACGCTGGAAGTTTCATTCGTGCCCGCCGCTTTATTTGGAAATCCAGCGGCGTTGGAAACGTTTTTACAGACCGAAATCTCTCGACACAAAGAGTCGGTTCGAAACTTGCTCGCCCGCATGGAGATCCCACTGCGATTGATCCGAGTGCTGCTGGCCCAACATCAAATTCCGGGCGAGCTGCCGACCTCGCAGATGGATCGAAAACTCCGGAAACGACTCGTGACGGCGATTCTGGCCACGCGATTCGAAATCGCCGCGATGGGAAAACGGACCGAGGCAATGGTCACTTGCGGCGGTGTTGCGCTCGATGAGGTGAACCGCAATACCATGGAATCTCGCCGTGTACCGAGGCTTTTTTTCGCCGGAGAAGTGCTGGACGTCGATGGTGATTGCGGTGGATATAACCTGCAATTCGCCTTTTCATCCGGAAAACTTGCCGGTTACCACTGCTGGCGGCATATCGAATAATCTCTCATCGAATACGCCGCTCGTTCCGGTCATTACGGTCCCGCCGTCCACTGTTCACGCCGTCCACCCCAAAAATCGACCGCGTTTTAGAGGACGCCGCAGGCTTGCGAAGCTCGTTGGAGTACTTCCGCGGCTTTTTTCCGCGCTCGTGTGGCACCCTCTCGTAAGATTTCTCGTACTCGTTCTGGATTCGCCTCGAATTCGCTCCGTCGGGCGCGGGCGTCAGCAAAGTATGCTTCTGCTTTATCGGCGACGGCCTTTTTCACCGTCCCATAGCCGAATCCACCACGTCGGTACATCGCTTCCATCTCAGCGCATTCCTCTTTCGTGGCGAATAACTTATAAAGCAGGTATAACGAATCGGTATTCGGATCTTTTGGCTCTTCCATCGGACGGCTGTCGGTTGTAATACGCATGATTTCCTTGCGCTGCGTCTTCGCGTTCTCAAAAATCTGGAGCGTATTATTGTAACTTTTGGACATTTTTTGGCCATCAACGCCTGGTACACAGGCCGAATTATCCAGGATATACCCTTTGGGCAGTCGGAAGACCTCGCCGAAAACGTGATTGAAACTGGCCGCTAAATCCCTCGCCACTTCGATATGCTGATTCTGATCCTCGCCAACAGGCACGATATCGGAATCGTATACCAGAATATCCGCCGCCATCAGGACCGGATAGGTAAATAGTCCAGCACTCGCGGGCAACCCTTTGGCAATTTTGTCCTTGTACGCATGGCAGCGCTCGAGCAGTCCCATCGACGCTCCCGAAAGAAGCAGCCACGTCAATTGCGCGACTTCCGGCACATCCGATTGTACAAATAGTGTCGCTTTGGTCGGATCCAGCCCGAGCGCAAGTAGATCAATCGCGGCATCAAGTGTGTTTTGGGTTAAAGTTTCTCGATCACGAACCGTGGTGAGAGCGTGGAGATTGGCAATAAAGTAAAATGCGTTGTTTGGATCGCCCTGTAAATCGATATATTGTCGGATAGCTCCGAAATAATTTCCCCAGTGAAACCGACCCGTCGGCTGAATTCCGGAAAGTACCCGCATGGTTCAACTCCCATATAACACGATCAACATTGAATTTTTTTGCCGATTTTGCCAAAACGCCAACTTTTCCAAGATGAATCCAATCTCAGCAACCGAGTCCCACGAATTTTCACTTAAACTCGTGGTCCTGTGCTGTGTCCGGCCTACTTCCGGCGAAACGGCGATCAAAATGGACGGAATAACATTTTGAACATAAGTGATTCTTTTGCAAGACGTCAACCGAGGTTCTTTGGACGAATTATCGTTTTTTTCGTCAAAGTAAATTGGAATAATACGTTTTTTTCGTAAGATAATCTCGAAAAAAATTTTTTAGGGGTGGAAATTCGAGTGGACACACTTTACAATAACGGTCAGAGGGGATGCTGTCGAAAGGCAGATCCATCGAGTCTGAAGATTTTGAGCCGAACGCGGTACGAGCACACCCGCATAAAACACTTTCTCCATGATGGAATGAGTACAAAAGGACGGCCATTTCCAGAAATATCCCCCCAAAAAAAGCGGAAAAATGAACGCAAAATTGCAGTTTGAGTGGCCTTTTTGTCGATAGGACAAGGGTCGAGGCATTTTTGTGTCCGTTTTCAGCACAAAAGGGTTTTTAGAAAAGAGCGAAGAGCCGGAAACGGATTTCCTCGGAGCTGCGAGTATAAAGACACACCCTCCTGCCTATGGATCCATATCGTTCGAAAAAATCGTTAGTTCGATCCAACCAATCTAAATCGGACGCTTCTTCGAGAGTGTTTTCCTATGGATTCGTTCATAGTTGGCAATACTTCCGAGCATATGAGGCGGTCAAAACGCGATCGATTCGATAAGGATATACGAGGTCAGGAATACTGGAAAGAACAGAATCGAAGAGCAAACGAATCGCTGTAATGGCAGGATCGGTGTTTGACGAGCGGCCTGTGAACGTAATGGGTCCCCAGACGTAGTGAGTCCCGCTGGGTTGGTGAATCTATCCTAGTAGGATAGCGGGCTGTGGGGATGTTACGGGGATACGAATCCTTAGGTATAAGCTGGTTTTACATTGATTTTTTGCACTGTCAGCAGGAGAGCAGACGTTGTACGATCCCGAAATTCAAATGGATGATTTTGACGACGTTGCGGCAAGTGGCGAGTTGGACCTTGATGAGAAGTCGAGGACGCTCGATTTTGGTTCGGCGTTGGACGATCCGGACTTTGAAGATGTTGGTGAGTTAGAAAATGGTGCGGTCGATTATGATGATGTCGACTCAGCTGGAATTGACGAGCTTCTCGCGGATGGTGAGACGTGGTCGGACGACCCGGTGCGTATGTATCTGACGCAGATGGGTGAAATTCCGTTGTTGACGCGGAAACGAGAAATTGAGCTTGCCAAACAGATTGAATTGACGCGAGCGAAGTTTCGTCGCAGGGTAATCGAGTGTGATTTTGTGATGCGGCAGATTGTGCGCATGTTGCGGCGTGTCCATAGCGGAGACGCTCCATTTGATCGCACAGTACAGGTGTCGGTAACGGATAATTTGGAAAAAGATCAGATTGTGGGACGTCTGCCGGCGAACCTTCGTACATTGGAAATGATTATTAAACGTAATCGTCGAGACTATAAGATAGCGACGGGCAGTTCATGTGATCCGGAAGAGCGTAAGGCGGCGTGGCATCAGTTGGGTCGTTCGCGTCGTCGAGCGGTGCGATTGGTCGAAGAGTTGGGGACTCGGACCCAGCGTATTGAACTGTGGATCCAGAAGTTAGAGAATTTTAGCCGTCAGGTGGACGAGTTGCGTGAGCGGATTCGCGAACATGGGGAAGCTGGTTTTCCGGAATCGGAGCGACAGCCGTGGATCGTGGAATATCGTAGTATTCTGCGAGCGACACAGGAGACGCCGACGAGTTTGCGGAATCGTGTCCATTACGTGCGTGACATGTACGCGAAATATCAGGAAGCGAAACGCGGACTTTCGGAGGGTAACCTTCGATTGGTCGTGTCGATCGCGAAGAAGTATCGCAATCGAGGTCTGTCGTTCTTGGATCTGATCCAGGAGGGCAACGCGGGGTTGATGCGGGCGGTGGATAAGTTTGAATATCGACGCGGGTTTAAATTCTGTACGTACGCGACGTGGTGGATTCGCCAGGCGATCACGCGAGCGGTGGCCGATCAGAGCCGCACGATTCGTGTTCCTGTCCACATGTTGGAAACGATGTCGCGTGTTCGGAACGTGTCGCGTAAATTACTCCAAGAACTCGGTCGTGAACCGACGTTGGAGGAGACGGCGCGAGCGGCGGAGACGGGTATCGACGAAGCGCGTCGTGTGATGGCGATGAACCGTTATCCCATCAGTTTGGATCGTCCAGTGGGGAATAGTGAAGATAGCCATTTTGGGGATCTTTTGCCAGATGGTACAGCGGAAAGTCCGTCGATTGGGGCGACGCAGGAGATGTTGCGGAATCGGATCAACGACGTGCTTCGGACGTTGAGTTACCGAGAGCGTGAAATCATCAAACTGCGGTATGGTTTGGGCGACGGTTACAGTTACACATTGGAAGAAGTGGGACATATTTTTAAGGTGACGCGAGAACGTATTCGTCAGATTGAGGCGAAGGCGATTCGCAAACTGCAGCAACCGACGCGAGCGCACGCATTGGTTGGCTTTTTGGATTAAAGAAAGAGGTCGAATCCCCCGATTTTTTCGGGGGATTTTTATGCGCAGAGATTGATGTGTGAACACACCACTCGTGGAAGGAATAGACGATGTCTGAAACGGTCGTGAATGAATTAACATGGATGAAACAGCTCGCGATTCGTTGGGCATATATCCAACAATATCAGTTTTGTATCCTCTTGTGCTACGCGATTTCTTATGGTTTTGGTGTTTCTTTTTTCGGGCGAATGTATAGGGCTTTAAGCAGTCCTTTGCAGTTTGGGCTGATTCTCTGGATGATCATAGGCGGACTGTGTTTATATCTTCAACTGATGACATGGTGGAAGATTCGACACCAAGGGGTTATCAAACGCGGTTTATTGTGGGGGGTAATTTTGCTGTCCATCTTACCATGTATGGATATACTCATTCCGTTTTGTGGACGAGGTGTGATTTTTCCCACTGTACTTTTGGGTGTTCGATTTACTTTGGTCCTATTTTTATCATGTTTTGTGTGGTTGTGTCGGAAGGAAAACCTGTGGTCCGACGTTCGAGTCGAATCTTCGATCCGACAACTCGCCAATCGCTATGTTTGTTTCCATGGTGCGTTTGTTCTGTTGACGTGTCTTTGGCTTGCCTCGGCGGTGATGAATTTTCCGATACTGTGGGGATCTTGGGTGGCGATTTGTGAATTAACCGAGGTCGATTATATGATCTGGCTCCAGTTCTTCGGTGTGTTAATTCCGATGGTAATGGCGATTTTGTCGATAGTGGTGACGGTGGTTTTACAACTTCTTGCGATGGTACGAAACTCGGATGGAATCCGTTGGCAATTGTCGTCGAGTTACCGAATTCTCTGTCGATGTATGATTCTTGCGATGACGTTGCCTATGTTAGGCGATTTGCTGGTGTTTGGGCCGTACTTTGTGTACCCGATACGTGTGATTTTGGGTATTATACTGCTGATTGGGACACGACGGACCATCTTCGCAAAAATGGTTCAGCTAATGTGCGATATACGATACGGTGTGTGACATCTTGAATGATCTTCGGTCAGGACGACATCCTCCGAAAGTAGTGTGATTTTGTATGTGCGGAAGGGGTACGAATGTCTTATATCGAATGAAAGGTCCCTTTGCGTGATTTTCTTGGTAAAAATACCGGTCTCAGTTGTTCACTTCCGTTCTCGTTTCCACTAGAATGACGCGTAAGGGGACGTGTGTTCCCGAGCGTGTTTTCCCGAGGGGGGGGCTTCCCTCCTATTTGGATATCCCTCGTGTCGGGATATTTTTTCGTCTGAAGGCATTCTTTCGTAGGATTTTTGTTCCATGCTCGATTTTTTAACGTTTGCGGCAAGTACCGTGCGTATGCCTCAACCACTCGATTGGGTGTTGATCGCCGTCGGACTTTTTATCTGTTTTATTCCATCAATTTTTTTCGCCAGGCGAGCTGGCAAAGATACGACGGAGTTTTTCGCCTCTGGACGTAGTGTGCCATGGTGGCTGGCGGGCATTTCCATGGTGGCGACAACCTTTTCGACGGATGTGCCCAATCTGGTGACGAATATCGTGCGTACCCAGGGTGTCGCGGGAAACTGGCAGTGGTGGGCATTTACCATCACGGGTGTGGTGACGGTCTTTTTTTACGCGAGACTCTGGCGGCGCAGTGCGGTCTTGACCGATCTCGAATTTTATGAAGTGCGTTACGGCGGCAAAGCGGCGTCGTTTGTGCGTGGTTTTCGGGCCATTTATCTCGGATTTTTTTTCAATTGCGTCATTATGGCGACGGTTAATCTTGCGGCGTGCAAAATTGCGAATGTATTGTTTGGTGTGGATCGCTGGGAAACGTTGCTGTTTGTGGGATTGCTAAACGTGGTTTTCGCGATGCAGTCCGGTTTATGGGGCGTACTGGTCATCGATATGGTTCAATTTTTCATTATGATGGGCGCGTCGATTTCGATGGCGTACTTCGCGGTCAAGCAGGTTGGCGGTTTGGATGTGATGGTTGCCAAAGTTTCCGCAATGTCCGGTCCATCCAGTGCTCCGAAATTGCACTATCTGGATATGCTGCCCGATTTTGACAATTGTTGGGAGATTGCGGTTGCCGTATTTATCATGCCGTTGGCCATTCAGTGGTGGGCCGTCTGGTATCCGGGGTCGGAGCCGGGTGGTGGTTCGTATGTCGCTCAACGGATGCTCGCGTCGAAATCGGAACGGGACTCGCTCGGAAGTGTGTTGTTTTTCAACGTCGCGCATTATGTATTGCGACCTTGGCCATGGATTTTGACCGCGTTGGCATCGCTCATCGTTTTTCCCAAATTAACCGATATTCAGACAGCATTTCCCCATGTCAATCCGGCTCTTATTGATCACGACATTGCCTATTCGGCCATGATGAAGTTCTTACCTGTTGGTTTTTTTGGTATAATGGTTTGCAGTTTGATCGCGGCGCACAGTTCCACATTGCTGACGCATTTGAACTGGGGCGCGTCGTATTGCGTTCACGATTTTTATCGTAAATTTTGCGTCACCGGAAAATCGGAACGACATTACGTTTGGGCAGGGCGGTTTTCAACGCTCGTGCTTTTCGTCTGTAGCTGCGGAATGGTTTACCTGCTCGAATCGTCGAAAGCGGGATTTGATCTAATGCTGCAAATTGGTGCGGGCACGGGCCTACTGTACATGATCCGCTGGTTCTGGTGGCGGATTAACGCCTGGTGTGAAGTGACGGCGATGATCGTGTCGTTTGTTATTTCGACCGTGTTTGTGGTTGGTGATAAATTGGACTGGTGGTGTGGCAGTGCGGTGACGTATACCGAGGCGGCCATTTCCAAAGCGGCTGCCCAAGGTGTCAAACTTACGTCGGACGCGGTTGTCGTTCCGTTCGTTTTGGGGACGCATCAACGACTGCTCATCACGGTCGTGTTGACAACAATTTCTTGGTTGATCGTGGCGTATGCTTTGCCGCTGACGGCGGCCAATCGTGAAACATTGCTCCGTTTTTACCGGAAGGTCAAACCGGGAGGGTTGGGTTGGGAACCGATTCGTAACGAACTAGGCATCACGCGGGAAGAAGTACGAGCGACGGGCGATAATCTGCCCAAAGCGTTACTCGGTACGATTGCTGGCTGTGCGATGATTTGGTCGAGTCTGTTTGCCGTGGGGAACTTTTTGTATGGCTGGACCGGTTACGCAATCACATGTACCGTGGTTTTTGTGATTTCTTCGGTCGTCGTGATCCGTCTCGTACAGCAGATTTGGGCTGGCTCGAAGGAACAGGAACGGCTTGAAGCGGAATCACATCGCTAGTGAACACGAATCCGTGTGTGGTATTACCGCTAGCGTGGATGGAATATGAGGTGACTGGATGTAAGTTGCAAAATCGGCATAGACGGGATGATCTGTGCTGATTTTTCGAATGAATTCTGATAAATCGCTTTACAGACCAATCCTCGTTGCGTTAAGATATAGAGTGTGGAAAAATTGGTTCTCGTGGGGCAAAAGGATAATCGGGGTGAGTGTGTTTTTGGGTTGGGTGGTGGGTGCGTGTTTGTGTAGCCGCGTTGTCGTTCGACCTGTCCTGCTGGAACGGAGCCATTCCACTAAAATTATCTTTGTCACAAGAAAATCTACGAACTTTTTCATCATCGGATGAGGATTACTTAGAGGTTAGGGGTATGATGCGACGTTTTTCGGCTATATTACTGCTGGGTGCGTTTTGTGTTCCATGTGCGACGGTCGTGGCCTCACCAGAAGGAGCCGCACTTCCAGAGGCAGCTCCGGGTCTTACAGTTCCGCCGATCAGTGTGGTGACGGACATATCGACTGAGGGACAAGGTTCCACGAAGATGGGGGCGGGTGCCGCGAGGGCGCGACCGACCTCCTTACGAACGGAAGCGGCAAGACTTTACGGAACAGGGGTTTACGCCTGTTTCGCGGGGGATTTGGCGACCGCTCAAACAGTTCTCGATCAGTCGATCCAACTCTATAAAAAGGATCCGCGTGTGTGGTATTACCGTGGTTTAGTACGGTTGCGGCAGGGAGACACGGCTGGAGCGTCGCGGGACTTTGAGTCGGGGGCGTTGATCGAAATGGCCCAATCGGGACAGATGGCGAATATTAGTCGTGCACTGTCGCAAATTCAGGGGACCGAACGTCAGGAAATCGAACAATATCGCCAAAATGCGCGGCGTGTGAAAGCGGAAAAATACAAAGCGTGGTGTGCCGCCCGCTACGAAGCACTTCAGCGAGAAGAGCAGCGTGTGCTCGCCCAGTTGAAGGCGGATGAAGCGGCCAAAGACGCGGCGGATGCAGCGGCGGCGGTGGAGGCCAAAAACGCTTTGCCTGAACCCAAAATGCCCGAAGGTGCCGCTACCGCAACGGCAACGGCGACTGAGCCAGCCGCGGCTCCTGCCAGTACCACGACGGACGATGCTTCGGCGGATCCGTTTGCGGAAGAATCTACGGGTGATACTTCGACGGATGGTGCTCCAGCGGCTGACGCTTCCGCAGGTGAAACTCCAGCGGACGATGCTTCGGCGGATCCGTTCGCGGAAGAATCTACGGGTGATGCTTCGACGGATGGTGCTCCAGCGGCTGACGCTTCCGCAGGTGAAACTCCGACGGACGGTACTTCTGCGGATCCGTTTGCGGAAGAATCTACGGGTGATGCTTCGACGGATGGTGCTCCAGCGGCTGATGCTTCCGCAGGTGAAACTCCGACGGACGGTACTTCTGCGGATAACGCTCCAGCGGCTGACGCTTCGGCGGACCCATTTGCGGAAAATGCGGCGGATGAAACAGATCCGTTCGCAGAATAAAATCAGGATACTCCCGTCCGAAAAATGGGAATCGTCCTTGGGTGTCTGGCTGTCCCATTGCCAGTCAAAGTTTTAACGTAAGTTGATTTTTGAAGCCTAAGACCATTCAGAATCGAAGTGAGCGAGATGCAAAAGATCATGGATCGACGTTGTTTTGGTAAAACGTGTGGACTTTTAGGGTTAGCCGCGTTGTTGCGCGGCTCATCGCTCCAAGCGGATGCGCCCGCGGCAATGTCTTCGGTTGCTACGGCGATTCGTGTGATGACCTTCAATATCCGAACTGGTACGGCGGCGGATGGGGATAATTGCTGGGATAATCGCAAAGAACAGCTCGGCGATACGATTTTCGCAAACGCTCCCGATCTGCTCGGACTTCAGGAAGTGGTACCGTTCCAAAGTGAGTGGATTGCCGACTACCTAGCGAAAAAGGCGGCTAATGCCGATGGAGAAGCTCCACGGTATGCGCATTTTGAGCGAACCCGTGAAGTCAATCCGAAAGAGGGCGAGGCGATGACGATTTTCTATCGAACGGATCGGCTTGAGCTGGTTTCGGACGATACGGGGACGTTTTGGCTTTCCGAAACACCTGAGGTGGTCGGCTCGCGAAGCTGGGATGCAGCCTGTCGTCGAATCGCGACGTGGGGACGGTTCCGATATTTGGCCGATCCAACGCAGGAGTTTTATTTCTTCAATACGCACTTAGATCACGTCTCTGAAGCAGCTCGACTGAACGGTGCGAAACTGATTATCGAGCGAATCGCTCAACGTCAAAAGCCAGACGTACCGGTGATGATCACGGGCGATTTCAATTGCGGTGAATCGAGTGAACCAATTAAGGCATTTCGTGGGGTTGGTTTCCTCGACACCTACCGTGTGGCACATCCTGACGATCAAAACGTTGGGACCTTTCACGCGTTTTCGGGTAAACCGAGTAAGGATAAAATCGATTATATCTTTGCGACGCCTAGTGTCACGGTTGATGCGGCAGAGATACTGCGAACGAATCGTGAAGGCCGTTACCCTTCAGATCACTTTCCACTCGTAAGTGTGGTACGCTGGGTAAAATAGGTTGGGCGTGGTACGTTTGGGCAGACTGGTTGGACGCGATACGATACCGAGAGAGGATCAGACCGCAAGTATCTGAGACTCCGAAGGAGTCACCGAGTGGGGTGCCAGAGTGTCAGGTGGTGAGTCAAAGTAGGCAGAGTGTTGAAAGAGGGACGGCGTCGGCCACAACATGATTGCGGAAATTTTATCAATCGGTGACGAGTTGACAGCGGGAGCTATTCTCGATACCAATGCGTGGGAGTCGGCAATTTGGTTTCAAGAATTGGGTTTACGAGTGTTACGTCACGTAACGATTGGTGATGATATGGACGCAATCGTGACGGCGTTTCGTACCGCGATTGAGCGAGCGGATGTTGTGTTTGCGAGTGGTGGCCTAGGTCCCACTGCGGATGATCTGACACGAGCGGCCTTAGCCCAGGCGGTGGGTGTGGAGTTAGAATTTTTTCCAGAGGCATACGAACATACGAAGAACCTCTTCGCGCGTCGCGGGCGTCCGATGCCGGAACAAAATCGTTCGCAAGCAATTTCGCCGAAGGGAACACGGCATATTCCGAATCCGGACGGAACGGCGTTGGGAGTGGATCTGACGGTTGTGCGGGAAGGACGTTCTCCATGTCGCGTTTTTTGCGTGCCAGGCGTGCCAGCGGAAATGCGTGTCTGTCGACAATCCATTGATCGGACGTTGCGGGAGGAGCTGGGGCTGGGACGCCGGAAAATTGTCCATCGAAAGATTCATTGTTTTGGAGCGGGTGAGAGCCAAATTGAGGCGATGTTGCCCGATCTGATTCGTCGTGGGCGTATTCCACAGGTCGGAATTACGGCAAATGACGGTTCGATTTCGTTACGGATGATGGCGGAAGGCGATTCGTCGGCGGAATGTGCCGAGCAGATTGAACCGACGGCTCGTATTATCTACGATACACTCGGTTCGTTGGTGTATGGGGAGGGTGAGGTGACGTTGGCCGACGTGGTCGTGTCGCAGTTGCGTGAACAACAAGCGTCGCTGTCGGTGTTAGAAATTGGTGTCGCGGGGTGTATCTTTAACGAGGCCAATACGGCGCGGATTGCGGCGTTTCAGGGAGAGCTTTTCTCCGATTTATCGGCATTCTCGAAGCATTTGCAACTCTTACCACCATCGGAGTGTGCGTATTCTGCCTTGGATTCAGGAATTTTTTCGGCCGAGGGCGAGACGGTGGAACGGCGATGGGTGGCCATGGCGGCACATCTCACACGTAAGCAGCGACAGACCGATTGGGCAGTCGCTATAGTTCGATTTCCCGAAGATTGGGCGGATTTGTCGAATGGTGCGGTGTGTTCTAGGTGTGCGGTGGAGGCCAAAGGCGATTCCGCATCCCCAAACGGTGGCGGCAACGCTGGATTTCGCGACGATTTGGTCCCTCATGATCCGGAACGAGCAACATCGGTATTTATCGCGGTGGTCGGTCCGGACCAGCAATGCCGTATTTGCACGGCTTCTCGCTTGGGGCACCCCGCCATTCGAGATATTTATGTGGCAAAAACAGCTTGGAACGCGCTGCGATTGCAATTATTGTCTAACCACTGATGGGCTATTTCTCGAAAACGTCTGCTTGAATAAACATTTTTGTATTTCGAAGTTTTGGGGCCTCTGGTTCATGTTCCAGATCCGTCCCTATTAGCTGGGCGGAGGTTGGGACGCCTTTTTGAATGGATTGGCGGCGGTGTTTTATGGTGGTGGATAACGATCGATTCTAGCGGTAACGGTTAATTTCCGTATTTTTGGCGCATCATTTGCATGGAAATTCTCTTGACACGTTGTGACTGCCAGTTCGGCAGTGCGTGGGTGGTTTTTACCCATGTCGATTTGCCTTGGATAGAAGGTTTCCGTCGGAACACGAGTGGTTTTGAGGTTCCAAAAGCGATTCCGTCATGGATGTTCGCGTTTGAAATCTCTCCGTCGAATCCGATAGACGGGAATCGAACATCCAAGCCAATGGACGTTAGCCCCAAGAGTGATTTCTATGACGCAAGCCCCTGTTTTATTATCGAACACACCTCGCATGCTAATTGTCGATGACGATCAGGCATTCCGCGAGACGCTTTGTTCGATTTTTGAACCACGCGGCTTCGATATTTTTCAGGCGGAATGCGGTGAGCAGGCTCTTTCGATTGCACGAGAAAAAACGGTTGACGTCGGAATGTTCGACTTCCATATGCCGCGTTTGAGTGGTCTGGAGACGATCCGGCAAATTCGGATCATCCAGCCCTCTTTACCTTGTTTTTTGATGTCTGCCGCGTTGGACGACGCCATTCGTCAGGAAGCCAGTCAACTGGCCAATTCGGCGGCGACGCTTCAGGTTCTTTCCAAACCCGTATCGCTTCGTACGATCACCTCGTTGGTACTCACCGCGTTGCAAATGTCCGGGCGATGATTCCGATTCGATATTAGGGCGTGTTCACATCATCATGATAGAAAAATTGCCAACTAGCCGATGATATCGGTATGAAATTACAAAGCAACCATTTGAAAAAATCAAACACGTCTTCCCTAAGTCTCGTGATAGTGTACAGATTGATCATTTTACGATGAAATGTTTATCAACGTCGGCAATGGTTCGGATCGAGGCCCTGGAGTAGAGCGATTTTGCAACGAAAATCACGAGCGTAAGTGGATGTCGGCTAGGACCGGCAAAAATCCTGCTCTACATGGTGGAAAACGGTTGCAAATGGCGTGCGTTGCCGAAGGAATTCGGCAACTGGCACACAGTGTACATGCGTATGCGTCGATGGGCTGAAAACGGTCTCTTATTCCATCTTTTAGAGACTCTCCGAAATGAGCTGAAGCTCCATGTGGACACCTCCGCGTTGTCACTCGACAGCAGCTGTATCAAAGTCCACCCTGATGGCACCGGCGCCTTGAAAAAACGGAAGACAATCCATCGGCAAAAGACGCGGCGACCGGGAACGCCCGGCCGCGAATTCGCACTACCGTGCGGTCGGTCATGGTCCGCAAAAGCAGTCACTACCTTCCTGGCTTTTGCTTCTTTTAATTCATACAATGTATTATTCAAATATACACTATGCGATCGTCGCGAATGGCACGCTCCCGTCGTGTTGATGTTGTCGAAAGGCCATCTGAACGATGGCCCGCAGGGACGAATTTTGCTTCGCAAACTGGACGGCCAGTTCAATGGATAGATGTGGTCCGCAGGCGAGCCGTGTGAAGTCGCAGCACCAACGTCAGGTAAATCTTATGAACCGACGAATGCCGGGAACAGAGTGACCGCATCGGCGGCCACTTTACCGAGTTGGCAG
>JAQVKF010000150.1 GCA_028694795.1 Thermoguttaceae bacterium | reverse complement strand
CGACGCATACGCATGTACACTGTGTGCCAGTTGCCAAATTCTTTCGGCAACGCACGCCATTTGCAGCCGTTTTCCACCACGTAGAGCAGGATGTTGATCATCGTAAAGTGATCAATTTGTACACTTCAACGAGACTTAGGGAAAACGTGTTTGATTTTTTCAAATTGTTGTTTTGTAATCTCCATACCGATATCATCGGCTAGTTGGCTGTTTTTCTATAATTATTATGTGAACACGCCCGAGGAGTGTTCACCCTATCACTGTGGAAAAGTTACTATCCTGACTGTCTTTGCAGCAAGGAGGGACTATAGTAAAAAGTGCGTAAAATTTTGTGCGTTTTCCGTGAAAATGTTTTTTGTGAAACTTTTTCGAATGGAATAAAGGATAATGGGAACGAGGAAGGAATCAATGAGACAATTTTTTACTATATGTAAAAGCACTAAGCGACTGCGAACACAGTCCGTCGATTGCAGTCATCTACGGTTCCATGGCAATCGACTCCCAATAGATAATCATGGGATTAACACAACTCTAGGTTCTAATCCGTACATTGATTACGTTTCGCTACCTATTTTGCTGTGTTCCAGATTCTCATGCAAAATTGCGAATACGAAGAGAAAAGCGGCTAACGGCGTTCGCCCGTGTTGGTGGAATCCCCCCATTAGATTCTATCTTCTCAAAATAATAATTGCGGTATCCACAAATTCACGAAAGCCTTGTGTGTCACCACAGTGCATAGGGTCGAAATCAGCAATCATATGACTTACACCTAAAAAGTGAAATTCTGTTCTGTGAATTTGCTTGACATTGGCTGATGATGTGATACACCCGGGAGAGGGCGAGACGTTTTACGGGGCGCTGTGCCGGATATTGGTAATCATGGGGCAATGCGGTTTGGTTTGGGGGTAAAAGAAGTTGATCGTTTCTCAAGACATAGGCGATTCCACATTCGACCGTGTGCTTGTGCGTGGAAAGCAAGCGTTGCGTCGGGGGGATTTCTCATCTGCAATCCAGTCTTTTCGGGAGTGCTTTCGTATCAGTGAGGACATCAATGACTGTGCGGTTTCCCTGTATTTGTCTAGTGTTTCCGCAATGCAATTGGGTAAAGATGGTTTGGAGGAATCGTTACAATCCATTGAGCAGGCGTTGCTGGTCTGTAATACAAAATCTGAATATTTTGTTCATTATGGTTTAGTACTTTTTAAGTTTGGCCGCATCGCAGATTCGGTGAAAATGTTCACTCGCGCGACAGTTTTATCCCCCAATTTTGCAGAAGCACACGAACGACTGGGAATCGCGTGTTTTGTTTTGGGGTACATGGAAAGAGCCGAGCGGTCTTTGCAGCGAGTGTTGGCGTTGGACCCAAATCGCACGGAGACGTTGTGGCATCTGGCCATAATTCTTGAGCGGGATCATCGTTATCTTCAGTCACTAGAGCTGTTACAACGAATGCAGAAGGTAGACTCATCAAACATACATGTACTGGAGAAAATGACATCGGTATATGAAAAGTTGTTTGATTTTGAAAGAGCTATCTTTTGTGCCAAGCGTGCGGAGGCAGTCGCTCCGAATAAGGCTGTCATCCAGCATGATCTTGGACGTTTATATGGAGAAGCGGGCGAGATCGGAATGGCTAGACACCATTTCTGTCGAGCATCGAAACTATTGGATGGGCGTTCGGAATGGCGATGGAAGCATTTGGCGTTTTGTCCACATGTTTTTGAAGACGAAAAACAAATTGAGGCCTATTGGCGGCAACTTGAAAAAGATTTGCAGGAGGCTGTCTCGGAACGCCCTGTGTACGACTGGAAAACGCTGGTTCGCCATGGTTTTACCTGGCCGTTTGAATTGCCGCATTTGAATCATGGCTGCCGTTGGATACGAGAGCTTTTTGTGAAATTATTCGTTCCGTCGTTCCATGAGTTTTTTGAAAAACCACCCCCAACAAACCGAACAAGGGGGGAGAAAATCCGTGTCGGGTTTTTGGTGACGCCTGGTCACGAAGGAGGTTTTATCCGACGCACTGCGGGTATCATAGAGCGTCTGAACCGCGAGAGGTTTGAGCCGATATGGATTTGTCATCGCAGCAGTGAAGCGAGATTGCAGCACGCTTTTCGACGTTTCGCACCGTTACGTCTTGTGTTTGATTCAGATTTTGAGTCGGCGGTCCATACTATCCGCAATGCCTCGTGCGATCTAATTTACCATTGGAAAGTGGGTGCGGATCCTTGGAGTCTTTTTTTGCCGATGTGCCGTTTGTCACCCGTACAGTGTACTTCATGGGCAACGCATGGAACGAGCGGTATGCCGTGTATCGATCATCATCTTTCATGGGATCGCGCGGAACCGGAAAATGCGCAGGAACAGTATACCGAATCGTTAATACGGTTCAAAGGTCCACCATTATATGAAACAGCACCAGTTCGTCAACCGACAGCGTCACGTCGAGAACTCGGACTTCCAGAATCAGGCGCGATCTATTTTTGTCCACATCGTATACAGAAATATCATCCTGGATTCGACCATTATTTGGAGGAAGTTTTAGCAAGGGATGCAATGGGGCATGTGGTACTTCTGTGTGGTAATGGTCGTCTCTGGTCCGAGCGGTTAAAACATCGAATACGTTCGTCCATGGACGCCTCATTGGCATCGCGGCTGATCTTCCAACCCCAGCAGAGTCCGGAGGATTATTACCGTTATCTCTCAGCCTCAACGGTCCTTCTGAATTCGCCGTATTACACCGGTGAGATCACGACTCTGGACAGTTTTGTGTATGGTGTACCTGGAGTGGCGTGCACTGGTAATTTTTTGGTTCATCGGTACACAGCGGCTTATTACGAAGCGATGGGACTGCATGAGCTAGTTCGGGAGTCTTCCACGGATTGGGCGGATTGTGTGGTTCATCTGGGGACTGATCCCGAATACCATCGGCATATTTCACAGATTCTGTCGCAGGAATGTAACCAATTTCAGGACGCTTACAACACCGTAAGGGAGTGGGAAAACTTCATCACAAGTGCGGTGTACCAGGAATAGAAAACCACGAAACAATCATAGACGCGGGAAGGTAGGCGGGAATGCGTAAAAGTCTGACGCTTTTTTTCAGTTGTCCTGGTGGAAGTGTCACTCCGATACAGGAGTTTTTCCGTTGTGCCGGAATGTCATATACCGCATCTGAATTATCGGAAAATCCATACGACTTTGAGATGGTCACCCGCCTGAACCAACGGTTGCATACCACCATTTATGGATTCGCGGAAGGAACTCTTGGTTACTGTACGTCCGGTCAGATTTATCGCAATCGTCGTGTGCTTCTTCCCGATGTATCACAGCTTCCAGAGGAGTGGGTTCACGAAGGCATTACGGCAATTCAGACACTAACGGGCTCCGCTCCCGTAACTGGTCTGTTTCAAAATGGTCTGGTGTTGTTCCATGATTATTGGCACCACGTACTGTCACACTTTCCTGAGATAAGTGTCCATCAATTGTTCATCCTTCAACCACCTGGCGAGATACTATTTCACTTGGTACGTCAGTCATCCGAGCGTCCGGCGCCAGTAGAGATATTGGATTTTCTGATGGCATATTATCTGCGATTGTTGCAGATACGAAAACAATGGAAAGGTTCATCCCGTGTAATTCATCCCACGTCCACCACCTATGCGTCTGATCTTCGGCGGGCGTTGGAGCAAAATGGGCTCTTGCGAGAGGGGATGCCCCACATAGAGCATGTGGTACCGGTTCCATCTGGCGGAGAGTTCCCGATTTTAAATCATCCCATAGAGCTAACGTACGAGAAAATTTTGGCGTCTTTCATGTAAAATTCGTTCTATCTTAGAAATCATTATCGAGAAAAAATATACAGAACAGGAGGATATCATGCGGCGAATTTCCAGATATATCCGCAGGTTCGGGGCAGACCAGTATCACAAGGATCTTCGTAAACGTTCGCTCCGGCTCGAATCACTCGAGCAACGTCAAATGCTGAGTATTTCTCCGGCGGGCGGTATTTTTTGTATGAACTACAGTCTTCAATCTGAGCTGTCCGGCAACGCATTGAACGGGGCATATCAGGACGAGGGTAAATTGCTTACGGTCGTTATGGATATCGCGCCTGAACATGGTGAACTGTATCTGGATGCCAGTGGCGATTTTACCTATCGTCCTCAAAATGGTTACATTGGCGTGGATGAATTTACTTGTATCGTTAGTACTGCCGATCAGAGCGAATCACAAACCGCTACGGTCGTACTACAAGTGCTTCCAGATATCGGTGTGGAATCCAGCGATTCCACGACGGTCTCGGATGATGCAATGGAAAACCTGAACATTTTCGTCGACAATATCAATCAGGATGAATCCGTTGACGGTGGGGATATTCTGGCTTTATGTACACCAAGTGTAGAACCAACACAGATGTTCTCTCCGTACCAGGCAGCGGAATGGATAACACATCCCGGATATGCGGAAATGACCACTTCGTGGAGTATTCCCATTCAGGCGTTTTCCGAAATTGCCGATAATCAGAGCGATGGGGCGGGACTGGTGGACGTCACCCGGAATCTTGTTTCACAGAGAAATGATTCAGGTGAATGGGTGTATACAGAACGTATTTCCTGCGTTTGGTCATTTCAGACGACCGAGCACGCATGGTCCGGTGAGTATGTAGTCTGTGCAGAGGCTTTCAGCACTGAAACAATGGAATCTTTCTATGTTTCCACGCTGCTGACCAGTACAGAAACATCACTTACACCCGGGAATAACGCGGAAGACGTGCTTACGGTCATCAATGAACAAAAATACACGATTGTTACCTACTGTCGCTCCAAAGATTCTGAGGACGCAACTGGTCGGCGGATCGAGACTTCCAGTCGAAGAGTCCGGAATTCTATTGGAACGAATACAGACCCAAACGACGCGATGCCGACTCCGGAAGATGCCCTCACCATTTCCACACTTTTTACGGTCACCCGTCTAAACTATCTGAAGGATACGGCTCTGAATGAAAAGATACAGACACAGCTTGATGATGAACATACCATGAGTAATGAGTGGATATGCACAGGTATTCAGCAAACCAGTGGAAGTGATCTGACGCGTTCGACCATGACCATTTTGGACGCGGAACGCCCACTAACACTTCAGGATTATGTGACACTCGAAACGTTGCAATCCTCCTGCGTGGCGGACGCCGGATCAGAATCTTCGGAACAGGTTCCGACTACTCAAACCGTGGCAACTCATCGGTTCAATATTGATTCGGTATTCCAGAATGGACAGTGGGATTCCGTGGAAACGGATGTGTATACGAATGAATCAGTGCTTGAAAATACATACACTACATCAGAGGGATCAAACGAAACAATCACACAAAGTGATACACAGAGTGAGACGCATATACGCTCGTTAGTGGCGGGGGTACTCACGGCAGGTTCCATCCAGTTTAGCGGAAATTCCACCCAAATACGTGAGAGCAGCCACTCGGGCGTCTATACCACGAACGAGCAAAGTACGGTGAATGGAGTCCTGAAAACGCGTGTCGGTACCGGAAATTGGAAAGAACAAACATATTATTCATATCAAGACAGTTATGATTATATTCAAATTTTTGTGAACAATACGTGGACTTTAAGCGAAGGGACTGCGTCAACACACGTCGTTGAAAAATCAAAATTTCAAGATACCGCCAGCGGTTCTTATACCAACACTACACTCAATGGTCCTGGAAATGAGGATGATGTGGTGATTTCCGGTCACTGGGACAAGAGTTTGGATGAATCAAATTCTTCCGACCGTACCGTGACATCCATAGTCAATTCGTGTGTATGGATAGATTCCGGCGTTGAGACGTTTGCAGAGAGCGGCAATGCGTATACGAATGAAACCGTAGATGAAGCAACATATACCCGTACTATTTCCGGTGGTAGTGTAACAGGTTTTATCGGTTCTTATGAAGGCAAATCCCATCAGTACTACTTTAATGGTGAACGAACGCTTGTTGCCAACGCGGGTGTTCAGAGTTGGAATCTAACGAATGGAACTGGTTGGGACGCCAAAAGTGAATCCTCCGGAAACTCCTACGATGGTGATGGTTCATACACAATTACAGGGGGTAGCGGTACAGGCAGCAGTCAGGAGAGTTGGAATATCGGCGGGGAGGTCACAGAATGCGGACGCATCGGCAATGGTGAAGGAGTATATACTGAATGGTCTCCTTCCAATGGTGCGTGGCAGGCGATAAATGTTCAATCCGTGTTTTATAATACGGAACAAATAGATTATCAAGATATTTCAGATGGTATGTATACCGATGGAACTATGTGCGGTACGATTGGTGTTCGTGATACCGACTACATTTACCGTTGGGATGCCTATATTTCAAATGACGAAAATCAAAATATACTCACCGGTAAGGCCATTGAGACGGCAAATTTCCAACTCACGAACGCAAGCTGCGCGACAGGTTGCTTCAGCAGCTCGTATACGGGATGCTCTGGTTATATGACTGGTCAAATATCCAGCACTCGCGACGATTCGGATACCAGTCAATTTTATCAGCAAACTTACATTGAATTTTCACTTGTGGAAGAAGCGTCGGGAGCGAGTTGCTGTTGCGGTGGTGGTTCCAGCCCACCGACCTACTCTTGGCAGTACGACTCCGGGACGCTGGTGGAGCATTTTTCAAGGGAAGTTCGGACACGTCAATACACCACCGAGCCGCAACCTCTATCCTCCGGATGCGGCAACCCCGATATTACATCGTATACAAAGGCATACGACGAAACTGATTCTTGGGCATATAAAACCGACGAACGTTGGGAAATCGTGCCGACGGGTTCGTCTCTACAACAGAACAGCTCCGCAAATCGTACCGATCTTTGGAGTATTACTAATGGGGTACGCACGGAAGAATACGGTAGTCAACGCTCCTCGACGGATATATCCAGTGGGACAGGTTGTTGTACATACGACTATCAGACGGTAAGAGGTACCTTTGACACGTCATGTACCAATAGTTTTGATCGAACGGTCTCCACAACCATGACATACACTCCGGAATCCGGAAAATGGTTGACAACGTATGGCGGAATAGGACACGAGTCTTTCGGACGTGAATACACATTCAGTGGAGAATTTGATCCAAACGCTGGGTGTTATCCATCCAGTTATAGTGGTTGTATCACATGTGAAGATACGGAATCTTACCATACCGATCGTGTTCTCACTTACGCCAAACCATCCGAAGAACAAAACGCTTCGACTCGGACCATTCTGAACGGTCCAACCTCGAATCCTAATAGTGGATGTTATGGAGGATTTTCCGCTCCAGGTACATGGAACAGTTACGGTTGGACGATAACCGGCACAGGAAAAGGCGAAATCAGCCAATCCAGTTGGACGGTACACAATAATCCGAAAAATTGGACAGGCACCCAATTTGGTACCTCCATGACCGGATCTGAATCAAATAAAAGTGAAAATTACTGGATTTACACGATCCTCTTCACGGAAGAAAAGTCTGTGTCTGGAAACTGGAAATATACCGACACGGATTGCGGTGGCTCGGGTTACTTCTGGTCGGAAAAGTGTATTGAAAGTACGGACAACGTGTACAGTCACAGCGTTAAACAGGGACTTGCCACGCTGAATGGGAACAAAGACTACACGGAATCGTTGACGGAATCCAACTGGTATGACATTGGATGTACCGTTAATGCTTCTGGTCAGATAGTGTTCAATCTGTCAGGCTATGGTTCACAGACACAGACCATAGATTACAGTTACAGCGGATGTACCGGTGAAACGACTTTTACCAATGGAACGGTTAGCCTCAATGAATCGGGGGTGGTTCATTCGTCCCAAGAGCGTCTAGTGGATTGGACTTATGACGCTAGTGGATTTGACGCCGACGTGACTACGACGAAAGAAACAAATGGGAACCACAGTTTTACCTATGACTACAACTACAGCAGCAGTTGTAACGGATATGCCAATACTTTCAATCAAGATTGGTCCGAAAACAGTTCATGGAGTAACGAGAGAACTTTCTTACATACTTTTTCCAACGCCACGTGGAATGTACTTTGGGCAGATCGTTTTACCTCCTACGAGTAAACTGGTTGTGGTTGTGGCTCAGGTTCGAGGTCTACCAATTCATGGAGTTCCGGGTGCGGCTGTAGCTGTGGTTGCGGGTGTACCAACAGCAAGGAGGATGCTTACGGATACGAAGGCAGCTGGTCGGAATCTTATGACTCGGCGACCTTAGAATACTTGCTAACAGGTGGGATCGATAACCAGGTGTCTGGTTCCATGAGTTATAGTGGATGTGGAAATTCGTATCATTCAGAAACTCATTCCACCGGATTCTACGGTGGTGCGTATACGACGGATTCGGAATTTAGCTATATCAATCCGTCGACCACTGGAGCGTTATATGGAATTTTATATACTAATTCTGGATGCGGCTGTGGGGGTGGTAGCGGCTGTAACGGGCTGTATGGGTACGAAACCTCCATTCCAGCGGGACAGGTGAGCGATACTTCATGCACCAGTACCAAGGGACGTGTTCCTGGAATGTCACCCCTTCATAGCTGGTCTTCTGTCTATTCATCAAATATGTATACCGGTTCTTTTTGCAACTTGAGTTCAATGCTTCCACCGTCGGCGATTCGGATGGAAACACGTAGCGGCAATTACCGTGACCCTACGGCTATTTCGTCAAACGCCGCACAAAATTCCATATTTAACGAGTGGAAGTTGTGGCGGGATGAGAGCCGGATGAATGCGGAACTTGACGAGGTGATTACCTTGTTAGCCGGATTGCAGAATCCATCCACCCCTTCCACGCGAGCGGCAAAATTACATGAACCAGGCCTGGTGGTACTGGATTTGTATAATGTGGACGGAGATACCGATGGCCAGAATGTTTCGATAAACGTGTCGAGTTATATCCCAGCGTCCAGTAACTATCAATTACGAGTTGCTGAGGATGAGACACTGGTGGACGCCGCGTTAACCAGTGGTATTTTGACAATATCCGTACCGCAAGGTTCCACTCAAGACGGAATGACCGCCGTGACTGTGGTCGGTCAGGACGCGAATGGTTTTCTGGTTTCGTGGACGGTGACTGTTCACGTGGCGGCCGTTACAGGATATGATGTGGAAGAGCAGTCGTGGGGTGAAACGTCGTGGGGTGAAACGCCCGAAGATTCTGGGGTAAACTCCGCCACAGACGAGAATTGGTCCGTCCTTTGGCGAGAAAACGACTACCGTTGGCAAGCCAAGACGACCGCCGATGGTTTGATTTCATGCGTTAATTGGTACTCGGAGCCGGTCGGCGGTACGGGCGTTAGTCAGGAATTTGCCTACGCGGTATCCGGTTCTAGCCGTGATCGCTGGGCGTATGGCACGCCAGTGGGAAATGGGGAGCAGCTGATATCTCCGACCGTAACCTTTGGTGGAGCGTCGATTTACCATCCCAATGCGATCAATACCGTCAGCGTTGGAATGCGGCGTGAAACGGAACTCAATGCAAACGAGATTGAGCAGATCGTTTATACCGCAGATCAACGTCGTATCGCCGTGACCGCGATCAATTCGATCAGTTGGGTAACCGTTGCGGAACCAACGACTACGGAGGATGGAACGCCGCTTGCGAAAGTTGAACCCTATTCGGACGAGAGTAATCAACAGCATATCCGGGCGTTCCCTGAAAAAAGTACTCCAAATGGCGTTACATATAATATGGTGGAAGTGCAAATAGAGCTAACGGATGCGATTCCGGAAGGGATGTTTGGCTTTGTTCAAGCGAACTGGTTTGATCCGAGAAATCCCATTGGAAGTACGGAAGTCATTACGCATCAGCTCTCAGGAAAACGGGATAACTATGGAACTGCTCTAATGCGTGAGATGGGGATTATTTCGTTTGAAAACACTCAAACGGAGGCGAGAGCTCGAATGCAAATTACGCAGGCAAATGCGGGGGATAATTATATTGTCGCGGTACATCCGAACATCACTGGCATTGCGTCGTATCGTTTTGATGAAGATGACGAAACATTGGAATATTATGATCCCAAACGAGACGAAACATGTGCACTCCAAATAGGACGTTACCAAACCTCCACGCTCACCGTTTGGAGAACGCTC
>JAQVKF010000008.1 GCA_028694795.1 Thermoguttaceae bacterium | reverse complement strand
CGCCGGGGTCTCTGGAGCTGGAGCAGGTTCTGCCGCTGGGGTCTCTGGAACTGGAATGGGCTCTGCTACGGGTTCCGTCGCTGGGGTCTCTGGAACTGGAGTGGGTTCTGCTGCGGGTTCTGCCGCCGGGGTCTCTGGAGCTGGAGTGGGTTCTGCCGCGGGTTCTGCTGCTTTCGCCTCCGCCGCCTCGATCATCTTGCCGAAATCCATCACGTTGGAATCAAGGTCTGGTTTGCGTTCCATCGGCATTGGTGGCATGCCTGGCAATCCAGCCGCCGCTCCCTCCGGATTCGCCGATTTCTTTTCCACCACCTGATTCCAGGTTAAATGGATTTTCTGGAATTCGGCATCCGATACGACGTAGTACCAATCCGCAAATCTCGCTTGTAACCGCTTCGCCTTCTCCTGACCGGCGGCAATGGCATCGTCATATTCTTGCTGGTTCGCCGCATTCTCCGATTCGATCTTCTCCTTCTCCGATTGGAACGCCGTCAACGCTGCGTTGTATGCCGTTTTGGCCGCTTCGTCCGCATCCGCCGCCGGAGCTTCCGGAGCTGTCGGCAATGGTTTCAACTCCGGCTTCTTAATCGTTTCCTGGTTAAATCCCACTCGAACAAACAGAAAACGATTTTGCCCGACCTTTTTCTCTTCCGAGGCCGGCGCTTCGTTTGATGCGGGATCCGCCGCATCGCTCTTTTTCATCGCGTCTAGATTCTCGCCCGCCGCCTTCGTCAACGCTCCAAACTGCAAAACGTAATCCACTCCATCGCTCAGGCTCGCTTGGATCAATCCCTCATTCGCCACTAACGAAAGACCAACGTCAGGAAGATCGGCAATAAAATAACCACACGACGCCATGTCTAACTGCATTTGCGTCTGTTCCGATTCCGAGACCGGTTCCGCATTGATCAATTTGCGAACGCTATCCGATTTGCGGCGCACATCCACGATACTTAACTCGCCCAACGCCGCTCGAAGATTATCCAGCACACTCACCGAAAGTTGCTCGTCCGCCGCTAACGAGACCGGTTGTGGCTTGCCGCCCTCGTAACGAACCGCGTCCTTTAATTGCCATCGCGGATCGGCCCGATCGTCGTAATCCAATAGGATCACTCCCCGATTCACCTTCCGATCCCCTTCAATCACGTAATCCTCAATCGCGACATTCCGCAACCCTAGCATGCCATCCGCTTGCAATAAATCTTTCTCGATCCAATCGCTAAACGAGGTCGAAAACTGCGAAAGATCCAACTCGATCTGGTAAATCGTGTCCTTATCCGCATAACGCACATACCGTGTTCCTTCTTGCTCCTTGTCTTCGTGACCGACAATCAAATCAACAATTGGTTGACCGGACTTGTTGCGGAACGTAATCCGTGTACCAATCTGCTCCGCAGTTGCCTTGCCACCCTGCACTGCTCCCGAAAGGGGATCCAACAAACCAAACGCCTTGTGCTCCGACGGGGAATCACTCGCGACCGACAATATCTTCACCCCCGTCAATGCCGATGACGCCTTACCAAATTGCTCCTTCGCATCCGCTGGATAGTCCGAATGGGATGGAATGACCCACTTCCCCTCAGAATCCTCTTGGACTACAAAACGAAAAGGCTTCTGATCCACCTCGTCCCAACGAACGATCTCCATCCCCGTCGCGTCCAGCAACGACGCGCTGTCGCCTCGCTCGGAAACTATCAGCTGACCCACCATGTCGATCGGCTGGGCTAACGAATCGTCCCTCGGCTGAACCAACCACGCTAATAATGCCGCAAAAAACGCCACGCCTACAAAGAAAAACGTCTTCCGTACTTCACTTTTCATATCGACACAGCTTCCATTTGTTTCTTGTATAAAACCACTCAGCTACAACCGCAATAAGTATAAAAAGCATATCCCCACAACCCATCGCGGTCAATATCTCTTGTGCTCAGATTCTCAAGGTTTTCTCCCTAACCCCCTCAACACCACTCATAACGGTTCGATTTTTCTCTTTTTCCCATCAAAAAACGGATGGACCTTCACCCATCCGTTCCCCCAAAAACCACGACCATCCAGCGCTACCCTGTACAACCCATAACCGAACCTGCGCCCACCACCTCAGCTGGTACGCAAACGATGCTCCAACGTCACTTGACGAATCTGACGCGAATCCGGATCGAACACTCGCAACGTCACCTGGATACCGCGCAATTTGCTCATATACGGTGCCGAACATTTCCATACACCGCCAGGCGTTAAACCTGTCGCCGCATTCAACTCCGCCTCGTAGTGCGTTGCCCACGTATCATATATACGCGGCCGCCCTGTGATGGCAGTATCCACATTGTAGACAGCCGCCACCGCATCGTTCCGCGACGGAAGACGAACATCCGAAAAATTGGTACGAAGTGTATCCGTCTTCACACTTGGCAAATATCCCAAATCAACATACGCCCCCAAACCTATCGGATTCGTATTCGCAGCCCAACCGCGAAGCGATGGATTGATCGGAAGCGTTACCTCCACGCCACGCACTGGGGCGTTTGGATCCCATACCTTCACGTCAAAACTCAACACATTCGTTAGCACTAAATCCTCACCCACACGGCTACGATCCACCACATAGTCACTCAAGGTATCACTGTTCGAGTACGCGGACGCCAACGCTCCGTTGACCATCATCAACACATTATCGTTCACATTCACACCATTCCACGGCATCGGATTACGCCAGGGATCAAAATTGCCGTTCATCGCGCCCACATCACCCGATGTCACCGTCTTCCAGATCGGACCGGCGTTCGTCTTCCCCCCATAATAAATCTCCGCCGCGAGCGGAAGACCTAACGTTGGAAGACTTCCCTCCGTCCAAACACTTTTCGAACCAGCCATCTGTGGATATGCAAAATGCCATAAACCATAGGGGCTGCCCGGAAACGATGGTGGTGCCGCATTGTTCACAAAGCCACCCGCCCAACACGCCCCATAGCGACAGTCTGGACGAGTCAGCGACGCAAGCGTGTTGCGTTCGTAAAAAACGTTGCCGCTCGAATCGGTGACCATATTCACCGATATATCATTATCGCGAAAAAAATTCAACGCGTTTGACGCAGGCTCCGCCTTCATCGTCGGATCAGTATCAATCGCCAACACCTTGCGATACAATTTGTTGCCACGAACAAACCAAGCGACCTCCGCCGCGTCAAACTTCTGGACGGTATCATTTTTCTTCGCTCGGAACCCCTGCTCCTTACGACTCGTAAACAACAAAATGTCGTCGATGTCACCAAGCGTCGTGTCCGGACGCTCGACCTCGCCGTCCGTGTCCCACGAAACCGTCGTTGGATCCGTCGCCACCCCGACCGGCCCTTCGATAATTTGCAGATAACCCTCGCCGTTCTCTGGTGCTCGCGGCGGATCAGCGACCACCGTCAAACCTTCCAAATCACTCCGCAAAAGAGCCGTTGTCCGACACAACTCCTCGTTCATCTCCAAAGACGAACGAGAACTGTTGATCGTGTTACCCATCACCGAGAACATTTGAATCACCGCCGCCAGAATCATTAATCCTAACGCCATCGCAAGCAAAAGCTCTATCAAGGTATAACCGGATCGTTGTGTCTGTCTCATAAACTCAATCCCTTATCGTTTTACAACCCTCACGAACCGCCAAACGGACCGTCGAATTGGATTGGTAATCGGCTAAAAGAACAAAAATGTACTCGGATGAAGCGAACCCTAAAACTCCATGAAAACACTCTTACGCCAATGCGTAACCCGCAGCCGTAAATAAACCCAGCGTCAACTTCAATGCGTCAACGCTGGATAATGACCCCTCCGTTGACCACCGACTATTCGTTAATCACACGACGCAATAACACCGCACGATCCGTACCAATGTCCGAGCCGGGCTGATAGCCCGTCGGAACGGATCGGTCGAACATATAAAACGCTCGCGGACGATTCGGAATTCCGTTGGAACTCTCCACCTCTTCGCCTAACATCGGTTTACCGGAGTTTTGCCCTGTCACCTCAAAGTAACCCAGCGTTACCCAGACCGCGTACACACTCGAACGATCTGTCGTCAGATTCGCCATACGCTGCAACTGTTCGTAACGGAAACGCGGGTTACGAGTCACATCGGAATCACCCACCGAATAATACGCCAATACCGGACTCGCGGCTCCATTCTCGCCTGTCCCCATGTCTGGACCTGATTTCGGTCGCAATAACCCCACATACGCCGGCTGCGGTTGTACATACACCGCCCCCGCACCACCTTTCGCCTGCTGCGCCGCGTTCAAAACGCTCGGCGACCAATTCCGGTAATCGTCGTCCTTGGTACCCGTCGGAGCCACACTTGGATCATAGTCCACATTGAACGCTGACTCAAACGTGGACATCGCACGGACAGGATTCGCGAAGATCGTCGGTGTTGTTCCGTCAAACGCCAACGCCGGCATGCCAGTCGTCGTATCGGTCGAAAGCAACCAATGCGATTTACCCCCATCCGGTAAGTATTGACGACTACGATCTAACACCTCAAAATCTCTCGCCGCTTTCGTTCCGGCAAGTGCGGGCCAGACCGCCGAGTCTCGATTCACACCATTCACCACTGTCGGAATCGTATTTACATTGACATTGCCTGGCTCACGCCGCCACGCCGACGCACCGGTATAAGCTGATGGGGTGTCCACAAAGTCCAATATCTGGCCAAAATTCGAGGCATAAGCCACTCGCTTCGTCTCCGAACCCGCCGTCTCCAAATATGTCGCCGACGAATCGAAGAAGTTCATCAAATGCGGATACCAACGCCCATCCCCTTGATCATCCGAATTCGCACCCGTCAACTTCACATTGTCGTAACCCGCATATGGCCAAACTTCAGGCTCATCACCGGTCACCGCCAATGGCGATTCAGACGCATCGTCTACCGTCACCAACGAGTACCCCGGCTCTAACAGCTTCGGCACATTGGTAACCTTACCCGTATTATCCACTTCGATCCGATAAATCGGGGCCGCGAGGAACCGAGACATGCTCGTTACCGGCACTTGCATCAACTCCATCCGACTGTTATACGGCGAATTATTCCACGCCAAAACCGAAAACGGACCATTACTCGGAACGGCAAGCGTACCGGTCGCCAAATCCAATGGACGCATCGTCGGTTGACCTACCGTACCACCAGCGTTCGTCTTACCCCAAAAACAGAGGTTCGCCCCACCTAACGAGTGGGACAAATACGGCGTAAACTCGATCCCAGACAACGCATCTCCAGAACCATCCGCAAACGCCTCCGCCACCGGACTCGACTGTTGCTCGGTAAACGCCGTCAACTTCCGTAACGTTTGACCCGCCGCATCGGTACCCTCACGACCTAACTGAATCTGATCCAATATCGGCTCTTGTGCCCACAAATCGGTCTGGATATTCTGGTTGTCGTCCACATTCTGCCGGAAATAACCTCGCTCACGTGATCGGAAAACGACCTTATTCTCGGAGGCCATCTTACGCTTCGAACCATCCGGAATTAATTCCTTACTCTCATCCCCCTCATTCCCTGGATTCCAACCATTGTACGTCACCAAATCAATCGGTGCCTTGTCTATCGTCACGTACGGATTGTACGCCAAATCGGTGTCGTTCGGATTTGGATTATACGGTAACCGCGGATCCGCTAATCGCTGTAAATACGCCAAACGATCGTTATAGCTGCCCTTCGGCATCTCCAAATTCGCAGTCTGCTGTCCGGCCAAACCGTTCTTCTGGATCTCCTCATTACTGCTTTGGATTGGGTCGTTTAGAACCGCCGTATAATAATAATCATCGTTCGAATCGGTTCCAAGCGGATCGGCCCCCCATTTTACGCCGTAGTAATCGGTAAAACTTGCGTCCGAGCGGATCGGTTCAGAAACGCTAAAACGCGGATTTTCCCCACCCGTCACCTTCCAACTCGCACTGGTCGCACTCGCTTCTCGCATATCCACACGATCCACCGCGATCGGCAACACATTCGACATGTTGAACGGGTCACGACCATTCAGATCGTATAACTTGCTCGCATCCTTACTGCGATCACCAAAGTAGTTGTACCAGACCGAAAAACTTTTCGTCCCGTGCTGCGTGTCATACAGATCAATGTACCGAGTCTCGTCCCAGTCAAACCAATCGGAGGTGTTATTTCCCTTCGCAAGCGGTGTACAAGTTTTCCACTCCGCATCGTAAGGACCAATCACCACCGCCTGGCCCGGACGAACCCACATGTTATTGCTATTCAAATCTTGATTCGCCGCACTCGACGCCATATACCGAAGCGTATCGACGGTCTCACCATCAGTTCCCGTCGTTGAACCCGTCACCACGCTCTTCGGTTCCGCAAAGTACAACGTTCGCTCGAATTCCTTGCCCGACTCCAGTGGATCGTCCAACTCGAACGCCTCGTCATTCGGCAACCCCTTTCGGAAACCCATGCGCCACACCGGATCGCCATTCCCGTTCACCATATTGAGCGACACACTCCGAACATCCGTTTCGGCACTCGCCCAATCTTGCGATGGTCGCAACTCTGGCGACGGAGCCGCCTCGCCCGCTCCCCATGGATTGTAAACCTCCACAAAAAGCGAACCAATCGGACGACGCTTCTGATCGAAATCGTCGTCCGGATCCTTTTGCGACGTCGTCATTTTACCCGTCGCATCTTCCGCCGTATCTTCCGTACGTCGCGCATGGGTCGCCAGCGTTTCCGTAATCAAAAGGTCCGGTCGCTCACATCCAAAAACCAGTATTAAATTCGCCTTATCTTTCGTCCAACCAAGCTGGTCACTCGAACCACCCGTCTGCGCGTCCGGAAACGGATCGAACCAGAACAGAGTCATCGCCGAATCACGATCGCGGAAATCAACTACGTTCACCGCCCACTGCGCTAGCCATAACGACACTAACGCATCCTCTCGCGTTTTGCCTTCCGGAACATTCAACGTGGCAATCTTTTTGTACCCAGGAAGTTTCGCCAAATCAGCGACTGCATCAATATTCAGCTTCCAGTGTCGTGTCAAATATTTTGCCAGCACGTACAACTGACGTGCCATCGCCTGACGTTCCGTCCGTCCCGCCGTAATCGCGTCCGCCGGTGGAATCGCCGTACCGGGATTATCCAGCAAGTATTGCTCATCCGTAAATCGACGATTCGGATTGATTGGAAGCCCCTGGTAAAACTCGCCAGCAATCATCGTATCCACAGACACTGTATTGTCATATGAGTCCACCGCCGCCGAATAAACGCCTGTTCCGGACATTTGGCTTTCCATCATCCGCAAATACCGCGTCAACGCCTCGGTAACACTCCCGTAACGCGACGGAAGATCCAGTTCTTCCTTCGATGTATAAGTGCTCGTCGTTCCACTGACCTCCACTTGATACTGTGGCAATTCCACCGCTGGCGTCGCCGGAACGTGATAACTGTCCGTCGTCAATATCTGACGATACAACGCATTATTGTCCCCGCTATTCAAAAGCGTCGTTAACCGCGCCGTGAGCGTACTGCGATCCGCGTCGCTCATCCGCAAAATACGCTCCAAATCGGCAGGCGTAAACGGATTATCGATCTGAGCCTTGCCGCCGGACGAATTTCGTTTCGGCGTCGTCAAATCAACCCAATAATTCGTATTCGCCGCATAAAGCGCCGCGGGATTGTTTCTCATGACCGCTAAGCCAAAATTGCTCGCCATATCACCCTGCACCGCCCCATACGGACCTGTCACATCGGTCTGAATGTAAAGCGAACCGAGCGTGTCCGGCAACATGCCGTAATAAAAGTCCCAAACTGTTGCTCCACTCTTCGTACCGGTCGCCAACATCTGCGGGTAGTACTGTCCCCACGCCGCAAAGTTCGAATACGCCATAGAACCATCCGCCGGCGTCGGTACGTTTTGATTCGTCAACACGTAAGCCCCATTGTACGCAAGCGTCGTTCCACCGCGCACCGGCGTAATGGATGAACCCCATTCACCCAACCGTCCTTCGATTCCCTGTGTCGTATCGCCATGTAAAAGTCGATCTAAACCGCTCGCCGTCACCACATTACCGAGCGCAATCTCCGCTGGACCAAAACCACGACCAAGCGGACCGCCACCAGGATTGATCACGTTAGACACAAGTTGCATATCGTGACCGTGCGCGTTCACATTCAAACGACCATCCATATCGAGACACAACACCGCCGCGAGTGGCTGCACCAGACGACCGTCCGGACCCATCTGCATCGGAAGCCCCAAATCCACCCAAACGCTGTCCGGCGTACCGTCGCCATCGTTATCCACATCCCACGGCCCCGTCTGGAATGTACCATCGGCGGCGACATATTTGAGGCCAAAGTTCGGATTGCTGCCCGTAAAGGTTGAATCCGCCGGTCGGAATGAAAGCCACTCCACGAATCGACGTACCGCGAAGAAATGCGCCCATTCCACACTTTCCGTCTCGGTGTGCGAACCAACGTGATAGCCACGGATCTGCTCCAAACACAACACACGCTGAGCCCATTTGTCCGTCGTGTTTCCTGTGGCTACATTCGGCGCACTATTGCCAACCAACTCGCTCACACAAGCGTAAATCGTGTTCCAATCAATCGCCTGCATTGTCCACGTCTTAGCCGCCCCGTAATACAATGGTACAAAATTCACCGTCGAACCACTCCCCACATCGTCCGTATCCATCATCGCGCGACGATACCAATACGCCAGCAAGTCGGGACGATAGTACGACGGTAACACCACACGCTGTGCTTTGTTCGGGGTACCATCATCCGTTACTGCGTATGCCAAAAACATGTTTTGCATATCGGGAGAATCGTACTCTTCGTTATAATCGCCGCCCTGCGCTCGGTTCGTACCATACGCCGAAACGGGCATGTTAGGCAACATCTCGAACGGAATCGCCGTCTTGGCCACCGCTTGACTCGTATCTTTGCCATCTTTATCCGTCGTCCACGCAAACGGCGCTGTCACCTGGGTCAGACCTGTTCCGCCAAACGGCTTATAAAGCGAATAGGTCAGCTTCTCATAAGCCATGCCGTTGCCAGCGTTAAAAACCTTGCGGGTCTCCGGCATCAAATAAATCGCCCTCAGTAATGGCGCATTACCTGCCATGCTCACCACTTGATAGATATCGCCATTCGAAAGACCTAAATAACTGCTCATTAGACGATATGGAAGATTCGCTTCGTACTCCTGAAGATATCGCTGCATCAGAGTACTCGTAAGTTCGCCACTCACCACCATCGTCTGTAAACGCGATTGTTCTTCCACATACAACTTGGCGAGAATATTCGTCCAACTATCCGCATTCAAAAGATAATTACCATCCGTACCTAGGACGATTTGCAGCTGAAACGCCTCATTGCTCGCATTGATCATATTGCTGGCAGATGGCGAACCGTACATGTCTGTTAGCAGATTGTGCGTTCCAATCGGACGATCATCCCACGCCCCGGCGTTCGTGCCGCGGAACACTCGCATCGCCGCCTCGCCCAAAAGCTCCGTCGAGGATTGACGCTTCTCCGTCACCGATAAGGTCGCCTTCGCGCTGCGATCCGCATCGGACGTGATCAACACAAACGATACGCCAATCATCGCAAATAACGCCAAAAGACCTAACACTATCATCAACAACATGCCACGACGATCCCGTCGGCCTCGAATACGGCTCATACGGACTCTTTTGTTCATGCGGATAGTCGTCATCTCGGAACCTCTTCTCTCGTCTATTTCACATTCCTTCAAAGAATGATCGTTGTCTGCCTCTACATACGACACGCAAACGGACACGAACCAACGGACTCACAAGCCCAAACCGGTCCCAAGGCTAAAACCTCCCTAAGAACACAGCTTGAACCAGTAGCTTTCACCCTTCTCTCATGCCAAAAACACCACACGAATTCAAATTCACCTTCGAACCAACACGCCGAAAAGCCGTCATTCCACCCACTACGCCTGCTAAATCGCCACCTTAGTCGGTGACCTGGAGCGTTCGCGTCACCACCCCCACAATATCCGGATCGGTAATGAGATATACGTCACTCGTTGGCAAAAATATCTGCGGTGTATACAGTTGCTGATAACTCTTCGTCGTCGCGTTGTATGTCGTCGTCAAACTTACGAGATCTGGACCTTCTAATTGAACGTCATACATCGCATTGGCCAGCGGCTGCGAACTCACCACCTGGAACCAAACGACACGCCAATCTTGATTGCCAACGGACGTGTTTATCCCAGGAACCGGTTTGCCAACCAGTGCCACCCAGTGACCGGGCTTCAAAATCGCTCGCTCCGAAGCACTCGTCCCGACAGGATTCAATCGGAAACTTTTGCGGTACATCGCTTCCGTAAACGCATTTATCCCGCTGTCCGTCGTACTGTCGTGCTCCACATCAAACTGACGTTCCGCCGCAAACGAACGAGTTTCATAGACCGCGACTGAAACCTCATAGGTGTTCGTCCGATACGCGAAATTTTCCACGATGTTATCGCCATTCATATCGACGTTCACACGACCGCCCAACGGTTGAATCGTCGCTAGCCAGCTCCAACGTCCTTCGGACGCTTGGATCACCGCGTTGACATTGAGTGTCCCATTCGCCGACACTAACGGCTCCAAATCCAATGTCGCCGTATAGTACTCCGCTACCGGGCGACGGTCACTGTTCTTGTCATTCCACACCAAATCATCCCGTGACACCGTCGGTTGGACACGAAGCGGATCGTAAAAATTCCCCGTTCCGTAATCGCCCGCAATCATTTCTCGCCAACCCGTACTGGTCGGAACGCTAAAGTAGGACGACAACCTCGGCGACGCCGCGTCCGGATTCGATGCTACCGAGAATCGACGCACATCGCTCTTGTCTATCACCGCTCGCTCGCCAAATGGATCGTAAACCATGCTCGAACGATTCACGAAACCTCGAACCTCCAGACCATTCAACACACCGCCCGCTGATTCCACCGCGTTCTTCAATGTGCCTCGTACCTGCAAATCGGCAAACGCCTGCTCTGCCAAATACGATGCCTTCGCTTGTCGCGTCGCCTGCCACGCTCGATAACCGCCAATCTGCATCATCGCCGTGATCCCTAAAAGACCAAACGTTAATACAAATATCGCCGTCAACACCTCCAAAAGGGTAAAACCGTGTCGGCTACGTCGATGGAATGTTCGTATATTCATGAGCCAGAAACTCCTGATCTCGTTATGTTTCACCCCTCACGCAGGCGGTCCACCACAATCAGTGGACCACCACACTTTCGTTGCCCAAACGCTTCCATGATCACGCGGATCATCACTCACACGCCAACCGGCTCAGCCAACACCGCTCCGTCATCGCACTATCGTGTACTCACACTATCGCCACTACGGGCTAACGTTCGCGATTCATACAAAGCACGATCAATCACATAGCCCAACTTCGCACTGGCTTCCGATGGACAATTGCTTTCCTTCTCGTACACCATTTGGGCGTCGTACCCTTGCGCTAAATTGCTGCTCGTCACCGTTCGACCACTGCGATGATTCACCGAAACCCACAGACAATCGTAATCCGCTAGGTTCGTTTTATCAATCACATTCGTTTTGGCTTCTTTCGCATCCGAAAGCACTTGAATTCCCGGTATGGATAACTCAGAATCAATTTGATCCGGACGGCCTACCAAAAGATAAATCGGCTGATTCGGCTCCGCACTCTTCGTGTCCACCACCACCGCTGCGGTCACGCCCTCGGTGTAACGCGGATATTCCTTTACCACACGTGAGATTGCCCCATCCGGCTCAAACAGAATCGTCACCGCATCCGGTACCGGACTGACTAGGCGACCATTATCATCCAGATAGCCACCCTCCGATAACGTTTTCGTCGGATCCTTCACACGAAAGGGATCCCCGTCCCAACACGATCGTCCCTCACCTGACCAGCCCAAATCGACCGTTGTCTGTGCCGGAAGCACCGTCGGACGACGCGAGCCGCTCGAAAATTTCGGCTGCTCCGGATTCGGCTTGACTAAATAACTCGTCGTAAATACAGATCCCACCGTCCACGGAAGGGTATTACTGCTGCCATCCGCAATCAGGTTTGCCGTCACCGTACTGTAACCCGTTGCGCTGTCAAACGTGGGGTCTGACGGTAGTTCCAATTCCGGACGACGACCTCCAAGTACCAGACGGTCGCCCTTTGACGCAACACCCGAAAGATCCTCATTCACACTCAATGTCAACTGCGTCGCACTCGCCACCGTCACCGTACCTGTCGCATTCTCCGTATAACCGGAAAACCCTTTACGTGTTTCCACGATCCGAAGCAGCGTCTGACCATTATTGTTCTCGATTCGTACCCCACACGGACGATTTAATTCCATCGCGCGACCGCGTGCCATGCTAATTCCCACGTTCACCGTTCGCGCCGCCTCACGTGTCCGCTGACCTTGCACCATCCCAGGAATCCGCGGTATCATGAACCCAGCCAACACCGCCAAAATCGCGATCACCACCAGAAGTTCCACAAGCGTCATTCCACGACGATCACTCGCCAACCTCCCACACAACGACCATCGATCACGAACCGGACAGCTGCTCGCCAACGAACCGAGCCACGCTCGACTAAACGAAACTCGACATATCATTGCTGGACCTCCGATAGCTGGTGATTCGTCACGTTATCGCTCACTTGGTCCAGACTATGCTTGAATAGCCCACCCTCTTTGATCATCGGTGAACCAAAAAGCGTCTGATCGCCACCTGAATCCGGTTGCTGAAGTATGAACGTCTGGTTCGTCCACGTCTCTAACTGATCGAAAAACATCCCAAATTCGCCGTCCGGACCGGCCGAAACCACAATCGGAACTGTACGCCACGCATAGGGATCCATATTCGAAACGTCTAACGGATCGGGGTCGTTTTCGTGTAACAACCAACGAACTTGCTCGTAAGGACCCACCTGAACAGACGTTTTCGTTCCGTCCTTATTCGTGATTTCAATCGACCGCATCTTGCCATCCGTCATCGCACTCCAATCACCATCCAAACCGCTTTCCGTTGACGCGCTCGACTGGATCTCCGACAGCGAATAACCCGGTGCCCAACGGAAAAAGATCATCGGCAACCCCCACGCATCCACAAACTCCTTCAAATCGTTCGGATTCGGCGTTCCATCCTCCGCAAAACCAATATCATCCACTTCCGATTCACTAAATTGGGTAAGTACGTCCGGAGACGATTGCATCACCACCAAATAAAGAATATCCGCTTGATTTAGATCCTTCACATCGGTCATCGACCACATATACTCCATCGCCGGCGTCGTGAGTTGTGAAACGCCATACTTCGCCCAGACCGGATTATTCCGCTGGTTCGTGCGGGTTCCATCCGAATTCATCATCCACAAATCCGCCGGCTTCTCCGGCATCTCTAGACGAATCGTATCCCGCATCACCGTCAACCGCACAAGCGCTCGCATCTTCGATAACGTCATGTTGATCGCCGCAAGTTTTACCGCCGGATCTTGCGAAATGTTATTCAACACATACTGCTTGATGTTCTGCGGCGTCAGCGAATAACCCTGTGTCATCATCGGTGTCAACGTCGAAATTGTCAACGATAAACCATTTGGAATGCCACTGCTTACCTTCCAATAACCTGTATTCGACAAGCCCCCCCAATAGGTCGTCCAGAAGTTCGCGTTCAACGCCAATTGGTCGATCTGATTCGACGATAACGGCAACTTACGCTCCAGATACGATTCATATCGCTGCGTGAGTATATCGCCAATTTTTACGACGGTCGCTTGCGTCGCCGTTCGACGCGCCGCCTCACGACCGCCTTCGACCGCTAACATTCCAACCGACGCTAAGATCGCCAGAATCGCTATCGCCACCAGTAATTCCACCAGCGTCATACCCGGACAAAAACCAAAATCGGATCGCCTCACCAGCAATCCCATGCGGCCTGTCGTGAATATAGTAGGTTTTCGATGATCCCGTCGCATCAAACGGTCTCCTCTGTCTTATGATGATAAGGTGGCGAGGAAAAGATGTCTTTTTTCTCCACCCCTATTCTATACACGTCCAGTTCACTCAATCGACAAAAACAAGCCGAAGAGCATTCGCGGCGAGCGACAATCCGCTCGTGAATCATTCCCCACGTCGCATCCGCCGCCAGGTTCACTCATCGCACATCCGCCCTGTCATGGACTCGAATCTCTCTACCATGGATACTCTATCGGGCAACCCTAGGTGATTGGATCGACCGCTAGGCTGTCCGAAGCGGCTGCACACTACTGTTCCAACTCGTCGCCTATCGTACCTTCCGCAAAGTTCGTCAGATTATCGTAATCTGCCTCGCTCCAACCGAAGTTCGTCGTCTTACTGCCACGTACCGACACGTCGCCACCCGCTAACGTCGGATCACTGAACAAACCATCCAAGCCGGCGGTCACAATCTGGTACTTCGTCGCCTCCCGCCATTTCGACCCCTCTAAGTTCGCCGGATCAGGATCGCTTTTGGTGCTGTCGGCATATGGTACCGCAAAACCCACCGGCGGGGTCGTCGTCAAATCCAACGGCCAACAAAGCGGAATCGCATTGCCTTTACTATCACGATTAAAATACGCACCACCATCGTTCGTCAAACGCGCTTTGAAATAGACAAACGGCGCGACCTCATCTCGCTCCAAACCAGATGGAAAGTACTGCGGTCCCCCTGCGACTTCGATCAGCTGATCCTCTTTGAATTCGTAAAACGCATCCACTCGATCACCAGATGTCGAAAGCGGATTCAACGGATTCTTCGATAAATTACCACCTAAAAATAGAACCAACGCCGTCGCCGGTGTGACAGGGACTTCATCAAAAGCGGAATGGGCTCCACGACCACACTTGAACGGCAACAACACATAGGTGTTCGTCGCGTCCATCTTCGGTGGATCCATCATTTTTGGAAACGCTTTGCGCAAATGGCGAATTACCGCTGCCGTGTCCGTTCCGTCCGGCGGATATTCGCCATACTTCGTCTTGTAATTCTCCAACGCCACGGAAAGCTGCGTCATTTCCATCTTAATCGCACTGCGACGCGCAGCACCCATCGCCATCGACGCCGCTACCGATATCAACGCCGCCAGCATCCCGATGATCGTGATCACCACCAATAACTCCACCAGCGTAAACGCCGAGCGTCCCTTCGTATTATGATTCATCTCTGCTTCTCACTTATCAATATTAGTATGAGTGCCGTATTAGTATGAGTGCCGTATTAGTATGAGTACCATGGCCAAATGATCTTCACATCCATTTCCATCCCAAACAATGAATCGTCCTGATGGAACGCCAACGCTCCGCGACGGGGGGCACCTCACCGGTTACTCCCCCATCACCCGCCACTTCGACATCGCGATAACGCCGACATCGGCTTCTGCCCTAATCCTTCGATAGCCCAATTCTCGATAACGACGTATCAGCCTCTATTTTGTCCGATATCCTCGATATCGCCGCTATTTCGACAGGTACCACTACTTCGACAGGTTCTGAATCAGGTCCACCAACGGAAGGAACAACGCAATCACAATGAAACCAACCATACCACCCAAAACGATAATCATGAGTGGTTCCATCAACTTCGTCAAACCTTCGGTCAATACCGCCACCTCTTCATCGTAAGTATCAGCGACTTTGTAGAGCATCTTGTCCAACTCACCCGTCTCCTCACCCACGTCGATCATGTTGACCACCATGTCGTCCACAATGCGTGCCCGCATTCTCGTCATGTACAGCAACGCACCAATCGGACCGCCGATAAACGCGAACCAGAAAAATAACGCCACCGGATGAAACGATGTATACGAATGCTGCTTCAACGGCCCCGCAATCGGTTCACCTTCCCGAATCGCCTCCAATACCTTCTGATACATTAACTCAAAAACGGCGTTGTTACTCGTCTCCTTCGTAATGTTCATCGCCTCCAAAATCGGCACACCAGAAGCTACCAACGTACCCAACGTTCGCATGGTTCGCGCACAAATGTTCTTTTCTACCAATTGACCGAAAATCGGCATCTTCAGCAGGAATAAATCCCACCCATACCTGCCCGGCGCAAATTTCCTAACTAGTTTGATAAATAACCAGATCGAAAACGGAATCCCCGGTATCAAGAACCAATAGTTCAATACGAAAAAAGACCCCTTCGTCAATAGCAACGTCATCGCGGGCAGTTTCAAACCAAAGTTCGAGAAAATTTTCTCAAACTCCGGCACGATCTTCCACATAATGAAGACCAAAATACCCGTCGCAAAGGTCACCACCGACACCGGGTAGATCAACGCGCCCTTCACCTTACGCTTCAACGACTCCGAACTCTCTTGAAAATCGGCGAGTCGCTGAAGAATCACCTCCAACGCACCACCCGCTTCACCCGCTTTGATCATGTTCACAAATAATCGACTAAAATTCTTCGGCTGCTTCGCCATCGCCTCTGACAATGTCGAACCACCCTCAATGTCGTCACAAATATCGATGAGAGCGTTCTTTAACGCCCCCGGTTTCGATTGCTGCTCCAGAATACGCAGACTACGCAGAATCGTTAAACCCGCGTCCTGCAAAATCGAAAGTTGGCGGGTGAATGTCGTCAATACCTTCGATTTGATGCCTCCCAGCGCAAAGGTCTTCTTGCGACCGACCGCCTTCTTTTTATCCGCCGTCGAACGAGATTTCTTGACGGATATCTTCGTCACAAAATATCCCATTTGACGTATTGTGGCGTGAGCTTCCTCCTCGGTTGCCGCCTCAATCGTATTCTTGATTTCCTGTCCGGTTGCGTCCCGGGCTTCGAACTGGAAGATCGGCATACGCTGTCCTTTTATCCTGGATCCTGAAGTGATGCACAAAACAGAAACGGCCCACGATGGATGTTTCGCTTCTTCGAAATCCCGAAAAACGTCCGGAACTCTTCCATAAAAACACGGACGATGATCAAACTTCGAATGCGCGAAAAACGAATATCCCAAGGGATATCACGGCCGAACCGATCGAACGCCCGACGAATCCTGCCGATACGCCCCAAACGCCTGCAACGTTTCTGCCTTACTGGTTCAAATTTCAAAACATACGGAAAATACTGCTTCCCAAAGGCCGGCCATCGACGACCGACGAGGGCGAATCTCCAAACGAAAAGCTCGCAGAAAAGTTGAGCGACTCGTTATGCTCTTGGAATCGGATTCGCGGCGTCCTTTGCCCCCACAATGCCTAGGAAACGTCCCACGACCATCACGAATCACTTATCGACGCGTGATACCCCTGACCATTGAGCGCAAAATCCCCTCTGTCCTATCATATACTTCTAAGAAACCTCCGTAAACACCTCCGGCAAAAATTTTTTACGCGAAATCCCCCTCCGTTCCAAATATCGGACGTTTTTGGATTGATCATTTTATCTACACAGCCAAAGCAACCCATTTGATTTTATCATGAAAAACAATACAAACCTCAAGTTCGTTATCATTCTAACCGATAAAGAATCTGTTCCACCAATGATCGCTCCCGTGCGGAGGAGATTTCGTCTCTGAGAGGTGACCGAATCTTTGCAAGGATGCGTCAGGATTGGTGTCGGAAACCGAAAAAGAGAACGAGTGGAATGGACACTAACGGTCCCATTTGGAATGCGGCCGCAAGGTGTCCACCCCATCGTATGTCGATGATTTTACCGTTTATTCCATTGAACTCCGTAAACGAATGGACACTGTATTCGTCGTCGGGGTGCGTGCACGTCACGATTGGAATAGGTGGATACAAGGAATGTAAGGAATATGACCATGCAAAAAGACGGTTTCGCTTCGATGAACCATTCCGCGGCATCACCGGATCTTGGCTTCGTGGTACTCGCGACCATTCCTCGTGTCACCAGTTCCATGGGAAGCTCTCATACCGCAGATTTCCCGCCGAAAAATAGTCAAAAAAGACCAACGGACCATGTCCCACTGGACGTTTCCGTTCCATTTGACAACGCCGAGAAGTCGGATCGCTCTACCGAACGATATGCGGAAACTCGATGGACAGAGGGGGCCCAAACGATGCCTTCTGAGCCGCTCGTGTTGCCGGGAACTCCGGTCTTCACCGTCCAGGCGGTGCCGGGTGTGGTTCCCGAATCAAACACCGCCGATGCGGTCCATACGGCAGTTGCTGAATGCGCCGACTCTTCGGAAAAATTGTCCGTACGTCGGATGGAAGAATTCGTGCCACATGGTTCCGCCTCGAGAGCATCACGGGAGGAAAACCGACCGCAAGTGGTGGCGTCTCGGAATCTTCCGGAGGCGTCACGCGGACGCCGGCGTGATTGGCGTGTGCCGATGGGCGTGGCCGCTATGTTGGTGGTCGCGTTGGGAGTCATTCACACGATCCGGCAGACGATTCCCGAACCGATTGGACCGCACAGCGATTTGAGCCAACAGATCGCCAACTCGGACGCGCAAAAAGAAAAACTCAATCCGCGACAACCAGAGGCAAAGATCAATCTCACGGAACTAGAACCGATGAGTGATTTTGGCTCGGCAGTCACGTTACCCAGTCTAACGGCTTCCCAGCCGACCAATCATGTGACTCAAACGACCGTCTCCTCGTCCACGCCCAGTGCGGCCGCGCAAACGGCTTCGCTGCCGATGACGGATGCGATCGCACAAACAGGATTACCCATGCTACCAGAGGCGGGGTTGCCTGAAACGAACGTGCCGGGAACACCATCGCCAAAAACAACCTTACCAGGGGTAACGGATTCCTCGCCAGAAATCGCTCAAAACGGTTTGGAAATCCCGATGACTCCGCCTGTCAATACGGTGGAACCAGTTAGCCGATTCGACTCGCGATTCATAGCGGAACCGCGGACCTCGGATCCATTCGCGGCAGAATCACTCGCCACGGACCGATTCGCGACGGACACGGCCTCGACGGAACCGATGTTACCCCTTCCTAATGGCGTAGCCATCGCCGCGGACGCTTCCCAAGTTCGACCAGCGGCTCAACCAACCGATGCGACCGTCCCACAAAACGATCTGCCGCCATTGCCGGCGATCTCGGATACGACTCAGCCGCCGATTGCTTCGTCAGACCAACCGACCAGTACGGATGGCTTGAACGATGCGGACAGCTTGAAACCGATCGAAACACCGGATTATCCGGACACGGGATATGTCGAAATAACCCTGCCTACGGTCGACAGCACGCCAGCATATCCAAATACGGAACATGGCGAAATCGTCATCCCAAGTTTGTAATCGGTAGTCGACTTGGAATCGGCTCGGATAGGGGTTCGAGCCGGGTGGAACTGGGTCGGAAACAAGATGAATTTGACTTAAGATGGATTTAGACTTCGTGATAACGATCTCGTGACCAATGGCGGAAACGAAATCACAAAATCCAATGGAACGGCCATCCCGTTCAAAATGGCCATAAACACGAGGATATCCTCATCCGTTTTCGTCGCATATTCGGTGAAGGTGAAAATATGAGTGGAACAGTCAATCAAGCATTATTGCGAGCATATCAGCGAACGTTAGCCAAAGCCGAATCCGCCGCCCAAACCTCAGAGGAATCCATGGGGGAGGGAATGGTCGATCATATCGCGGCGGCAGTAAACACAATGGCGGCCAATACCGCGGTAGCGGCAGAAGCGGTAGCCCATGCGGCTGTAGCGGAGGCTACGACGGAAGCCTGCTTCCACATGGCAGAACCACCGACTGCTCCAACGGTCGAGTCGATTGTGGAATCACTCGTCGGTTCCACCGCGAAAGTGACGAGGCCTGCGAAATCGGTAAAACCCGTCGCGGTCGAATCCGTCTACACGGATGAGCCTACCGATGCGGTGTTCCCTTCGGTTGAGTCGTTTTCGATCAATACTTTACCGGTGCGAGAGCCACGGTTTGCGGAGTGTCCGATTCGTGCGAGTCGGTCGGAAACGTTCCATTGGGATCGACATTTGCAGTACATTGAGTCGGTTGCCTCGGAATCGTTGACGCGGATCGCTGATCAGATTCAAACGTGGACACGTCAACGTCCCGTCAGCGTCGGTATCGCGTCGTTGCGTCCCTTTCAGGGCGTTACGTCGCTCGCCGCTTTGATTGCCAAAGTCCTCGGTGGACGTGGCGTACGAACGGTTCTCATTGACGCGGATCGTGAAGCTCCGGGCGGCGTTTCCCGTTGTGTCGGGTTGTCCACCGCCTTGCAAACGATGCAGGAAGAAGCCGAATCGCTGGATGAAGCGTATATCCAGGAAACTCAGACCGGAATACAAATGCTTTCGGACCCACGTTCGCTCGCCGCTGAACTTTCCAAACGGTTAATTCAGAACACAGATAGCGAACTGGAACTGTTGCCGTCACATGGATTGGCACAAAATCCCGCCGTGATGACCTCCGTATTGGAAGCGATGGTCGAACAACTATGCGGTGACCGAGATTGCGTGCTGCTCGACTGCGGAGTATTGCTCGAACCGCCCTTTAACACGGCTCCTGTCACATTCTCCGGCGAACGACTGACCAAATCGGAAGATGCCGTCACGGAACCTCGCTCGAAAGCGCAAACGCTGAGCGAACGATGCCATTTGGCCATCCAGCCACGACTCGCTTGGATGCGAAACATGCTCGATTGTGTGTTGCTCGTGCGGGACGCTGGAACTGTTTCCAACGCCGTGACGCTTCAAGCCGTACAGGAGTTACACCGCTGTGGATTGATCACGGTGGCTGTGATCGATAATTTTTGCGGACAGGCCTAGTTAGGATGCTCCACGGGCGTCTCGGAACAGGCGGCCACGAAACCGTGAATGATTTCCAACGTCCTCGTTGGAATCGAACCTTTGTCGAATGTGACGGTGCGTTGGCTGGGCGTTTACAGTGGCGATTGTTTATGGAAAATCGCTCGCGACACCCCAACGGTCAATGTCCCTTAGCGGTCAATCCGTCGCGTTTTTAACCCAACCCGTATTCCTTCCAATTCCTTCCAAAATCGCACGAGTGCATTCAACTCAAGTGGAATCGGTACGAAAAGGCAAAAACCTATGTATACTCAATATTGGAAATTACAAGAACGCCCATTTGATGACTGTGATACGTCGAAATATTTTTGTGCAACAGAAGCAATTTCGGCAGCGATTTTGAAACTGCACTACGCGATTGATCATCAACAGCACGGCATTGTGTTGTGCGGACCATCGGGCGTCGGCAAAACGACACTGCTGGGGCATCTGCGTCAATCGCTCGTCTCAGACACGCGACTCTGGATACCCATTCTCTTTCCGGAAATGCCCGTTCCAGAACTGTTGGCAGAGATCGCCGAGCGGGTCGCATGGGCCTCCGGAATGGCGACCAGCAGCGATATGGTCTTCACGCCAACGCCAGAAGTGCGTGTGAGTGTTCGACGGATCGAACAACAATTACAGGAGAATCTACACCGTGGAATTCAGACCGTCCTCGTGTTGGAAGAAGCCCATCGGCTCTCGCCGCCCGCACTGGAAACCTTGCGACTGTTGTTGAACTTCGGTGACAACGAGACACACCATGGGCTGTTCCTCATCTTGAGCGGTCAACCCGGATTGTTACCCATGTTAAATCGCTTGCCGCATGTGGAAGAACGCCTCTGCGGACGCTCACTGTTGCCACCGTTTTCTATGGAAGAAACCGGGCAATATGTGGCCCATCGACTGGAAATCGCCGGGGCGGTCGAGTCGCCGTTTGATGAAGAAGCGGTCGAAGTGCTGCACCGTGTGAGCGGCGGCATTCCACGACGCATCAACCGGATCGCCGATATGTCCCTACTGCTCGGATTCGCGGAAGAAGTCGAACGTCTCAACGCTGAACTCGTGCAATCGGTCGCCGATGACGCCACGTTCAGCTCCACGGCAACACAGGCCAGTACCATTCCACGATAACCTTTTAAGCGTATTCAGGTGACCTGCACGAGCGAGGTTAGGACAGCTTCTCCGTCCTGCCCCGCTCTTTTTGTTAAACGTTATTGTAATAGTTCAGCAAGCTGTTGTTGAATAGCGTCATAACGTTCGGTTGAAGGGGTTAGCACTTCCACTTCGAAGTTCAGGTCGCGTTTCGGATCATGCAAGGTCAGAAATGAACGGTCTTCTTCCGTATGTTCATCATCGCAAACGAGCAATCGACGTCGCACAAGCAGCAAAGCTAACACGTAACGGGTGTCGTCGCAATCGGGACGATTTTCGAGTTCCTCGAAGTAACGCAGCAAAATCTCATTCGGTGCCCAACGTTGTCGTTTAGAAGAAAGATCGGGGATTTTCGACTTCCAAAATCCGACGACTCCGTCCATTTTGGGATACTCCGGATCACGTTGCAGATCATTCCACGCCTCGACCGAATAGTCGCGACGGGTAAAGCGTCCATTCATCTCCTCAATCAGCAACGAATAAAACGCCTCACCCGGTGCGAAAACGCGATGGGTCACAGAACATTCACGTGCATTCTTCGCAAAGCTGTAATCCATTATTCTCGGACCTCTTTCGCCATGTCACGGGAGTCTTCATCTCCATATCTCATCCTCGAGTACCCACGAGTCCACGCCAAAAGGCGGGACGCCTTTGTCCGACACCTTGAGGTAAGGATTCGTGAGCCGATACCGGAAGCGTTACAGTTGTCGCTGATCAATGACACGTTGGATCTTTCCCTCGCTACGCGGCAGCGTATTCGGCTGTTTGAGCGTCACTTTGACACGGATATTGATCGTTTCTTTGATCGCCATGGCGATGCGATCTCGCAAATCTTCCACAACACGCACTCGGTCGTCATTGGCCGACTCGCTCGATACCTCAATCTGCACTTCAATCTGGTCGAGTCCTTTTTCACGTGTCAAAACGATCTGATAATGCGGCAACGCTTCTTTGATCGAGAGCAACGCGGCCTCAATTTGCGATGGAAAAACGTTAACCCCGCGAATAATAAACATGTCGTCACTGCGAGCGACAATGCGTCGAATACGCCGTATCGTTCGCCCACACGCACATGGTTCCGTCATGATCATCGTCAGATCGCGGGTACGATACCGTAACATTGGCATCGCCTCTTTCGAGAGCGTCGTTAGCACCAATTCGCCAGGCGTACCATCTGGCAACACCTCACCGGTATCAGGATTGATAATTTCCGGATAAAAATGATCTTCGAAGATATGCAACCCTTCCTGACAGTGGCATTCCGCCGCAACGCCTGGACCGATAATCTCTGAAAGCCCGTAAATGTTATACGCCTTAATCCCACTCGATTCTTCAATCCGTTGCCGCATTTCGTCGGTCCACGGTTCCGCTCCGAACGCTCCCGCGCGAATCGGAAGATCGTGCAGATCAATCCCCATCTCTTCCGCTCGGCCAATCAGATGCAGGAAATAGCTCGGCGTGCAACAGATGGCCGTCGCGCCAAAATCACGCATGAGCATGATTTGACGCTCCGTGTTGCCGCCGGAAATCGGAATCACCGTCGCACCCAACGCTTCCGCTCCATAATGCGCTCCTAAACCGCCTGTAAAAAGCCCGTAACCGTACGCTACCTGAATAATATCTCGACGGTGCAAACCATACGCTAAAAATGCGCGTTTCACCACCTCTTTCCACACTTCGATATCCTGTTGCGTGTAAGCCACGACAATCGGTTTGCCCGTCGTGCCGCTCGAAGCGTGCAGACGCACAATCTCTTCCATGGGCGAGGCGAATAGACCGAACGGATAGGTGTCACGCAGATCATTTTTGACGGTGAACGAAAATTTACTGATATCTTCGACCGAACGAATATCTTCCGGAGTCAACCCGCGTTTATCCATTCGATCGCGGTAAAACCTAACATGTTCATACGCGCGACGCACAGTATGTCGCAGACGTTGCGATTGAATCTGACGAAGCTGTTCAGTGGGCAAAAAGTCCGCAAAACTCGCCGGATGAAATGGAGTATTTGGTGCGTAACGATCGGGCAAATTCTGCTTGTTCATCGGTCTTGTTTCCTCTTCTGATACCTTGTCTAATTATCGTGCGTCGAACCAAAACTTTTTATCTGTCACTCGTGCCGGCCCATCAATTCTCGCTCAGCTTAAGTCACCAGTAGAACTGCGCATCCGACGATGAAAAAATTTTACACCTAAGCGGCAGGGGCGTAAATACGATTTTCAACCGATACCGCCGATTTTCTCATATCGAGAATTGCGTTCACAGGGGGTGCCGCCCGTTTCACGAATGAGCCGTTCAATCTGTGCGACGCTTAGCGATTGAGGCGATGTGGAACCAGCGTCGTGATGGATTTTCTCCTCGCAAACCGTTCCGTCGAGATCATCCGCTCCATATCCCAATGCGAGCTGAGCGGTCGCTACACCGAGCGAAATCCAATACGCCTTTATATGCGGTACATTGTCGAGAATCAGTCGCGCGGCGGCAATCATCCGGAGCGATTCTGCCGCGTCTGGGCGTGTGGCAACCCGATCGGCCAAACGTGTACCATGCGGATGAAACGCCAGCGGTACCAACCCGACAAAACCATGTGTTTCGTCTTGCAATGCGCGTAATCGAAAAAGATGATCAACACGATCCGCTGCCGATTCTATATGCCCAAAAAGAATTGTTGCCGTTGTCTTCATGCCCAATTGATGTGCCACACGATGTACTTCGAGCCAGCAATCGGCGTCAATTTTATTCGGCGAAATTTGCTGGCGAATCGCGGGTGCAAAAATCTCCGCGCCGCCACCCGGAAGCATCGTCAAGCCAACCGATTGCAAATCTCGCAAAATCGTCTCTATCGTTTGCCGCATACTCTGCGCAAAATAGTAGATCTCTGCCGCTGTCCACGCCTTGATCAGCACCTCCGGACAGCTTTCGTGCAATCGTCGAATCAGCTCGCGATACCAGCCATATGACAGTTCCGGATGGATTCCGCCCACGATATGCAACTCCGTCGCGCGGGGGAAACGTGACGCGGTCGCACCCAAGGTTTCGCTGATGGTCTCCCCATAAATCAGTCGCCTCGCATGAGCCACTGCCTCGTCATGCGTCATGAGATAGGCGTCTGGATCGTGTGGATCGCGGCTAAATGCACAAAGTGGGCAGCGAATACGGCATATATTCGTCGGATTCAGGTGAACATTTCGATTATAGTAGACCGTATCGCTGTGCCAGCGTTTTTTAACGTGATCTGCCCATTGTCCCAGCCGATGTAAATCACAATCGGATTGGAAAAGAAGCTCGCTCTCTTCGAAATTCAGACGTTCGCTGCGTTCGATTCTGTCGTTTAATCGTCGGTCCTGGTACGACCATGTTGGATGTTGCATATTTTTGCCTATATCTGCGGGAATGTTGGATCTTTGTTTTGTTCTCGGTCCTCACGGACCGAATAGGTTGCATATCGCCCGAATATTCCAACCCGACTGTCCGTGTAATGGGCCAGGAGTTTTTTTATTAGGCGTTGACAGTGCCAATGTCAGGCAAAATTGGTAACCGCGTCACGTGGTCCAACCCACCCCATTCATGAGCTGACCTGAGACTGGAGACACTTCGGTCGAAAACGCGACGAGCATAAAACGCCACGCACGGCCAGCAATACGAGAATGGGCACCAAAACCGCTCGCATACGCATATCAGTCCAATACAATGTGTGTACCGATACCGTCACGCCGATCAATATCCAACCCGATAGCCAACACGCAAACGCCGATTCAGAATCGCTTCCAAACGTTTTGACACCACACACGGAACGCCGCCCCTTACGACACCACCAATCATAAAACACACCGAGGATTGCCAGCCCAATCAGCCCCCACTCCAGCGTATAGTAAACCGCGATTCCCCATCCTAATACGGCACGTAGCGGCGAGTCCACTGGCGGCCCCAACGATTTGATACCCAAAAAACGCGACAATCGCCACACAATCGCCAGACCAAAACCTTGTGGATCCTCACGAATTGTCCGTTTTGCCCAACGCGTCAACTGAACATCTAACGCCAACTCGCCTGTCACCTGTTCAACCCGAATTTTCGGCATATGCGTGAGATACGTCGTCTCCTCCGCAGCTCGATCAGGGGCCGAGGTGGAAAAGGAATCGGACTTAGCCACGGGTATCGATTCAGAAGTTTCCGTCGTTATATGTTCCGGCACTGGTTTGGATCTTTGTATCGCTGTCCGCTGAGGAATGGCCAGATTTTCCGGCGTCCGAATCCGACCGGACGGATCGGGCATGCCAAGCGGAATTCCCGCTGTGTACGGATTACGTCGGGCAATCTCCCGCTGAAGCCGCTCCGCATTCCACGGTTGCGTCGTGTCGCCATGACGCAACCACTCGTAAAAATCGGGATTATTCCCCAACAACAACGTATAACCACCGTGCGTCGTCGTCCAAATCGAATGCCCAAAACAAATTCGATTACGACCTCCCCACACCAGCAAAACTAACAATCCACATAGAACAAAAACACCCCACGCCAAGATCGTCCGCAATAAATTCATCGCAGAAATTGCATCTTGCGTCGCTTGCGTTTTTTTTCTAGCCTGGTGCGTATGGGAATATGATCGTGCGGTACGATATAGTGGATTCCATTCGCATAACGTCTTGCGCAGTAAAGGATTACACAAAATAGGAATCAGATAGAGCAGCGTCATCACACCGCAAAATGGCAGGAATGCGGGACGACAGAGCGTGGCCAATCCGAAAAGCAGCCCCGTCAGCGGAACTCGCCACCATGAAATGCGAATCCAACCGTTCGAGTCCGTCGATTCAATCACCGGATTACCGAGCAACAACAGAATCGCCGCAAAGAAAACCGCCGTTGTTTCCGTCATCAACTGGGTCGATTGCTGAACGAGAACCGGATCAAACGCCACGCCAGCCACCGCCAACCAACCACACCACCCCGAACGAACCGCCTGCGGACGCACAGCAACCGCATCATCGGCGATACTCGACACATTTTTTGTGTTGTGTGAATCTTTTGTTCGCAGCGTATTTTTTACATTTTCGCCATCATCCGCATTTTGCGGTTGAGCAAACAGCCGCCACGCGAGTCGCCACGTCGCCACAAGTGTCAGCAGTATGAGGAACGAGTGGAGCATTGCTACTGATAGGCGAAAGACCATCTCCGATTGACACAAACGCCCTAATTGAACCGCGGGAACGAGCAGCATCGGGTAGAGCGGCGGACGATACGCCGTTGGAATTTCGCCATTCCCAAACGTTCCAGTATTGAGAAAATTCTCCGCTAGCGCGCGGTAAGCGTCCGGATCGTCCGAAAATGCAAAACCTTGCACCGCTCCCACCCATAGTATCGCTATTCGGAAGATCACGAAACCCACGAGAACAATCGAAAACGCTCGCCTCATGAATCAGTCGATCCCGTCGAAGCGTTCGAACCAGTCGTTTTAGAGTCTGTCCATTTCGCAGAATCTCCCAAATTCGCCAGATTCTCAATCTCCCTATTTCCACCATGCTCTCCACCCGAACGAGGTTCGCTATCACCTCCGTTCGCAGCTTCTGCGGCATCCGCAACGACATCAAGAGCGTCTTCTTCTGGAGGAGCAAATTTTTTCGTCACGGGTTCGTCGCGATTGGAATCGTTAGCGAAAGAGGATCTCTTTTTTTTGGGAGTGGTACCATCCACGGACTCCTGCATGGAATCACTCGCCTGTTTAATCGTGTTGTCGAGCGAACGCATCGAATCGGTGACCGAACGCATTGAGCCGCCGACTTCGTTCTGAAACGAACCCGCTGCCGACTTCAGATCCCCTTGCAACGCGTCCACATTACGTTTAATGTCGGTCACTTTCTTGCCAAATTTGCGCATCATCTCCGGAAGATCTTTGCCGAACAGCATAATCCCGATGATCCCGATAATAATCACTTCGGTATTGCTTAGCCATTCAAAAAGCGCAAGTGGCATAGTGGTTTCCTCGATTCGACTTTTCTTCGAAAAATATTCGCAACATACACATTCCGCGGAAAATGCCGAAAATACCGGCAATCTCCACCGAACCATCGGAAAATCAAACACCGAGCCTCTCCAAGAGGTCACTTCAGAAACGTTTCCCCTAGAAGCGACCTCGAAAAACATCGGCAACAATATGATTAAATTTCCTTCAAACCATTCGAAGATTACTCTTCATCGTTTTCCGTCACATCGACTTTTTTCTTCTTCTTTTTCTTCGGGGCAACTTCCTCTTCCTCTTCTTCGTCCTCTTCTTCGTCTTCGCCCTCTTTCTTACCGCCCTCGATACCCTTCTTGAATTCCGTGACGCCTTGACCGAGCGAACGCATCATCGTGGGCAGACGGTTGCCGAACAGCAACAGAACGATCACAAGAACGATAATCCAATGCCAACCACTTCCAAACCCCATCTTAAAACTCCAGTCCTACGAGAGCCATTGTATTCATTGTGTCCGATACGGATACTCTACTCATCCAGACGATCCACCATCTATTTCGGCGAGAAAAGTTCGACACGCGGCCCGACAGAACGCAGACGATCCATGGAGCAAAGACGAATCTTCTCGCACAACCGAAATAGATTCCCCCCATTCTAACCGCCAGCGAAATCGTTTCAAAGCCCCCCAATCGATAATTCTAAAGAAATAACATTTCACCACACAGAAAATGTCAAAATTCCTCTGGAATCGAAAGCCGCTTTTTCATATACTGATCTTGGGTTAGTTGGTGCAAATATCGGCTTTAACAGGTCCGAGCGAATCTTGACAACCCCGTTTTTGACCATGAATCGTGGGTAAAACCGTCCATTCAACGAGATAAAGTTCACCTGTATAAAAACTTTCGTCCTCCTATAAAAGGGCTCATACGATGAAAAAAACTCAAATTCTTTCACTCACACTCGGACTTGCGGGATTATTACTGGTCATGGGGCTAGTTCGTTGGACCGATTCGCCGTTACATGCGGTCGCCACGGACCGTACGGGAAGCGTCATCACCTGTACCGCACGGATGGACGGCGCGGTCGAGGCACTTTTCTTTTTCGACACCACGACCGGATTGCTCGAAGGGATTGTCCCCGCACGTGTAAGAAATCTGCCCGTACAGAGCCGTTGGGTCGCCAACGTCGCGGACGATATGCTGGCCGCCGCGAAAGTCCATGGGGCCGAAATTCCCAAAACGCCCAAATTCACCATGGTCACCGGTTCCATTGACGCTTATAAAACCGGCGGAAACGTTCGACCGTCCATGGATATCGTTTACGTAACCGAGGTCAATTCCGGACTCTCTATTGCGTATATGGTGCCATGGAACCAAGCACTGCACTCCAACAATACCGTCTTTAGCTCACCGCTTTGGGTCTGGACAACGGCCAAATTTGCCACGGGGGCCCCGGTCGCCACCGCCAACTAGGGCGTGTTCACACAATCACAAGGTAAAGCTACCGCCCCAATCTGGAAGTGCCCGACCACGAATTGGATGGTCAACCAGCGACGCGGCAGTACCAGTGTCAGGTAAAAAGGGCGATATGGTGAGAACCCAGCCAATCGGTCAATCACGACGAATGAGTATGGCGGTGACGTTGCCGGCATGGGTATGATTGAGCGAAATGGCGTAAGGCCGATCTTCCGGAATCGCCGTACTGCCCACCACTCGCACGGGACATTCCGGATCAGGTGTGTCATAATTTAAGGTCGGCGGCACCTCACGTCGCTGTAATGCGAGCAGACTCACAGCCAATTCCACCGAACCGGCACCCGCACCGAGATCGCCAAAGAAACTCTTCGGGGCCGTTACCCAAACATCTCCCAACGTTTCTCGAATCGCCCTCGCTTCGGCGCGATCGTCCTCCAGCAGCCCCATCGCACTGGCGTTAACATGGGCAATTTCGTCTGGTCGTACCCCTGTTTTCGCCAAAAGCGAACGGATCACCGCGTGAAAACCGTGACCCGTTATCAGACCATCGACTCGCGATTCAAACCCATTGGAAACGCCGACAAGCGTCCCCAAAATTTTCGCTGCACGTGTTTCCGCACGATCACGCCGTTCTAAAACGAACATCCCGGCTCCTTCGCCCAGCACCGCCCCCGCTCGCTCGCGATCGAACGGACGACACGCAGTTTCCACTGGACGACGTGAGGATAATGGAAATGAATAACGTGGTAAAATACAGTTCGGATGAAGATAATCGCCCACGGAACCAGCGATCATTAAATCGGCCGCATTCCGTCGAATGACCGAGGAAGCTTCGTCCAAAACCGCCGCAAAGGAACATTCGCCCAAAGTCAGCGAGTTATTCGGACCACGTGCGTCCTGAGCGATGGCAATGTGACAAGCGTGCATATTCGGAAGATATTTGAGCATCCAAAGTGGAAAAATTTCGGGAAACGCCTTACAACCCCATTCCTCCATAATATTAAACCAACCGAGATCAATATTCTGCAGGTCATCGTTTTCACAAGTTTCAATACATTTGTAAAACGCAGGCGCAAGTTCTTGCAGATTGACCGCCATCAGATCGGCTCCACAGACAACTCCAATCCGTTCTGGGGCGGGACGGCCTGGACTATCACTGGTCGCTAACCCCGCGCTCTGCATCGCTGGAATCGACGCCACCACACTCAGCTGGATGTCACGACTCATCACTTTAAGATTCTTACGCGGTTTAACCACCTTCTCCGGGCGAAAATCGACAATTCGACCTCCGATTAACCACGAAATCTCCTGCGATAAACCGGGAAACGTCGATTCATGAACTCCACTACGCAAATTCAGGAGCGACTGGTAAAAAGTCTCGGTATCTGAACCAATGGGGCTAACTATCCCTATGCCTGTGATGACGATTTCTTGCGATGAACTCATACAACTTTCCCATACGCTACATTTGATCCAATCCCAAACACGCACCGAAGCTCCTAACCTCTGTTATATCTTTTTTTTCAAAATTGTCGAGAAGCTTTGGACGCTTGCCACTAGAGAGTATCGGTTATTCCTCGCATCGTTCTGATGTAGAAAATCGCTTCCATTCGCTAAATATAGCGGACATTTTTACACGGAATCGACAAACTGTTGGGGAATAAGTTTTCTTTTCCGTCACGGTGGGTTATACTATGAAATGGCGGTCCACGTCGCGGCATTTTTCGGACTTTTCAGAATACGTATGACATTGCATGTGGTGGGGATACTCGTTCCATGCGACGAATTGGGATAGCGAGACGACCTCCACTTCCGGGAAAGGTATGGTGTGCAAAATAATTATGATGGTCTTGCGTCTGATTGGTTGCGATTCCGGCCATTATCATTGGAAATATTGAGAATTTGATCCTATGGACCATGTGATGAAACATATTCTGATTGTCGAAGATGAAAAAAATATCGCGGAACTGCTTCGATATAATCTGGAAGCGGAAGGGTATCGTGTGAGCGCATTTGGCGAGGGTGTGGCGGCACTCGAGTTTCTTGAACACGAACCAGTCGATCTCGTCGTGCTTGATCTCATGTTGCCAGGGATGAGCGGATACGCCGTTTGTGAAGCCCTACGCGCTCAGGAACAGATTATGCCAATCATGATTCTCAGTGCAAGGACGCTCGCGGAAGATCGAACACGTGGCTTCGAGGTCGGAGCGGATCAGTATCTCCAAAAACCGTTCGATCTGGATGAATTTTTGATTCGAGTCAAGTCATTATTGGCAATGTATCAGCGGCGAATCGATAACACAAGGCCAACGGAATTGACCTTCAACACCACCGCGGTGAAGTTGAAACCGATTCCGGCAATTTACACTTTTGGAAATGTGCAGGTTGATTTTGAACACCTAGAAGTGCGGCGTGATGCGGTAGTGACACGTGTGACGCCGCTTGAAATGAAGCTCTTGCGTTACTTTCTCGAACATGAGGACACGATCGTCTCACGGCGTGAACTGCTCGAACGTGTCTGGGGAGTACCCGGACATTTAAACACACGTGCCCCGGATCAATTTATGCGGCGATTACGCAAAATTATCGAAGAAAACCCGTCTGAACCGAAATATCTCGTGACGCTGCGCGACGCGGGATACCGTTTTAGCATTCAGGAATAAAAACCAAAAATCCTAGCAGAGAAATCGCGAGTGCGACTTTTATGGAACGGATCCTTCCGTTAGGATGGAATGAAAGCGGAATTTCATAGAAAATAATGCCTATTTCATTTGATTTTGCGTTTTTATGCGAGATTTTTTCGACAAAATCGCTTGTGGTCAAGTTCGAATGTGTCACATTTTCAAACGAAATGAGATAGATAACTTCCGAGGGATATTGGAAGCCGGCGTGGTACCGAAATGGATTCCTATATGTTAGACACTTTTTCAAGGAGATGTCTCATGAGAAGTATTTGGAAACGACGAGGTTTTTCCGGAGCCGATATGGCCATGTCCATTGCGCTCATCGCGATTTTAATCGCTCTGTTATTACCGGCGGTGCAAGCGGCACGTGAGGCCGCGCGACGTTCACAGTGTGCGAACCAGCTGCGTCAATGGATTCTCGCGAGCCATAATTACCATGATACCAACAACCGATTTCCCGCGGGGGTAGGTGTCCAGGGTCAGAGTGCGTTTCTGCCACTGTTTCCGTACATAGAACAGAAGGCGGCTTATGAGCAAATTACGGCGAAAATGTCCAAATTGGACACCATCGACAAACTGGATCCCGCGGAGATGTCATCCAGTACATTTCGCTTAACATGTCCGAGTGACGCAACCGCTCAGGCGGTACCCACGGCGATCAGCTATCACGCCTGTTCGGGCGATCGCGTGGAAGTTTTTTCCGATGCGGACCGGAATGATCCGAAGTGGAAACCAAGGAACTCTTTTGCCGCGACTCCAGATGCGTCCAAGCCGTTTTACGGAAGCATAGCTCAAGTCACTGACGGGACGAGTAATACCGTAGCGTTTGCGGAATCACGGATTGCGACGGGCAGGGCCATGGCGCAACCAAGGCAAAACGCGAGCGTCTTCACGGACTGGAATGCAACGGAATCCAAGGCTATTCCCGCCGATTGCGCCCAAAATTTATCTGAAATGCCCGAATCACTTGCGCATGCGAACCATGAGTGGCTGAGCGCAAAATGGTACGACGCTCGGATGACCAGGACGCGATTTTTGACGATTTTGCCTCCGAATACCGCTTCTTGCACACAGGGTGACGAAACGACCCGGCCTCTCATCAACGCGTCGAGTTATCATTTTGGTGGCGTCAATGTCTCCATGTTCGACGGAAGTACTCGATTTGTTTCGAATACCATTGACGCGGGCGATGACAGTGCGAACGCGACGGTGGCAAAGGGGGGAAGCAAGTACGGGGTATGGGGCGCGTCGGGCACGATGGGTGGCGGTGAGACGGCACTTCCATATTGATCGTGTATCACAGCACGTAATGTGGTATATTTAAGTAGCGAAAGCATCGGATCGCAAGCGGTCGTTCGGCATGCCCATGCTTATTGATGTTGGGGTTTGTGTGTATATTAAAGAGTTTTAGGCCATTGTCGCTCGTCCAATCCCCGTTGGTCGAGCAGAGGTTTGGAGGAAAAACACTTTTACCCGACTTCTGTCGGGCAAACGACCATGCAATCGAACGTTTCCCCCTATATGCGATTCCTCGTTTGAACAGGTTTTATTGGGGCGTGTTCACACAAGTTGCCACCTTAATCGGAGCGATCGGCTGTACCAGTGTCAGGTAAAAAGTTCAAAAAAGTTTGTGCATTTTCTGCCAAAATGCTTTTTTGTCAAACTTTTTTGGGACGAAGAACCAATGAAAGGAAACTTTTTACAAAAAGTTTCCCCTCAAACACCCTTCCAAAACTTTTTACTAGACGTACAAACTTCAATATCAACCGATACAGACCGCCACGATTACGGTTATTTCATTCTTGGCCATGGTTTTTACCATGTGATTATATGTGAACACGTCCTGAAAGACATTTTCCCCGGAAATGCGCAAACTTTTTACCTGTCGCTGGTACTGCCGCTTGGTTTACCCTCCCGGCTACTGCGCGGTCGGTTAGTGTAGAGTATTAGCAATAGCATCCATGGGTAAGGACCGGGTTCAATAAAGACCATTCGACTTGCTATACAAAAACAGGACCATGAGGAACATCGCATGAAAGGTATTATTCTGGCCGGTGGTAGCGGTACACGGCTCCACCCCATGACTCTCGCGGTCAGTAAACAACTTTTGCCAATCTATGATAAGCCGATGATCTATTATCCGCTGAGCGTCCTGATGCTCGCCGGAATTCGTGAAATTTTGCTCATTTCGACACCGGTAGACCTACCACAGTACGAACGTCTGCTGGGTGATGGTTCACAATGGGGGATTTCCATCACCTACGCAGAACAACCGCGTCCAGAGGGTTTGGCTCAAGCGTTTATCATCGGCGAAGAATTTTTGGCTTGTTCACCCGTCTGTTTGATTTTGGGCGACAATATTTTTTATGGTGCGGGACTGGTTCGGCTGTTGCGAGAAGCCGCCGCAGAGGTTTCTTCCGGAGACGCCTCGCCACCCTTTGGCAAGGAAGAGACAGGTTCCGGAGCCATCATTTTCGGGTACCGCGTCCGTGATCCACATCGTTTCGGCGTCGTCGAATTCGACAAAAATGGGCATGTACTTAGCCTAGAAGAAAAACCCGCTCAACCGAAATCGAACTACGCGGTTGTTGGTATTTACTTTTATGACAGTCATGCGAGTGAGTATGCGAAACAGGTCCAGCCTTCCGCCCGTGGAGAACTGGAAATTACGTCGCTTAATGCTATCTATTTGGAGAAAAATCGGTTAAAATGCGCGGTACTTGGCCGTGGCATCGCATGGTTGGATACCGGTACGCCCGATTCCATGTCGGAAGCCTCGACCTTTATCGAAACGGTCGAAAAACGCCAGGGCTTGAAGGTGGCGTGTCTGGAAGAAATTGGTATGGTCCAGCGATTTATCTCGCCAGAAGCTGTTTTGGAACATGTTCGTGGCGCTAAAGGCGCGTATTACGAATACATTCGAGAACAGATTCAAGATTATACGCAGTCTCACCTGGATTGAGTGACCTCGACGAATGGTTTTTACAAGGTCGTTTAACCGTAGGCACAGCCTCCCAAAAGGCGGATAGGAACTGGCCCAGCGTGGATATGCGGCGATCATACCCATGAAATTTGATTTTACGAGAGGTGTTTTTGGTTGGAAAATTGCCTTCGACCACGTTTCCATTCGTCTATTTTCAACCCAACCTCGTCAAGCATAAGGGAATTTCGTCACGTGGAATCACGTCAACCAGTGTATGTAACGCGGCCATTTATGCCGCCGCTTTCGGAAGTGACCTCACTTTTAGAAGGTGTTTGGGAACGAGCGTATTTAACGAATAACGGTCCGCTGCTTCTCGAATTAGAGCGTCAAGTATCTGGATATTTGGGCGTTCCACAAACCGTGACGGTGCTAAACGGTACGATCGCCTTAGAATTAGCGTTGGAGGCGTTAGACGCTCATGGCGAAGTGATTACGACACCATTCACGTTCGTGGCGACCTCGACAGCGATTCGTCGTGTCGGCTGCCAACCGGTTTTCGTCGATATCGATCCGGAAACATGGAATATCGATCCCGATGCGGTCGAAGCGGCGATCACGCCCCAAACTTCCGCCATTCTCGCGGTTCACGTATTTGGTTGTCCATGCGATTTGGTCCGTTTGGAAGCGATCGCGCGACGACATGATATTCGCTTGATTTACGACGCTGCGCACGCCTTTGGGGTTTGCGCGGGAGGTCGGTCGATTTTTTCTTGGGGCGATTGCTCGACAACTAGTTTTCACGCGACCAAACTGTTCCATACAGTCGAAGGCGGTGCCTGTTTTGCGGAAGATGCGGCTCTCCGAAGCCGCTTGCGTCAGTTGCGTTTTTTCGGCATGGATGTGGATGGTTCGCAAGCACAGACGGCGATCGGCACGAATGCGAAAATGACCGAAGTGTCGGCGGCCGTTGGCCTTGCGAATTTAGCTCACATGCCAGAAATTTTGAGCAAACGTCGAGAGCGCTGTGAGCGATATACCTCAATTCTGTCGCGTATTCCGGACATCACGTTCCAAAAGTATGACGCTTCGGAATATAACTACAGTTATTTCGCGGTTTTGTTGCGTGATGAATCGAGGCTGAAGACGGTGGTCGAACGGATGCGTGAACGTCAGATTTTTCCACGTCGTTATTTTTGGCCGCTGCTGAGTGATATGCCTGTTTTTTGCGAATCTCGGTGTGTGGGTAGTTTGAGCGTGGCACACGATGTGTCGAGCCGTGTGTTGAGTCTGCCACTTTGGCCTGATCTGTCCGACTCGGTGATGGACGAAGTATGTCAGTTGGTAATTGGGAAATAAAATGGTTAAGATACAGTTTTTCGGTGATATCAGTTACGATGGTTTCCATTGTTCACCAGCCAATATTCCGGCAGTTCGTAGGAATCATCGTGAAATTAGCGCATTATTGGGTGATTATGATTTTCGTTTTGGAAACTGGGAATGCCCACTCGTTGGGGATTTGGAAACCAACCCTCGCAAGGAGAAAAGAGCCGTTTTGTTGACGACGGAACTAGCCGCCCAGTCCGTACTTTCGTTTCACTTGACCGCAGTTACTTTGGCTAATAACCACATTTATGATGGAAATTTGTCCGGTGCCCAAGCCACATTGGCTTTCTTTGAGAAACACAGCATAGGGTGTCTTGGTGTAGGATTTTCTTCGGAGGAAGCCGCGGCACCCTTCCTTTTTGAAAAAGAAGGCATTTCTTTCGCGTTGCTCAATTATATCGGCCCTGAAAAAAAAGTGATCGAAAATATCGGTTTACCGGATGAATCGCCACTGCATGTAAATGTGTTGGAACCAGATAGGGTACTACAAGATATTCGTCAGTGGAAAAGGAACGTAGATCACGTCATCGTGTGCTGCCATTGGGGAGATCGAGATATCAGTTTTGAACCTCCATTGGAACATCGTTTTCTTGGTCGAAGCATGGTGAATGCCGGCGCGTCGCTTGTCTACGGAGGTCAGTGTCATATCCAATTATCCTACGAATACTGGGATGAATGTCCCATTATGTACTCATTAGGTAATTTCATTTTTTGTATGACAACGCTTGCGCATGGAAATTTCCATTACACGCCTTTGTCCGCAGTGCGAAAGATCGGTATTCCTACGGTAGAATTTTCTAAAGATACGGTTAAGATTGTGAGTTGGAAGTATCTTGTTCAACCGGATACTTCGCTCCTCTTGGAAGAAGATTTTTCTCCTGATCGGTTGCAAAAGCATATTTATTTTAACGGACGATTGAAAGAGGACGATGAGATGATCAAACGAATGAGTCCCATCCTTTCGTAGTCGTGGATATGGAAAAATCAAGTTGGGGAAGAAAATGGATGTATATCGAACTTTTAAGCAGTGGAATTCCGAGGTTTTTATTGTCCATAGATTCGCAGAGGTTTCCCCAGATTTTGAAAACTACTGCATAGAAGAGGAATAGAGGAATATCATGAATATTCGTCGAGTAGGATACTGGATTTACGACGCATGTTTTCGCGGGGGAGCGGTTCGTAAAAATTTAGCCGATATCGAGCGTATTTTGAACGGTGGCGAGCCTCTGCAATCGGTGGTCGACGGTTATCGAAAGTCGATTTTTCAATACGCAATGCGGCAGGTGCCCTTCTATCAATCTACCAGATCGCAACGATTCGAAGAGCTTCCTGTGATTAACAAAATGATCATTAAGTCTCAGCCGGATCAGTTCATGTCGCCGGAATACGCGGATCAAAAACTGCATAAAATGAGCACGAGCGGCTCGACTGGTACGCCATTTTCGGTTTATCAGGAAATGAACAAACGTTATCGCGTTTTGGCGGAAATTCTAGCTTTTCACCCGGAAGGGTTCAAAGTTCGTGACCATCTTGTGTTTATTCGCGGATTAACCTCCGCGACGCGTAAACCGGCGTGGAAACTGTGGGGAATGAATATGACACTCCTTGACGCGGCGGATCTCAGCGACGCACGTTTGGATTCACTACGTGAAGATTTTCAGCACTATCGTGAAAAAACGATGTTGTTCGGTTACGCCTCCGTTTATGAACGACTCGGTAAATATATGCTTGCCAAAGGTGACGAATCGAAGTCGTTTCCGCATATTTGTGCCGTAATCACCGCATCTGAATCGCTTTCTCCAGCGGCTCGTGACGCACTGCAACGAGTGTTTAAGGCACCAGTTCTTTCTCGTTATTCGAACCAAGAAATGGGCATTTTAGGACAACAACTGGACCACGAAGACTTTTTTGTTCTGAACACGGCGAGTTACTATTTCGAGGTTTTTGATTTGGAACGAGACGTTCCGGTGGCGGATGGTACGCAAGGGCGAATTGTGATTACGGATCTTTTTAATCACGCGATGCCGCTGCTGCGTTACGATACGGGAGATATCGGAACATTAGAAACGAAAATCATCCAGGGCAAACCGAGACGCGTTCTGACCACGTTAGAAGGCCGACGAGTGGATTTAATTTGCAATACGCGGGGCGATTTTATGTCGCCTCATACGATTACGAATTATCTTTGGGAATTTCCTGAGATCGTTCAGTACCAATTGATTCAAAAGGCCCAAAAGAATTATGAAGTGCATCTCAATGTGAAGTCAAAATTTTTGCAGGAAGGCAGGTTACGTGCGGTTCTCAAACAGTGTTTGGGCGAGGATGCAGAAATTCAGATTTCTTATGTGAATGAAATTCCTGTGATGGCGTCAGGCAAGCGTAAGGTCTATGTCAACGAATGGAAGAAGTCGGCTTAGGAATATCATATGACACCAAAAAAAATTCTTCTTCTTGGCGGTTCCTTTTTTCAGGTTCCCTCCGTCCAAACAGCGAAACGATTGGGATACTACACGATCACTTGTGATTATCTTCCCGATAATCCGGGCCATCGTTTTGCCGATGCGTACTATAACGTGAGTACGACCGACATGCACGCCGTATTAGAATTGGCGAAATCGTTAAAAATAGACGGCATTGTTTGTTATGCGTCTGATCCGGCGGCTCCGACGGCGGCTTATGTTGCGGAAAAGCTCGGGTTGCCGGGCAATCCTTACGATTCGGTGATGATTCTTTCGACGAAAGACCGATTTCGTCAATATCTCGCTCGGCATGGTTTCCAAACCCCACAATCCGGCGGTTACGGCTGTTATGAGGAAGCACGTGAGGATATCGGTCGCTTTGTGTTTCCGGTGATGGTAAAACCCGTTGATTCGAGTGGTAGCAAGGGGGTATCCAAAATAGATTCCGTAGACGAACTTTTCCATGCGGTGGAATATGCGTTGGGATTCTCCCGCGGCAAACGCATTGTGATTGAAGAGTTTGTAGAAAACCATGGACCGCAAGTGATAGGTGATGGGATTTCGTGGGCAGGCAACTTGGTTTTTCGAGCGTTTGGAAGCCACATTTTCAATCGTGGTGGCGGTAGTCCTTTTGTTCCCGCGGGAGGTTGTTGGCCTTACGATAAACCCCAAGTGGTGCACCAAGCAATCCATGACGAGATTCAACGTTTGCTTACATGTTTGGAAATGCAGCACTGTGGGTACAATTTTGAAGTGCGTTTAGATGCGTCGGATCATCCGATTTTGATGGAAATCGGGTGTCGAAATGGGGGAAATATGATTCCCCAAGTGCTTCAGTACGCTACGGGTGTCGATATGACTGAATTTGTCATTCGCTCCGCGATGGGTGAAGATTGCAGTGATTATACCATGGCGGAACCGAATGATTTTTGGGCCTATTACGTCGTTCATAGTTCTCGCCCAGGTATTTTGAAAAAAATTGAAGTGGACGAAAAGATCCAGCGTGTACATTTAGTGCAATTTTGGCAAATGGTTCATCCAGGGGAATCGGTGCTCGCTTTCACTGGTGCGCAAGGTACATTGGGTACCATGGCATTACGATTTGGTTCCATGAGCGAAATGCACGATAAAATGTCGCGTATGGACGAGATGGTACGAGTCATCGTCGAGGAGTAATATGGTATGAGGGAGGAAGTTTATATTCGTCCGCTTCGAGAAGCTGATGCTGAAATTTCGTGGCAGTGGCGGAACGATCCAAAAGTTTGGCAGTACACCAGCGGACGACCGGATCGTGTCATTACGCCACAGATCGAACGCGATTGGATTCGACACGTCTTGACCGACGCCACTTGCCAACGATTCGCCATCTGCCTATCCGAGAATGATCAGTATATCGGAAACGTCCAGCTGAGCGATATCGATACGAACGCCGGAGCGGCAGAATTCCATATTTTTATCGGAGAACGCAGCGTGTGGGGACGTGGTTATGGAACGCTCGCCACGCAACTCATGCTGAAATACGCGAAGGAAACGTTGCAACTGCGCACAATTTTTCTCTTCGTCAACGAGGCCAATACCGCCGCCGTTCGGGTGTATCGCAAGTTGGGCTTCGTTTTTTTAGAGGAATTTGAACAGAAATCAAACGGACGGCTACGAAAAATGTGGCTTGATTTTCAGAACGAAATCACGTACCAAATCGATAGTTGTACGACTGACGGCATAAAATCCTATTTGGCACTATGCGAAGATCTTATGGTACCGCCAGGCCTAAGTCAACGTTTAGATATCGTCCAATTTGCGGAAAAATTGAGACGATTTGGAACGACGTTCGAGGCATATCGTGACAATCGTCTTATTGGTCTCATCGCCGCATATATCAATGATACCGTTCATCGACACGCTTATATTCCTTTTGTCTGTGTACTTCCGGAGGTACAAGGGTGTGGGGTAGCGCAAGAGTTAATGCGCATTGCCTTTGAACAAACCCGGCGACAAAAGTTTGTATCCATGTGTTTAGAAGTGTCTAGGCAGAATATGCGAGCGATCCGATTTTATCAAAATATTGGCTTTAACCGCATTTCTGAAACAGAAGAAAAATACCTTATGGAAAAAAAATGGTAAATATACATCCGATTGGTGGATATCATCCATTCGAATTATCCTCACAGTGTGAGTTGCCATACCCACCGACCACGGATGGTGCGGATAAACTTTTTTACGCGTTTCCGATCAATTTGGGACGTTCGGGATTGTCGTTCATTTTACAACATCGACGATATCGCAAAATTTGGTTGCCCGCCTATATTTGTCCGATCGTTTTCGACACACTGGATCGCCTGAGTATCGAATACGAAACGTATCCGCTCGATATGCAGCTGGCTCCAACGGGACACTTTGACCATTTGGCTTCAGATGAAGCGTTTTTGTATGTCGATTATTTCGGACTCAAAGACGCAATGATACAACGTTTGGCCCTAGAACAAAAAAATCTGATCGCTGATCTCACGATGGCATTTTTCTGCCATCCGCCCGCGGAAGTAGATGCGTTTAACTCCGCGCGAAAATTCGTCGGCGTTCCGGATGGCGGTTTTCTATTCGGTTCGATAGCTGAAAAGCTCCATCGGCAAATACTCGAAGTGCCCTCCAGTTTACCCCGTCAGACCGCCTGGCCGTTTTGCCAACATCTACTCATGCGAGCGGACGGCGAGGTGGAATC